>JAYEIQ010000023.1:0-56086 GCA_034660175.1 Patescibacteria group bacterium | reverse complement strand
TGTTTTGGTTCGCCGTAGCCCCGCAACGGAGTGCGGGATAAACTCCGCGGAGGCGAGCGAAAACGCACCGATTTATTCAGGATTTTGTTCAAAGAAAGTTCGAACATCGTCCAAAAAACACCGCCAAATTGAAGAAAAGGTCCAAGCGGCCTTTTCGGCAACTGCTATTGCGAGGTGGGATTCGAAAGGCGGAGCCAAGACAAATGAGCTTTGCGAATTTGAGAGTTGGCGAGCCTGGGTAGGAATCACTTAACGAATGCGAGCCGAAGGCGAAGTGTGAGTTTAGTGAGTTGACACCGAATCCCTTCTTCTCCGCAGAGAAAAAAACAGCTTGCTACAGCTGTTTTTTTGATTGTTTCACATGACAAAAATTATTGAATAAAGTTTGATTCTTGTTTGAACTTATGTTATAAATATGCTCAAGTAAGAGCTTAAATAATTGGAAAATCAATCAGTATGAACAAAAAGATCATCACAATTGTTTCAAGTATCATTTTCATCGCATTGGCAAGTGTGGTTGTTTTGGGTGGGTATTTCCATAATAAGAATAATAAGGAAAAACTAATTAGAGTTTTCGAAGAAAGGCAAGAAAAACAAGGATCTGAAAAAATTGATACTTCAGATTGGAAAACTTATCGGAATAAGAAATTTGGGTTTGAAATGAAGTATCCGGAAAATTGGATACCTTTCACTAGGACATATACTAATAGGAATATAGATTATATAGTTTTTTATAACAAAAACTGCACAGATGAAAAAAACGCAACAGAATATGAATCATTTGAAGATTGTTCTGATTTTGTGCAAATAGAAATTTCTGGTAGTTCCTCGGAAGATGAATTGAATCGACGTACAAGTGGCAATTGGAGTTGGATCTTCTTAGAGAAAGAAGAAAGAGAAAAAAGTTCAGGGTGTATTGACGATGGATATCCCTCAAGGTGTTGTCATGACGCCATTCCACTAACATTTACTAGTATTCCGGAAGTTCAAAGCTGTATGAGGGAATACAATGGATCTAATAATTATTATTATTTTTCACGTGACAACAACCACTATCTATCAACAATAAGATATATTGATTCAGACTATATTCCAAGTACGGAAAAAGAAATCCTTGAATCATTCAAGTTCACCGATCAATAAGTGCTTTCTTTGGAGAGGCCAATTTTCCAGCCTCTCTTCTGGAGAATATTTATCTCTAAATCAGAACATTGACAATTTAATAGAATAAAAGAAAGGGAGGTGATACGGAAAAGCAACGGCAATTAGTGGAAATCCAGAGGATATTAACCGAAACAAACAAAACAGACGGAGGTGAAAAGTGAAAAAACTTTTTTCCATTGGATTGGCATTGATCATATTGGTAATTTTCTCATTACCGGCAGAAGCAATTGTGCTTCGGGCAATTGAAGAACAGAGTCCAGCTGTATGGGGACTTAACCCTGATGACATAAGGACAAACAAGTTTGTTCCCAAAAGAGGAGGTATCAAGGTCTGCAAAGCGGAAGGCAAACTCATTGTTGGTTTTTATCTTTCAAGTAACAACATTCAATTTTACAGTCAAACTTTTTCGGATGGTGAAAGAAAGCCCTCGCACTGGAGCGGGATTGCAGCCCGGTTCATTGGTTATTAAAATCGTTGAGAAAAACTAAAGGACTCATTTGACGACCATATTTCTGCATGTTAGTTTAGTTCTAGCAAATAGAAACAGGTTGTTAAATTAAAGTTACAAAATCAATGAAAAAGATCAATTTTAACAAAAAAATATTGCTTATTCCAATCATTTTGGGATTGTTTGTGTTAGGCTGGTATGTAAAGGAAGAAAAAGCAAAAAATGAAGAGCTGATTAGAGTTTTCGAAGAAAGGCAAGAAAAACAAGGTTCTGAAAAAATTGATACTTCAGATTGGAAGACTTATCGGAATAAGAAATTTGGGTTTCAAATAAGCTATCCAAAAAAGTGGAAAATCACAACTAATAATTACTGGCATTCTGGGGCTTCTAGTTTTGAATTTGCAATTACAAAAAAGAAAAAATGCAGTGACTCGGTGTATAGGTGCAAAGAAAAAATTGTTGGGTTTGACATAACTCCTGGCTTATGGAGAAATCACACAATCAAGCAGGACAACAATTTATTGGATTTCTCAGCTGATTTTTTGGATGATGCAGTGATCCACTATCACGATTTTGGTCCTCAGGGGTGGTCCGGATGTGAATTTGAAATTAAGCCAAGGCATTATAGTGATATTACCAGACTTAGATTTCTGTTTTACCAAAGTGACATTAGCTTTAGAGATGAAGAAGATTTACAAATCAGAAAGGAAATATTAAAATCCTTCAGATTCATCAAAAAACTGGAGAAATAGTATTTTTCCAAGAGAGATTTCAATATTGAAATCTCTCCAAAGAAAAATATTATTTCTTCAAAGTGACGATCTTTAACAACTAAATAAGACGAAGGAGGTAAAAAAGGTATCTCGAATGTACGGCAGAATAAAATTCAAATCTGTAGCCCGGTTCATTGGTTATTAAAACCGTTACAAAAATCTGTTTGACGACCATATTTCTGCATGTTAGTTTAGTTCTAGCAAATAGAAACAGGTTGTTAAATCCAGAACTTCAAAATCAATGAAAAACATCAAATTTAACAAAAAAATATTAATTCTAGCCCCAATCATTTTGGGATTGTTTGTGCTAGGTGGGTGCTACAAACAAGAAGGTGAAGAAAAAGCACTAGTCAATGAAAATGAAGAATTGATAAGAGTTTTTGAAGAGAGACAAGAAGAAGAGAATAGGGAAGAAAAAATTGATACTTCTGATTGGAAGACTTACAGAAATGATCATTATGGATATGAAATAAGTTATCCGGAAGATTGGGAAATTTTCGTTCGTGACTACAGAGAGCCTAGAGGACATACTGTTGATGCAATGACATTGCATATTGCAAAAGAATGTGATTCGGAAAAACTCAGGAAGTGCCCTAATGAAGTAGTGATAACTTCGCATAAGCTAACAAGTATGCCTATTATCGCAGATAAAGCTGAGGACGGTAGATTGCCGGTAACTGTTTCTGAGGCTTTTCATGACGTCTTTACGCTAAAGGAGGGTGAGGACAGAGAATCTTTGCAGTATAACAATAACGTGCATTGCTATATTTATGATGGTGCGGTGAAATGCGGCTATGGTTTTATAAACAATACTATTTATTTTAGTGAAGAGGTTGAATATTCAATAAGAATCAAAGACTCCACTAAAGAAAGAAAATACTTGAAAACAGAAAAAGCGATTATTGAATCCCTAAAAATGGTTAAAAAACTGAACTAATATTTTTCCAAGAGAGGTTTTGCTTAGAAGCCTCTCTCAAGAAGAATATTATTTCTTCGAAAGCAGATCTTTGACAATTGAATAGAAAAGAAAGGAGGTAAGACAAAAAAGTTATACCGAGATGTTTGAAGATTCGGCAATCTGACCAAAATGAATTGAATCGAAAACAAAAGGAGGTAATTCATGAAAAAGATTGTATTGGTTATGGCTATTTTTTTGTTGATTATACCAACATCAGCCTATGCTCTTGGCGGTTACTCAAATGCCATTAGCTATTTGGCTGATTTACTTGGTGACACCATTGAAGAGGTGACTACAGTTACGAACAGAATAGAAGCTCAAAGTCCCGATATTTGGGGTTTCGAGGTCAATGATGACTACATTCCCCAAAGAGGAGGCATCAAAGTCTGTAAAGCAGAGAACACAGTTTTTGTGGGATTCTATCTTTCTCCGGAAAATATGGACTTCTATAATCAACAATTCTCCAATGGGACAAGAAAACCGTTGGGATTCGAAATGGTGATAATAGACCACAATAAAGTTTTCCGTCGCGGTTATTTGTCGCATTATACGTTTATTCCTGATACTAGTGACATTCAGAGTGTTAGGTACAATGAGGTGTATGCTTCCGACATCACCCTTGATCGTTACACCTTGTGTATTTCCGACCCGACAAAACTTCAAGTGAATAAGTGGTATATTGTTGAATTTCATTTTTGGCATCATGAAGAGTTTGCTCATAATGCGACATTTGAAGTACAAGTCCAGCTAGTTGGAAATCTCTATGAGCTCAAAAATGATCATAACAACTTGTACGATCAGTATACTTCTGATGTTACAGATTGGGTCAATCGCTTCTTCCTGATGGCTGATAATGTGGGGAATCCCAGGGACGTTAATGGAAATAATTACTTTAATGTCAGGGTACCGGCAGGTTCAAAGTTTCATAGTTTCAATTTTTTTGGCTGGCCGGAAGGTTTTGACGGTCATGATCGCTATTTGTGGAATCAAGATGATAATGGTCAACACAACTGTGATGGTGACGGTATAAGTAGACCAGGCCAAGTCTGTGATTACCAACCCTACTCCTGCGGTTTTGGCGATGACCCTTGGGAAAGTGGTGGTCCCAGAGTCCTGGGTGCCAGTATTGATGCCGGTTCCTCCTACACATATCCAGCCGGAGGAGGAAGTGACGCCACAGACTCTAACCCTAATGCTGACGGGGATGATGTCCACATAACCCATCACCATATCAGACCATACAACACTGGCTCTTGGCACGAAAGGGTCGACATTGACCTTGATCCCGGCCAAAGCTTTGATCTTCACACCCAAGCAAGAGTGGAGAACAGATCATCTCACGACCTGGAGGATGTTGACATTGACTATCTTGTCGTCAAAGACAAGAAAGACTTTGACATTCCTCACAGCCAAAGAAAGAGACTTGACGATGACCAAGTTGACATTGACGAAGGAGACAAAGAGAACAAAACAATGGCAAGAACGAGGGTTTCGATCTCTTCCAATTTCAAAACCATCAAAGTTGACTGCTTGGGAAGGCACAACTTCACTTTTCCCATAACCCAAGAGAACATCAACGAAAGGGAAATAACTCTCTATTTCTACATAGACGTGGAAACAGAAGATGGATCTGATCGTGACGTTTCAGACGAAATGAAAACAGATGAATTTGGGAAGTTGGAAATACATCTCCCTCATTTCAATTCTCGGTTTGTAGCATCCACGACCGGAGGCGAAGCTTCCTTGGTGGTGGACTTTATTAATCAATCAACAGGAAGCCCTGGTGCAATAAGCATCTATCATTGGGATTTTGGTGATGGACAAACTTCCTTGGAAGCAAGTCCAAGCCACACCTATTCAACATCGGGGGTATACACCGTAACTCTCATCACAACAAGTAGTTGGGGAGAAGAAAAGACGGCAACTGCAATAATTGAAGTGGTTGTTTCTAAAGGTCTTTCTGCTCCAACAAACTTTAGACTCACAGCTCCCTAAGTTCCTTATTAACAACAAAAACAAAACAATGGAGCATCAAAACTGAAAAAGCGAGATTCTGAAAATTCAGAGCCTCGCTTTTTTGATTATGAAAATATTTTCAATCTTTGAAACAACATCAAGAGATCTTGGAACATCACGAAGCATATTTTTGAATATGGACAGCTCGAAAGTTCGAAGACTGTCTTGTTGTCACAGCACACAGTTGCCAAAAAGGTCCAAGCGGCCTTTTTGGCAACTACTATTGCGAGGTGGGGTTCGAAAGGCGGAGCCAAGACAAATGATCTTTGCGAATTTGAGAATTGGCGAGCCCGGGTAGGAACCACTTAACGAATGCGAGCCGAAGGCGAAGTGTGAGTTTAGTGAATTGACACCGAATCCCTTCCTCTCCGCCAAATTTCACTTTTGCCCGAAATGGCAGGGGTGCAGGGGGGGGGGTCGCAAAAAAATGAAAGGAAATTTTATGGTTTTGTTTTCGTCGCTTTCTTTGTAAAATTGAAAAAATCCGTTATGATTAAGATACAAAGTTTTCATACTTTATATTATAATCTATATACCAAATTATACAATACCACTATGAGCATTGCGAATAATTTAAAAAAGATCCGTGCCCAAAAAGGCTTGTCCCTCGAAAAGGTCGCACGCCTTGCCGACTTGTCTCTCAATACCATTGTTAAGATAGAAAACGGCGCAAACCAAAATCCGACCATTGATACCCTTTCTAAAATCGCTAAGGCGCTTGATATTAGCGTTGATGATTTAATACGGAAATAATTATGAAAGAATTGATTTTTGAAAATATCTTAAAAAATGCAAGGATCGATGCAAGTGAGTTTGTAAAAAGAAATGGTCAAAATAGTTTACGTCCGCCAGCGTATAATGCAGAGACTTACGTTGGTGATGTGGCAAAAGATAAATACTTTGTTGCGCTAGCAATTGTTCGCCACTATGTAAAATTAACGAGCGATGCATACTGGTCGGGAGTTGGTGCATTTAATGTAGATCTCTTTATGTTGACACCAAGCGCTTCATCTCCAATGGGGCCAGGATCTGACTCTGAAGTGATAAGTATTCAATTTGGTAAATATAATACCAACCTCACTGACTCGTCACAATTTGGTTTTGAGCCACTCATGTTTCATCTCGATAAAGCATATTGTTATTTACCATCTATGCGAGGTGAGGATCCTGATGCTCTTCACCTGAACCAGTTTTTTCATTGTGAAGCAGAAATAGTTGGAACGCTTGATGAATTATTGCTGTTTGTTGAGAGTTATGTACAGGCATTGGCCGGAACATTTATGGCACTTACGCCAATCGTAGAGCTCATGAGTATTGATTTCTCAAAAACAGAACAGACACTGCAAAATATTATCAATACCAAGAATTTCAACAAAAAGACTTTCGACGAAGTATATCCATGGCTACAAGAAAATCCCTCATTCCACTCAATAAGTGATTTTGGAAGAGATATTACCAATGATGGCGAAGTGGCACTCGTCCGAGCGATGGGAGACGGTTTGCCGATGTGGCTTTGTAATTACGACAGGGACATCGTTCCTTTTTATCAAAAACCCAATCCACAGAATGCGAATAGTGTCATAAATGCCGACTTGTTGTTTGCGCCAATTGTCGAGGGTGGTTTTGGGGGTGAAATCGTTGGTACTGGGCAACGACAGGATAACTCTGAAGAAATTATTGAGTCTCTCGAAAGACAAAAAGTCGATAGCAAAACTTATGAGTGGTACATTAACCTTCGCAAACAACCGAAGTACAAAACAACATCTGGTTTTGGATTGGGAATAGAAAGATTTATTGCCTGGACACTTGGATATTCTGATATTAAAGATGTTATTCATTATCCACGACTTAAAAATATTAAAACACTACCATAATATGAAAAATATTAATAAAATGAATTATTCTGAGTTTGTAGGTCTGATAGATGAAAGAAACCGACCATCTGGTGGGATCAAGTCAGTCCATACTGTATCTATAAATTCTCAACTAAATCCTTCAAAAAAAGTACTTGAGATTGGGAGTAACACTGGTTTCACCAGTGTTAATCTTAGTTTACTTACAGGGTGTAAGGTAGTTGGAATAGATTCAAATATGCCATCTATTGCAAAAGCAGGGAGGTATGCAAAAGAACACGGTGTAGATCAAGATGTTTCTTTTATGAACGCAGACGCTTGCGACCTTCCATTCGAAGAATCCTATTTCGACATGATTTGGTGCAGTAATGTAACATCCTTTATTTCAGATAAGAAAAAAGCTGTTTCAGAGTACATGCGCGTCTTGAAGCCTGGAGGCATTCTGGTTTTTATACCAATTTATTATATCGACAATCCTCCCCAGGTAATCTTGAATAATGTATCTGACGCAATAGGTGCTACAATTGATATGCAAGGTAAGAAGCATTGGACAGAACTCATTGACAAAACGTCTAAGATGGAGAGGGTTGCAATGGAATTGTTTTTTGACGAAGACTACCGATATTTTGATGCGGAAAGCGACATCGCAGGATATATCAACACCTTGATGATGAAAGATGAAGTCTTACAACTTGGAGAAAAAGAACAATCTACAGTTAAGGAAAGAGCAGAGTATTTCTATAAGCTTTTTAATGAGAATTTACAGTATGTAGGATACTCAATCTTACTGTATCAAAAGAGGAGGATGAAAGATGAAGTAGAATTATTTTTAAGTAAGAAAGTATGATAGAAACTTACACTAAACCCTCACGATTACAGAAAGGCGACCGGGTTGGAATCGTAAGCCCATCATCAACCATAGAGCCATTTCCGAGACGGACCGATAGGGGTGTGAAAAATCTGGAGAATATTGGACTGGAAGTCGTGTTTTCAAGCAGTGCAAAAAAAAGCTTTGGGCACAATGCTGGCACTCCTCAAGAAAGAGCCAATGATATAAATCTGATGTTCTCAGATGAGTCAATTAAGGCGATTGTATGTTCGACTGGTGGTCTGAACGCAAATGCAATTTTACCTTTACTTGATTATGAAATCATTAAGAAAAATCCAAAAATATTTTGCGGGTATAGTGATATCACAGTATTAAACAACGCAATCACTCATAAGACAGGATTGGTTACTTTTAACGGACCAACCCTTCTTCCCACTTTTGGAGAATACGGGGGAGTAAATGAGTACACACTGGAATATTTCAAGAAAGCACTATTTTCTGAAGTTCCTATTGGCATTATCACGTCCGCAGCAGAATATTCGGATGAGAATTTATGGTGGGAAAAAGAGGATACGCGCCCTAGTGATATGAAAGAGGCAGAGCCAATGAAGCCTGTCTTGTCCGGTTTTGCCGAGGGGGTGCTTATGGGAGGTAATTTAAACTCGCTTTGTTTTCTTGGTGGGACCGAATATATGCCAGACTTTTCTGACTCAATTCTATTTCTTGAGGATGAAGAAGAAAGTACAGCGTACACCGAGCGAAGACTTAATTACCTAGAACAAATAGGTGTACTAGGTAAGACTCGGGGTATTTTGTTTGCACGACCGTATCAATTTATTACAGATTCGCAGGATCGAACTCTTATCGATATTTTGTCTTTCTTTGGAGAAAAGTATGAAATACCAATAATTTGTGATATTGATTTTGGTCACACAAATCCAATGTTGACTCTACCTCTTGGTATACGTGCCACAATGAATGTTTCAGCGAACAATGCACGAATGGAGTTAGTTGAGTCCGCGGTTATATAAGAATATGTTGAATCAATACAATGTTACAGGATATGTTGAGTATGTTAATGGTATCTTGTGTGTCAACGACATTCCTTATACTGAGATAATTTCTGAGCGATCGTCTCCCACAATTTGTACCTCGCTTGATAGGGTAAAATCAAATATTGTTACTATTAAGAAAAACTTAGAAACAGTAAACTGTGATATATATTACGCGATAAAAGCCAGTTATGAAAAAAGGGTAGTAGAGACTATTCTTGACACAAATATTGGTGTAGAAGTCATTTCTGAATATGAGTGGTTGTTAGCAAAAAAAGCAGGGTTTTTACCAGAAAATGTTGTCATGAATGGTTTAGGTAGAACAGGCGATGAATTGATGCAAGTGCTAAATTCAGGAGCAATTGTAAATATTGATTCTCTGTCTGAGCTAAAAAAACTTAAGTCATATAAAGATCAGTTTCATACGGCTCATACAAAAATCGGACTTCGGGTCAACCCTCAATTTGATGGAGAGGGAAACTTTGTCAAACGTGATGGCAAGTTGGGGATGAACTATGAGGAAGCTGCTGAATGTATCGTGTTTGCTCAAGAAATCGGACTACAAGTACAAGGGTTTAGTTTTCATATATTTTCAAACCAAACTGAGTACAAAACCTATGACGAACCAGTCAGATCTTTGGTTGAGTTTATTAAGGAAGCTGAAAAACGGTTCTCAATAGTTTGTAAATATGTTGACATGGGAGGCGGTATTGCTCCCCGTATGTTCTTTGAAGACGATGCCGCTCTTGAATCACTCGTGACACATATAACCTCCCTCTTTAAAGATAATGGGATAAAAGCCCCACATATTCTTTTTGAACCAGGGCGCTATGTTGTCGCTGATGCAAATATTATATTTTCACGCATTAAAACTATTAAAAAGAATGCCGGTGGTACCTGGGCCGTGTTGGATATTGGAACAAATTATTTGATTCCTGCCCTGGGAAGTAACTATAAGGTTGTACCTTGTAAAAGAGACGATGTGTCTAGTACACACGAAAAAGTATCATTTGTTGATGGTATATGTTCTCCTGCAGGACACATCTGCGAATCTTCTATGAAGGTAGAGGAGGGGCAATATGTTGCTGTATTAAACTGTGGAGCTTACACGTCAGTCATGAGAGAAGAATTTGTTTACGGAACTCCTCGTCATGTATGTATAGAAAACAGTAAGGTTGCTAGTGTAAAAGAGAAGGTCTCTGCAGAATGTTTTGCAGCTTATCATGGGTGGGATAAAAAAACGCCCTGATATTGCCAGGGCGCTTAAGTACTAAAGGGAGTACTTATTGTAAAAACTCTCGACAGAATAGCTCGCTTCCAATGCCACTAGTCACACAAGAAATTTTTTTGTTATGTAGAAGCGTTGCTACCCAGTCAGATACACCTCCATCGACGAGAGGAAACTCAGAGCCATCTTTATTAGCGGCCGTAATCTTAAAACACGGCCCGTTATAGTAGCCAATTCCAGCGATTCTTCCCAAATCGTACAGAATTTCTACGTTAGGATATTCTTCACGCAACTCTTCCATGGACGGAAAGAGAGGTTTAAGTATCTTTTTTGTGTCCGGATCTACATTAGGTACTGTCTTTGAATATCGTGTGCACTCTAATTTACTCCTGGTGCATAAATCGTATTCATCTTCGTTGTCTGTCATACTACGCACCTCTTCCATTGCAAGATTGTTCTTTTGAATGAGGTGTGTGCTTGCTAGGATGTTAGACAAATAAACACAAACATTTTGTACTGTGCCAATTTCTGACAACTGATTTATCAGGTTCAGGTAAAACCTAACCTGTTCCTTTATAGGCTCAGCATACGATTTGTTCGTAAACGCTCCGGTATGACAAAGGCCGAACATTCGAAAGTGTTGTGTAAACCCCGGGATAGAGCCTACATCCTGCACTCTCACAATCCTGTGACTCGAAGCTACACGTACTTCACTTTGGGTACTTCGATACTTCAGCCCACTTTCGATTGAAAGTGCGACCGCAACATCCGCAACCAGCTCAGTCATTCGAGAGGTTGGCAGTATATTTGCTTGCTTAATCTTTGTTAGCAAGCTATTGCTTCCAATACTCGCAAGAGGAGAAAGTTCAATTACTGAATATTCTTCCCCGAGTGTGTTTGATGCGATACGGTCAAAGAGCTGTATTGTGCGCTGGTCAATATCACATGGGCGCACAAAATCGTCTCTTGTTCTCTGAGTCATGATGTGAGTTGTTTTCAATCTGGACACGATATTTTCAAAGAGGTGTGACAGCAACCACTGAGTGTCACTCAACTTCATTGATCCAGAAAGAAACTCTGGAATGGTTGTGCCCTTCCAACGCTTGAGGGCGCCTTGGATAATAGTCGATATCTTTGCGCTATGTGAAGTCATAATTTATCTCCAGGTTGTTGTTAAAGAACGTATTTCGAGACTATCTCGAAATTGGAAGTAGCATAACATGATTTTTGCCATCTGTATATATCAAGAATCAACATCTGGAATCTCTGCTAAAACCCGAACGAAGCCGACGAGCGAGCCACGAGAACACCGAGCAGGCATTGTGATCCGCCAGCTGGCGGAGAACAGTCAATGCGAGGTGTTTCTCGTGAGTGAGCGGACTTTCGATTTAGTAGGAGCGTAGCGCCATAGTTCGTGAAGAAATGGAGAAAAGGCAACGATAAATTAACAAAATATGTTATTATGCTTATATAAGCCTTTTTGGAATTTCTGAGCGAACCCGACCGACAAAACCATTTCCTTACCTTACCTTTCTTTTCGCCTATCGGCGGAGGGGCATGGGGAGGAGTCGAACAAAAAATTGAAAAGGAAATGGTTTTGGTCGGGCGGTCGCCCGAGGCACGAGGGCGCTGGCGCGGTGGAGTTGTTTCGCACTCCGTCCCAGTACTACGCAAGCGACTACGGGGCAGGCAGAGTGCGAGAAAAAGCACGCGAAGCGTTCCGCTTCCTATTCTGGATTTTCTTCAAAAAAGGTTCGGATTTCGCCCAAAAGGTACCGCACACAGTTGCAAAAAAGGTCCAAGCGACCTTTTCGGCAACTGCTATTGCGAGGTGGGATTCGAAAGGCGGAGCCAAGACAAATGAGCTTTGCGAATTTGAGAATTGGCGAGCCCGGGTAGGAACCACTTAACGAATGCGAGCCGAAAGCGAAGTGTGAGTTTAGTGAGTTGACACCGAATCCCTTCCTCTCCGCCAATTCCGGAAGAAGTCAAGCAAAATTAAAATTTTTTGTTCGATCTTTAATTCCACATTATAATTCTTAATAAATCACATATCACCAAAATGATAACTTTAGATGACTATCGTAAGATCGTCGGAAATAAGAAAATCGACGAAATTATCAAAGAGGCGAAGCCTTTAAAAGGAAAACATGTTGTTCACGTAAACTCCACTTTTTACGGTGGCGGAGTGGCGGAACTTCTGGACAGTTTGGTTTATCTTATGAACCAAGTCGGCATTGAGGCGGAATGGCGGCTGTTAAAAGGAGGTCTTTCATTTTTTGAAATTACCAAGTCGTTTCACAACGGATTTCAGGGAGCGAACATTAAACTGTCTCTCAAAGCAAAAAGAGTTTATGAAGAAATAAACCGTCATAATTCATCTTTCATGCGCCTCGAAAAAAGTGATGTTGTTATTATTCATGATCCGCAAGTATTGCCTTTGATCAAATTCTACAAAAAGGGACAGCCGTGGATCTGGAGATGCCATATTGACATTACGAACCCCAATCAAAAGTTATGGGATTATTTAAAAGATTTCATCAATCTTTATGATGAAATGATCATCTCCGGCGATTGTTATCATAAAAGGGACATCAAAATCCCACAAACGGTTATTATGCCGTCGATAGATCCATTAAAAGATAAAAATAGGAAGCTTTCAAAACAAGGAATGGAATCCATTCTCTCAGTATTGGGAATAAAGTTCAACAAACCGATCATTAGCCAAATCTCAAGATTTGATTACTGGAAAGATCCATGCGGAGTAATAGATGCTTTTAAAAAAGCCAAAAAGAAAGCCGATTGCCAACTGGTATTGTTGGGTAATTCCGCCGCTGACGATCCAGAAGGACTTAAAATCTATCACGAGGTAATTGAGAAAACTAAAAAAATGAAAGATGTTACCGTTTTGCTTAATGTGGATAATAATGATCTGGTAGTAAATGCTTTGCAGAGTGCGTCAGCAGTTGTGTTGCAGAAATCCGTTCGGGAAGGTTTCGGGCTAACCGTTACGGAAGCTCTTTGGAAAGGCACGCCGGTAATTGGCGGAAACACCGGAGGCATCCCCTATCAGATAGTTGACGGGGAAAACGGGTATTTGGTAAGCAGCGTTGATGAATGCGCTGATAGAATAGTGACGTTGTTGGAAGACGAAAAATTAAGAAAGGCGATGGGGAAATACGCTCGTGAGTTTGTTAAAGAAAACTTCCTTGTTACCAGACATTTGCTGGACTATATCAAATTACTGAAACGGATAATGAAAATTAAGTAACTTAAGAGGTTCAAGACAGGAACCGTTGAACTCACAAAAGGACACTCTTTTGAAAAAGGAGATCTAGAAGTAAATATTTTTGATTCAAAAATAGGTGCTATTGAACGTATTTCTTACAATATAAAATCAAATTTTGGGAGCAATACGAGTTTATGAGCTGAGCCAATGCGAGGTGTTCCTTGTGAGTGAGCGGATTCTCAAGTTACCACAGGCGCGGAATGGTTGGCGTTACCATGCATTTCGTGTGTAAGATATTGTTGCAAGTCACCGCGTGCTCGGCGTGTGTGAGTTATCAATCGCTCTGCGATTGTTTCTCAAAAAAGGTTCGCGCAAAGGTTTTACGATCTCTCCGCATTTTATATATTTATCTCAAGCTTGTTTTGGGATAAATATATATTTGGGTGTGGGGATTCGAACGGGTAGCAGTAAGCGAAGTGAGAGTCGCTGGAAGTAAAGAGCTTTCAGCGCTGTCTTGGACAACGAGCCGAAGGCGAGGCGAAAAGCTCTTTCTCTCTGTTTCGCACAAAAGCTCAACATTTCATCGTGGAGCTCAAAAGTAGTTGTAGATTTCAGCAACAACTTTTTGTTTTTATGTGGATATTTTGAGTATAAAAAACTTATCAAACGTGAAAATACAGGTTATGATAGTGATATGAGTGCATTTCAACCATCTCAAAGACAGTTGATTATAGACCTGGAACAAAAGGGTGTTTTGAGTTCGTCCGCGATCAAAGGTGCGATGAACAAAGTTGACCGAAAAAAGTTTATACCAGGTGAAATGAAGGAATATGCATATTCAGATGAAGCATTGCCGATTGCAAATGGTCAGACAATTTCACAGCCAACAACTGTTATTTATATGCTTGAGCTTTTGGGGGCAAAATCCGGACACAAAGTTTTGGATGTGGGCAGTGGCACTGGATGGGTTAGTTGTTTGCTCTCAGAGATTGTTGGGGAAGACGGAAAGGTTTTTGCTTTTGAGATCAACCAAGAGATGGGAAAGATCGGCTTGCGGAACATCGAAAAGCACAAATGTGAGAATATTATGTTTCGGATCACTGATGCTTCAAAATATTGGGATGCATATGCACGCTATGACCGGATTCATGTGGCAGCAGCTTTTGAAAAGATTCCTCTCGAACTTCTTGATCAATTGAAGATTGGAGGAGTGCTGGTGGCTCCAACACAGGATGGTTCGTTGTGGCGTGTTGTGAGAAAGAAGGAAAATGAATTTGAGAGAGACGTGTACCAAGGTTTTGCTTTTGTTCCGTTTATTGAGCAGTAAGTGTTGATTTTTTGTTTTTTTGATGATAAAGTTGTTTAGTGTATGACCCTTGTGGGGCATATATTTTTGTTCATATAGGCCGAGGTAGCTCAGTGGTAGAGCAAAGGACTGAAAATCCTTGTGTCGAGAGTTCAATTCTCTCCCTCGGCACAAAAGTGCGGGTGTCGTATAATGGTTATTACACCAGGTTGCCAATCTGAAGACGGCGGTTCGATTCCGCTCACCCGCTCAGACAAACAAGACTGTCATCGATTTTCGGTGGCAGTTTTGTTTTGTTTGGATGAAATGGAATCGAACGTAAAAGGGTCGGAAAACGGAAGTTTTCCGCTTGGGATGACTGGTCTCGCTTTAGCGGGAGAGGACAAGAGGGCGGAAGCCCTATTGAGAGCGAAGCGAATGAGATTTTCTCTCACCCGCTTAGTTATAAGAAAAGATCCCATATTGGGGATCTTTGTTTTCTTGTTCTCATATCTTTTGTGTTGTACAATAATGTGTTGCTAATTGTGGTATTATTAGAGTGTATGAAAAAATATCATATTCCAACTTGGCAGGGGATTTTGGCGATATTGTTCGTTGCAGCTTTTTTGGGCGGTGGAATTATCTGGACCACTGAAAGTGTTAGCAGTCAAATTGTGGGAAATTCAAAAGCGATTGTGAATTCAGTCAAGAATGTTGAGAAAAAGGTGGTCACCACAATTGTTGAAGTCTTTGATGATCCAGAGCCATTGCCACCACCACCTCCACCACCAGACTGGGACTTAATAAAAAACAAAGGATGTGTTGCGGATGGTGTTCTTAATGGTTATGGAGGGAACAATAAGAGGGTTATCGAAGTGATCAATCGTTCAGAGTGTGAATATTTGCATCGTTCAATCGAAACTTGGTTGGAAGCTCCTGATTTTGATGATATCAAAAAGAACAAGAAAAAAATAACAAAAGAAGATTTAGTTTTTGGAATGTTTATTGCAGAAGCAATTGACACAAAGGTGGATTATTTCTATCCGGCGGAAGATCGAGATTTTGATTTTTCAAAGATGTGCAAAGAGGGGACGAAAAATATTTGGGGAGAGCACACCTGCAGACCATCTTTGGCGAGAAGTGAATATCGCAAATATGTTCAATTCATCTCTGAACAAGCCATGGACATTGGTGTTCAAAGTTTCATGTTCGGACAGATTTACTATCAAGACAGTCAGTCAGAACCTTGGGCAGGTCATGTGATTGAGAAGATGAAGGAGTATGCTGAGTTTCGAGGAATTAAAATCTTGGTTGGTGCGCAAACAAATGACATAGAGGATGAAGCATATCTTCGTCTGTTTGATTATATCGAGGGTGGTGTCGGGCTTCACGCAAGCGGTGAGACTGAGGATGGACCGTGTTTTTCTCGTTGGGATGGCTGGTGTTGGGCCTTGCTTTGGCACGAAAAGTACAAATCAAAAGCAAATAATGTTCTGATACATCTTGATTGGAGCGGACACAAAGGTGATGATATGGCAACTTTTGCACTGATGAGCAAGTACTTGAGAGATTGTTCGCTACGAAGATTGCACAAAAAATTTACCTCACAAGATATCGGATTCCTGATGCCGATTTTGACACCATTACCAAAAGACAATGGTGGTTGTCATGGCAAATCACGGAAATTCTATTCTCCGGATGACAAGTATTCTTGTAAAGATGAGGGTGTGGTTAATGATATATTAAAATAAAGGGGTTCATATGGTCTTGCTTCGAGCATGCTCGGAACAAGCGCTAATATTAGAACATAAGACATAAATGTAAAAAACAGAGACCAAAGCATGTCAGAATTGCAAAGAAGAGTTTGTGATAGAACCAGATGATTTTGAATTTTATGAAAAAAATGGATGCACCAGTCTCGACTTTGTGAAAACACCCTTGAGACAACATACTCACCAGAGCGAAAAGAAATAGTATACTGTAAAGATTGTTACCAGAGAGAAATTGATCAGTGGGGAGTGCTTGCCCCGTTGGAGCGTAGCGACTTTACGGGGTTATCATAGGCAGGAAGAGTGTGTTTGGTTGCAGAAATAGAAAAAGATAATAAATGCCTATTGAATTTGCAAATTTAATAGGCATTTATTATCTTGTCGGATATTTAAGATGAAAAGACATACTATAACATAACTAGCATTACTTCTTGACATTACTTTTGTGACGTTTTATGGTAATATAGTTGATAGATTTATTGTTTATATTAACCAAGAAAATCAAATGAACTGGCAAGAAACTGTAAACTTTGACCTTTGGGGAAATTCGAGCAGCCAATATGCTTGGGTACTCGTGATCTTTATTGGTTTGATGATCTTATTTAAGGTCTTCTCGAGTGTTGTTTTGTCCAAATTACGCAAGGCATCAGAGCAAACAGAGACAGACATTGACGACTTTTTGATAACTTTAGTCAAGCACATAAAGCCACCATTTTATTTTGTGGTTTCATTCCTCATCTCTGTTCAATTTCTTTCTTTGAGTGAAATTATTGAGGCAATTATTTTTGGTTCTTTTGTTATTATTGTGGTGATTCAGATCGTGCTCACACTGCAAAAGGTTATCGACTACATAATCAAAAAGAGACTTTTAAAGCCAGGTGAAGATTTTGATCCTGACGAAGAGGCAATTATTAGATTGGCTGGCAATGTTTCAAAGGCAGCTGTTTGGATTTTTGGTGGATTGATGGTTCTTTCAAATATTGGTGTTGATGTGACGTCTCTCATTGCAGGTCTTGGGATTGGTGGTGTTGCCCTTGCGTTTGCATTCAAAAGTGTTCTTGAGGATGTTTTTGCTTCTTTTTCAATTTTCGTAGACAAGCCTTTCAGGATCGGAGATTTTATTGGTGTTTCAGATAAAGAACAGGGAATAGTTGAAAAAATCGGAATCAAGTCAACACGCTTGCGAACAATAGAAGGGCATGAGCTGGTGATGGCCAATAAAGCACTAACTGATTCTGCTCTTATGAATTATCGGAGCAAAGGAGAGCGAAAAGTTTCTTTTATGTTGGGAGTGACATATGAAACGTCACTCGAAAAATTGAAAAAGATCCCAGGTTTAATCTCTGATATCGTTGAAAAAAATCCAAACACTAAACCAGTCAGGGTTGTTTTTAAACAGTATGCAGACTCAAGCTTGAATTTTGAGGTTGTGTTTGCAATAGATCTCAAGGGAGGTGTTAATCGCTTCTATGTTCAAAACGATGTTAACTATGAGATTTTCGAAGTTTTCCAGAGGGAGAACATAGACTTTGCTTATCCAACCCAAACTTTGTTTGTTCAGAAAAATCAAACAAATTAATAACAAGAAAAAATGCAACCTCTTCTTCATTCCTTTCTAGCATCGTGTCATCTAGTTGATTGGTGTTCTGGTCGTTAGAGCAAGCAAAAAAAGTTTGAGAACAAGCTTCTCTATTTGGTGGGTTTTTTGTTGATTGCTAAAATTGAATTGGTTATTAGTTTCCTTTTGCCCTTTGCAGTTGGAGGTTTTGTGTATATTTTTGCCTCAGATTTTATTCCAGAATTGCACAGAGAAAAGAATGTCAAGAAATCTTTTATAATATCAATCCTTTTTGCTCTCGATATTTTGTTTGTGTTAGTCTTGAAGGTGGGAGAATAAAAAATATCATACGGAATGAGTCTTTCTTTCCGGAAAAATTGGCATATCTGGACTTTAGTGGCAATCATGCTTGTCGCGTTTTTTGTTCGCAGTTGGCAACTTGAGGAAACTCTCTATTTCAAAATGGATCAAGCTCGAGATGCCACTATTGCAATGAATGCATATAACGAGGGGCCTGGAATGTTGACACTGTTGGGTCCTCGGGCTGCTGGATCGTTCTTGAGGCTTGGTCCTGTGTTCTATTATTTCCAATACCTCTCCTCGTTGTTGTTTGGAAGTGTTGAACCGCACGTAATGGTTTTTCCCAATCTGCTTTTTTCTCTTTTAACCATACCTTTGCTGTATTATTTTTTGAGGCAATTTTTTCTCAGAGAAACGAGTGTTTTGATCAGTGGACTTTATTCCTTTTCTTTTTTGGCAACACAATATTCTCGTTTTGCTTGGAATCCAAATCAAACTCCTTTTTGGGGGCTGATGTTTGTGTTGGGATTGTATAAGAGCGCTACTAGCGAGAACAAAAAACAAGCTGGTTGGTGGCTTCTGGTGGCCGCCGTTGGCTATGGTGTTGTTAGTCAATTGCACTTCACGTCACTTCTGGCTCTTCCTCTTGTGGCAGGGGCTTTCTGGCTTTTTTTTAGACCTCGTGGAATAAAAATATATTTTTGGGTTGTTGCTTTGGGAGTTTTGTCTTTGTTCTATGCGCCAATGTTCATTTCAGAGTTGGCCACTGATTGGGACAATCTTAACCAATTCAAATATGCACTGACCGCCAAGAGTCAGGAATATCCAATATTGGAGAAAGTTGAACAATCACTGAGGCTTCATGGACAATATCACTCTTTAGCATTGACTTCTTATGGCAACACAAAAGACAGCGTCTTTGTCTGGTTTTTTCTTTTTTTGGTTGGTTTTGGTTTTTGGAGGGGGTCTGTTTTGTGGAAAGAGGGGGATCGAAACAAGAGAGCTTTCCTGATGTTGATTGGTTCACTGTTCACTGTTTTTGGTTTGCTTTATACCAAGCTCGCTTTCACTGTGCTCAAGCCGCGCTTTTGGTTGTTGATTGTGATCGTGGCCTATGTCATTTTGGCAATGTTATTTGAGTGGCTTTGTAGTCCAGGGAAGAAAAAGAGAGGTAGAGTTGCGGTAGCTGTCATTGTCACTTTTCTGCTTGGCGCAAACTTCTTTGCTGTTGGGTTTTGGTATCAAATGCTTGCAAGTCAGAAAGAGGGAGACAGCACTAGCTATGGAAGAGAGCTTGTTTTGAAACAGAAGAATTTGGTTGGATTGAAACAAATGAAACAAGCCACTGCACAAATGGTCAAGGTGTCTGGCAAAACTGGCAGAAAAATATGTTTCTACACGGAAGGGGACTATCGTTCTCCTTACGAATATATTATTGAGGTCTATTTTCCGGGGGTTGAATATAAAAGAATTTCATTTGGCAAAGACACGAATGAATCTTGTACGTTCTTTTCGATTGAGCATGGTTTGGTTGTGACTGAAGTTAATTTGCCTCGCGATCATGATCATGAATTTTTCGCGACTTCAAGGGATGATTTTGGAAAAGTCACAATTTGGTCAATAGAAAAGAAGACAGAAGAAGAGATAAGCAGAATTGAACAGCAACAACAAGATGACGAAAACGAGAAAGTTGTCGCAAAAAAAGTGGAAAGCAATGATGTGGCTGTTGAAGAAAGAAATGATAAGCCTCGACGAAAAGAGCGTGTGTTTTGGAAAGATATTTGGAACAAGGAAGAATAAATAAACTTAATTTTTTTGTAATGAAACTTGGATTCACAGAACAACAAGTTGCTTCCTGGAAAGACAAGTCATATTATTTTAAGGGGACATCAAATGTTGCCGTGGTTCTTGTTCATGGGTGGACAGCAACACCAAAACAGATATTTCCAATTGCCAAAGCGATCAATGAAGAAAGACACACGGTTAGCATGCCTCTTCTGGCTGGACACGGAACGAAGCCTGAAGATTTGGAGAGTGTTGTTGCCGAGCAGTGGATTGATGACGTGCGCAAGGCAATTGAAGATGTTCGCAACAGGGCTGGGGTTGAAAAAGTTTTGGTGGGTGGAGTTTCAATGGGAGGAAATTTGGGGATGATCGTTAGTCTGGAAACTAAAGTTGATGGGATTATTTTGATAGGAACGCCGGTTCATCTGAAAAATCATGTTTGGGTTTGGATTGGAAGTAAGATCGTACCAATGTTTGTGAAATATGGTAAAAAGGGGTATCCAAAGATGGTGCCCAACAACGAACTTCGAAAAACTACATACCAATATTTTCCGACAATCAACGTGAGACAGTGTCTTAAAATTATTAAGAAAGCTACATATTCATTAAAGAAAATTACAGCTCCGATTTTGGTTCTTCAGACAAGCAGTGATTCTGTTGTGGCAAAATATTCTCCCTGGGTGATTTTCAATAGCGTTAAATCTGAGATTAAAAAGCTTCAGTGGATCAAATCAAAAAACAACAATCATGTGATGAACACCACTGAGGTTTCTGATTCAATTTTTGTGATCAAGAACTTTATTGAAGAAATTAAAAAAAGATAGAATGGGGTTTATAAATAAACAAAATTATGAAAATTGGATTTTTTGCCAATACGTATTTGCCAGTTACTTATGGAACTGTTACATCAATTAGAAATTTTCGTAGTGGACTTGAAGAGTTAGGTCATGAAGTGCATGTAATCACTCCTCAGTTTGGTGGATATAAAGATGAAAAAACTAACGTCTACCGGTGGCCGTCATTTATGTTTGGATACAAGATAAAATATCCTGTAGCGTTTCCTTTTAATTTTAAAATAAGGAAGTATGTTCAAGATATCGGTTTTGACGTTATTCATTGTCAGCAACCATTTCCAATCGCTGCCAAAGGTTTGAAAGTTGGTCACGATTTGGGTATTCCTGTTGTTTTCACTCACCATTGTCGATATGAGGACTATGTTCATTATTTCCCTCCAATTATTCCTCGTGGATTGCTGAGGTGGTATGTGAAAAAGAAAGCAACTAACTTTGCTAATAGCTGTGATTATGTGATTGTTCCTTCTGTGTCGATCAAAGACATGATTGAAAAGAGGGGAGTGAAAAAACCTATTGATGTCGTGCCAACGGGAATTGAGTGGGACAGATTTCAAAGTGGCAACAGAGGTGGAGTGAGGGGTAAGCACAAGATAACAGATGATGAAGTTTTGCTCATGAGTAATGGAAGGTTTGATCAAGAAAAGAATATCCATTTTCTTGTTAGGGCTCTTTTTCCATTTTTGAAAGAGAATAAAAAAATAAAATGGATGCATGTGGGTGACGGATCTTTAAAAGAAGAAATTTTAACTCGAGCCAAAGTAAAAGGGATTGAGCGGCAATTTATAATTACAGGTGTTCTTCCACAGGACCAGATGCAACATTACTATGCTGCAGGAGATTTGTTTGTTCACTCTTCTTTGACTGAAACACAAGGAATGTCTTTGTTGGAAGCATTGGTTGTGGGTATGCCTACTGTGGCAATAAGGGCGACTGGAACGGTTGACCAAATAGAGCACAACAAAAATGGACTTCTGGTTGAGGGTGATGAGGAGGAGTTTCTGGGTGGTGTCAAAAAGCTTTTAGGTGATCCTGAACTGAGAAAAAGAATTGGTGATGCTGCTCTGGAATATGGAAAGACTTGTGACTATCGATGCAGTGCCAAAAGAGCTGAAGAGATTTATCAAAAAGTTCAAGAAGGATTTAGAAAATAGAACAAGATAGATATGTAATATAAAAATCCCGAACCATCGGGATTTTTTTGTTTAAGTTTGTTTTGTCTTTGCTTATTCCCAATGAACATGAGAATGAAGACGTTCAGCCTTGTTCTTGAGCAATGGCAGTTTGGTCAGTGTTTGATCGACAGCCAGAATTTGTTTGGCACACGTGCGAGCTGATTCAATAGTTTTGATATCTGATAGCGATTCCATGGCTATGTCTGGATTCCCTGACTGGAGTGTGCCCAGGAATTGGCCTGGTCCTCTGAGGCGCATATCTTCTTGAGAAATCTTGAATCCATCATTGGTTTTGGACAAAATGTTTAATCGGCGTGTTGTTTCTGGTGCATTATCAGAGGTGAATAAAAAGCAATAGGATTGGTGTTTGTCTCGACCAACTCGACCGCGAAATTGATGCAATTGGGCCAGACCAAATCGTTCAGCTCCTTCAACGATCATGATTGTTGCATTTGGAATGTCAACGCCGACTTCAATAACTGACGTTGATATGAGAATGTCGAAGTTTTTGTTTTTGAAATCTTCCATCACTTTTTCTTTTTCTTTCGATTTCATTCTTCCATGGATAAGTCCCAATGATTGTTTGGGAAATATTTCTTTTCTGAGCTTGTCATATTCTTGTGTTGCTGCCTTTATTTCGTTCATTTTTGAGGATTCTTCGACCAGTGGATAGATGATGAAAACTTGTTTCTCTGCGGAAACTTCGTTTTTGACAAACTGATAGACCTGATTTCTGCCTTGCGGAGGGATAGTTTTGGTTATTATGTTTTTTCTTCCTTTTGGATACTCGTCAATTATTGAAAGATCAAGATTGCCAAAAAGTGCTAGAGAAAGTGATCGCGGAATTGGAGTCGCAGTCATTGTCAAAAGATGAGGCACTGCATTTTTGGATCCGTCTTCTAGTTGCAGGGCTTGTTGTTGCAGATGAGCCCTTTGGTTGACGCCAAATCGGTGTTGCTCATCGATAATTACAAGTGAGAGGTTTTTAAAGAAAACATCTTTTTGCAAAATTGCATGTGTTCCTATTACGAGATTGACGTTGTTTTCACTGATTTTCTTTTTGAGATGATCTTTTTTGCAGATTTTCTTTTTGATTTTGCAACTTGCACCAGTTAGCAGTGCGCAACTAACATCAAATTTTTCAAGTAG
Organism: Patescibacteria group bacterium; assembly: GCA_034660175.1. Classification (GTDB taxonomy): domain Bacteria; phylum Patescibacteriota; class Minisyncoccia; order Moranbacterales; family DUUL01; genus JAYEIQ01. The sequence continues at coordinate 32,664 of JAYEIQ010000023.1, read as the reverse complement.
TTTTGATATTCCATTGAAATGTTGTGTTGCCAAGACTTCTGTGGGAGCAAGAAGAGCGACTTGATGGTTTGCATGTGTTGCGCTCAGTGCAGCAATAGCGGCTACCACCGTTTTTCCGCTTCCGACATCTCCTTCGAGAAGTCTGTTCATCGGCTTTGTTTTTTCAAGGTCTTTTATCATTTGCCAAGCTGCCTTTTTTTGAGCATTCGTGAGCTGGAAAGGCAAGGAGGAAACGAATGATTTGATGAACTTTTCATCAAAAGAAATAGGATTTGATGTATTCTTGTCCCAATCTTTTTTTGCTTGCAATGTTTTGATTTGCAAGAGCAACATTTTTTCAAAAGACAGTCTCTTTCTCGCTTTTTGTGAAGTTTCAGGAGTGTCTGGGAAGTGTATACCGTGGAGAGATTTTTTCAGCGACAACAAACTCTCTCTCTTTAGAATGTCGCTGGGAATGAAGTCGATGATTTTAGTCTGGTGAAAAACTTTTTGAATTGTTCTTCTGAGGAAATATGAATTTAATCCCTGTGTTTCAGGATATATTGCTATAAGTTTTCCTGTGTTCGTTCCTTTTTGGTCACTTGTGGTTTCTTTTTCAAAGAGTTGATTTTTTGAGACTATTTCAAAGTTTGGGTGTTGAAAGTGAAGAACTCCCTTTTTGTCTTTTTTCGTTTTTCCAGAGAGTTGAATATATTTTCCTTTTGTCAGGAACTTTACTGGTAGGGGGTTGTTGAACCAGACGGCTTTTATTGATCCAGTTTTGTCCTCAATAACTGCTTCAGTGATTGACATTTTTCTTTTCCAGGTGCGAGAACTCTTTATGCTAATAAGCTTACCTATAGTGGTGATTGTTTCCTTCGAGGAAATGCTCGATATTTTCTTTTTGGTTGTGAAGTCTTCATAGCGTGAGGGAAAATGATATAATAAATCCTCGACAGTGAAGATGCCGAGGCCTTGAAGTCTTGTGATGTGATACTTTTTTATATTTGGGATTTGGACTATTGGATCGGAAAAGGAAAACATCATAGAAAGCGAAGATCTAATAACAAAAAGGCTCAAAATGCGTCCTCGGCAGGAGTCGAACCTGCGACCTCAGCCTCCGCAAGGCTGCGCTCTATCCAGCTGAGCTACGAGGACAAAGTAAAAAAGGACAGAAACAGGGACTTGCCCTGCTTCTATATTTAATCCTGGATTGAATATTTCGTCAAATGTTCGAGATGCTCAAATAAATTTTTCAAGTGAATCAACTATGGATTCTTCATGCTCAATTTCGGGAATAAATGGCAACAAAGCCTCTCTGACGTCCAGTGGATTTGCTGGTCCGAGAGGAATGTGCACATAAGGCATTATTTTCTTTGAACTTTTCAGTGAAAGCTCTTTTCTTCCTGATGGTTCATAAAAAATCCAAAAGTCTTCAAGTGATGAAAAGTCATAGAGACTCTTGTGAGCTCGAACTCCTTGTGTTGTGATTGAGAATTTGAAGGACTGAGACTCTCTTTTCTCGAAAAGATAGAACAACAATCCAACGAGAATAACAATTATTCCCAGTAAAAAGTTGTCTGTGAAGAGGCCATATGCAAGCAAAACTACCAATGTTATGAAGAGAACCACATACCATCCACGATGGCGAGGAACATTTTCAAATTGACGAGCTTCCCAGGTGATTATTGTTTCTGGAGCATCAGTTTTTGTTTTGTCTTCCTTTTTCAAGGGTGTAATTTAGTTTTTATTTTTGAAATCAGAAATATCAATTATATATACTATAACACTTTTTATAGAAAATACCAAACAAAAATAACAACAATATGAACAAATATCAAATCGTTTTATTTGTGGACACAATAAATATTTGTGGTTCAAAATGTGTTTTTTCACCTGATAATTGACAACAAGTCAAGGTTGACGGCAGTTGTTTTTTTGCTACACTGAGGTCAGAAAACGCTTCTATTGAAGTGTTTCAGGACATTAAAAAAATTAATTCTTCATTGGCATGATGAATTTATTCTTGGTGTGCTCTTGTTGACGATGGCTGTCGTTTCTTTTTTGGTGTATTCGCGACTGCATCAATATCTGACGAATCATCAAAAACTTGGGTCTTGTTGAGAAAAAAGTTACTTGTCGAATGAGGAACACTAGGAAGGAAGGTGAGATACTAATGGAAGAAACTCCTGAAGTCCAAGAGGACTTGGGCAGTGGAGGGAAATTTAAAAACTGGTTGCAGGACAACATCAGAATTATTCTTTCAGTCTTGATCGTTGTTGCAATTGCAGCAGGTATCTATTCTTATTCGAAAAGAGCTGAAACTCCAATCGGACAAGAAGAGATTGCAATGGAAGAGATTGAACAAATGGAAGAGGAAGATGCAGTCACTATTATTGGTGAAGATGTAGATGAAGAAGTTGATGCTGAAGACGAAAATGCTGAAGGCGAAGAGGTTGTGACCATTGACGAAGAAGAAAACGTTCAGAAAGAGGACGTGAAGGTGAGCGAAGATGTCAGCGAAAGCCAAACCTCGATTAGTGAGGAAACAGACACAGCCTTTATTCAAACGGCTGTTCGTGGAGATAGCGTGACAACGCTTTCAAGAAAAGCATTGCGAAACTATCTCGAAAAGAGCAATGATTCATCATTGACAGCAGAACATAAGATCTATATCGAGGATTATATGAGGAAGCAGATGAATTATTCCGGAGGATTGCAAGTGGATGACAAGATGACTTTCTCCAAGACACTTATTGAAGAGGCTGTTGGTCAAGCCAAGACTCTCAATGATAGTCAACTGGAGAATCTCAAGAAGTATTCTGCTCGTGTAAGCAACATATAGCTTTTCATTTAGCAGATTCGTTAGTATTCTAAATGTCATGCTCAAGTAGTGTGCATTTATCGTTGTTTATTCATGTCTAAGTGTATCTGGAAACAAACACAAAAAGTCTTTTGACATGATCTTTTCATAAAGTACTTTTCTTGAAAAAGCTCCGGCAATGCCCGGGGTTTTTTCGTTTTTAGCGGAGGCTTTTATGAGAAAAATATTTCTTGTCAAGAAGAAGAAAAACATCTAGCATGTACTATGCATTAGTGATGACTATTTCTGATTATATAAGAAAGTGAAAAAGCATAAACATATAACAATCAAAGGAGCCCGAGAGCACAATTTAAAGAACGTGAATCTTAAAATTCCACGTGACAAATTTATTGTGTTTACTGGTCTGTCAGGATCAGGAAAGTCGACCTTGGCTTTTGATACGATTTTTGCTGAAGGTCAGAGGCGTTATTTAGAGAGCTTGTCTAGTTATGCTAGACAGTTTTTGGGTCAACTTGATAAGCCTGATGTCGATTATGTTGAAGGATTGTCACCAGCGATTTCTATTGATCAAAAATCGGCCTCTCATAATCCTCGTAGCACTGTTGGAACAGTAACTGAGATCCAGGATTATCTGAGGTTGCTTTATGCAAAAATTGGAATTCCACATTGTTCAAAGTGTGGTCGTGAAATATCCAAGCTGTCAACAGAAGAAATCGTGGAGAAAATTTTAGATGTTTGTTCTTCTAGCAGAGAACTAAACAAAAAAGCAAAAAAATGTGAGGTTGAAATTCTTGCTCCAATTGTGAGAGAAAGAAAAGGTGAATACACAACTCTTTTGGGAGATATGTTCAAAAGAGGTTTTTCCAAGGCTTATGTTGACGGTAAATTGGTTGATTTGGCTTCTTGGAAGAAGGTGAGGCTGGCTCGATATAAGAATCACTCAATTGATGTTTTGGTTGATATGATTGTTGTTAGTTCGGATAACATAACAAGGATATTTGAAGCGGTGGAGTCGTCTCTTGATCTTGCTGAAGGTTTTGTGAAAACTAGGAAAATTGAAAATAAAAAAAGAAAAGAGGATGAGTTGGTGTTCAATCGAAAGTTGGCTTGTCCCATTCATGACATTTCTTTTCCAGGCTTGGAGCCACGTTTATTTTCCTTCAACTCTTCATTTGGGGCTTGTGCTTCCTGTGAAGGATTGGGCGCAAAAAAAGAAATCAATCTGGATCTTGTAATGCCAGACCAGAACAAGACAATTGCAGAAGGGGGTCTGATTCCTTGGAGTTATAAGAGAAATAATTATTATGGAGTTTTGTTGGGCGCAGTTTGTCAGCAGTTTGGTATTTCTCAACACACTCGTATGAAGGATTTGTCGGATGCTGACTTGGAGATTTTGCTCAACGGTCCAAGTGATGATTATGAAAAGACAGTGACGATTAAGTATCATTTTAAAACAAGCTTCGGGCATTATAATGTGCTATGGGACGGGATTGTGAAGCACCTTTTGAGTCGTTATCGAAAAACACAATCAGACTCGGTTCATCGTGAAATTGAAAAGTATATGAGCAACAAGCCATGCTCGAAGTGTAATGGAACGCGATATAAAAACGATGTTCTTCTGGTGACTATTGGTGGAAAAAACATTGCAGAGCTTTCAAATATGTCCGTGAGAGATGCGCTGAAGTTTTTACAAGATTTGTCTCTCAGTGAGCGAGAAAATTTGATAGCCAAAAGAATTGTCAAAGAAGTTGAGAATAGGTTGAGTTTTCTTGAAAATGTGGGACTTGAGTACTTGACTCTTTCAAGGACTGCAACAACTCTTTCTGGTGGTGAAGCGCAGAGGATTCGTTTGGCATCTCAAATTGGAGCAGGTCTGGTTGGGGTTCTCTATATTCTTGATGAACCATCAATTGGTTTGCATGCACGAGATAACTCAAGATTGCTGGGCATGCTTGTAAAACTGAAAGAACTTGGAAATACTGTTATTGTGATTGAGCACGATGAAGAAACGATTCTCAGCGCTGAGCACCTTGTCGACATTGGTCCTGGGGCAGGTCGTCACGGAGGAAGGATTGTTCATAACGGAACAGTAAAACAAATGATGAAAGATGGAAAGACTCTCACTGCACAGTATTTGAGTGGTAAAAAGAAAATTGAGGTTCCAAGAACGAGAAGGAAAGTCAGCAAAAAAAAGATGCTGGTGGTGAGAGGGGCTTCTCAGCACAATCTCAGAAATATCACGGTGGAATTTCCGACAAAAGCATTCACTTGTGTTACTGGTGTTTCTGGCAGTGGGAAGTCTACCTTAGTAGAAGACATTCTTTATAAATGGCTCTCAAACAGAATTCACAGGTCCTTGGATGTTCCTGGTAAAGTTAAGGAGATTGCAGGATATTACAATGTGAACAAAGTGATAATGATAGACCAATCTCCTATTGGACGTACTCCTCGATCAAATCCTGTGACATACACAGGGGCTTTTACACCGATTAGAAAACTATTTGCTTCAACTGTTGGAGCTAAGCAGAGAGGATATGAAATGGGAAGATTTTCCTTCAATGTTCTTGGTGGAAGATGTGAAAATTGTAAGGGAGATGGATATCTGAAAATAGAAATGCAATTTATGCCAGATGTATATTTGCCATGTGATGTTTGTGGTGGCAAGCGATATAACAGTGAGACGCTCAAAGTGAAGTATAAGGGAAAATCAATTTCTGATGTTTTGGACATGACCGTGAATCAAGCAACGGACTTTTTTGAAAACTTTCGTGAAGTTCACAACAAATTGAAGACAATGAAAGATGTTGGACTTGGTTATATAAAGCTGGGTCAGGCGGCAACAACGCTTTCTGGTGGTGAGGCACAGAGGATTAAATTGTCATCGGAGCTCTCAAAACGTAGTACTGGTAACACGCTTTATGTTCTCGACGAACCGACAACTGGGCTTCATTTTGATGATATTGAAAAGTTGCTTGGTGTGCTTAATCGTCTGGTTGATGCAGGTAACAGCGTTGTTGTGATAGAGCATAATATGGATGTGATCAAGTCTGCGGACTGGATTGTTGATCTTGGGCCAGAAGGTGGAGATGAGGGCGGTCGAGTGGTAGTGACTGGCACACCAGAAGAAGTCGCGAAATGGCACAAAGAAAGTCACACTGCAAAATATCTAAAGCAAGTTCTGGGAAAATAACATTTCTATGTTAGAGCTCAAAGAAAAAATCAAAAAACTTCCAGAAACTCCTGGTGTCTATCTTTTTAAGAATAGTCGCGAGACTGTTTTGTATGTGGGGAAGGCGGTATCGCTTCGAGATAGAGTGAGGTCCTATTTTTCTGACGCAAATAATTTCACAAGACCGATAGAATATGTTCTTGATCAGGTGAAAAAGATTGAGACAAAAAAGACAGATTCAGTTTTGGAGGCATATATCAAGGAGCAAGAACTGATTAGGTTATTGAAGCCGAAATATAATGTGATCGGAAAAGACGACAAATCCTTTGTCTTTGTTTGTATCACAAATGAAGAATTTCCGACGTTTTTAATTAAGAGAAAAACAGACCTTGAAAGTGAGGGAATTAAGGAATATTCAAAAGTGTATGGTCCGTTTACTTCAAAGTATATGATAGTTCGAGCGCTCAAAATCATGAGAAAAATATTTCCATATCACAGTGCAAAACAAAAAACTGAAAAAGGATGTCTAGACTTTCAAATTGGTTTGTGCCCGGGTCCTTATGCAGGAGAAGTGGATCAAAAACAATATAGGAAAAACATTCGAGGAATTGAAATGATGTTGAAGGGAAAAAAGAAGACACTCATGAAACAAATTAAGAAGGATATGAAAAAGTTCTCAAAAGATTGTAAGTTTGAAAAAGCAGCAGAAAAAAGAAATCAATTTTTTGCTTTGGGTCACATTCAGGACATGGCTATTATAAACGATGAAAATCTAGTGAACCATGATTTTTCTTTGAGTAATCGAAAAAAAATGAGAATCGAGGGCTATGATATATCTAATATTGGGGGACAATTCAATGTTGGATCAATGGTTGTGTTTGAGGGTTGTGCTCAGAACATTGAGCCCAGCTCAAGTCACTATAGAAAATTCAAAATAAAGACTATTGATGGTGCAGATGATATTGGAGCTATGAAGGAAATTCTCGAGAGGCGTTTTGGAAACAAATGGTCCTTGCCGGACTTGATTTTGTTGGATGGAGGTAAGGGGCATTTGAGTGTTGGCAAGCAAGTTCTGTGTAAGAGAAAGTTGAAAATTCCAATTTTAGCAATTGCCAAAGGATCAACACGAAAAAAGTTGGATGTTTATTCACATGGTGAAATACCACACATTTCAAAAAAAATTATTACTCAAGTTCGAGATGAAGCTCATCGTTTTGCAATCAACTATCACAAGAAGCTTCGTAAAAAAGAATTCTTGAAATAGTTTCAAAAAAGTGAAAGTGGCCGAATCCCATTGTGATCGGCCACTTTTCTAAATGTCTTGCGAAGGACTGATCAAGCAAATTTCCATGAACTTCATCATTGATGGATTCTTGGCCAGCAAAGCTTTTATTTTTTTCAAATTATTGAACTGTCTTGGAGGTTTTTTCGAGTTTTCCAATATTTCAACCAGAAAAATTATTTAGGTGAGAGGTTTTACGCTGTCTTCATTCGAGCTCAAGTAAATAATTTTAAATGGAGAGAAAATATCTCCAATAAGGAGTCTTTTAATTCATCTACAGTCGGCACTTTTCTGAGTTAAGCATTGAACAGAAATTCCTTGTTGTTGAAAGGGATTTGCTCAATTTCTTTCTTGGGGATCATGTGATCGTCTTTAATGATAGCGGTTATTGGATATTCTACATACAAGCGCTTTACGATTTTGTAAGCCTAAAGTTGAGAATTTGTATAAACTGAGTGTATCTAGCCATGAATGTCGGATCGACGATCATCAAATTCAACAAGTTTGTTGCTGTGGCTGGCGAAAGCCCAGAAAAGAAATATGGGCAAAACGATTTTTGCCAGTATTGAAAGTTCTTTCTCTAAAGAAACTGTGTTTTTCTCGTTTCTTTTATGATCTTCTTCCTCCAAGGTTGAAATTATTTGTAGTTTATTTGCAAGACGTTCGGTTTTCCAGGTACTGTTTGAACCGATTAATGATACAACAATAAAGAACAATGTACTAGATGTTGTTTCAATATTGTTGGAGGGCTGATCAAAAAAGTTATCTGGTCCTTTCTCTTTACTAAACCGTGAACCTATAGTACACTACATTCTTAGATAATCTTTTTTCTAAACACATGGTGAAATGTGATCACATCAACATCAAAGGTGCTGCACAAAACAATCTTAGAAATATTGATGTGTCTATTCCCAAGCACAAACTTGTTGTTGTGACTGGCGTTTCTGGAAGTGGAAAATCATCATTGGCCTTCGACACTCTTTATGCAGAGGGCTATCGTCGATATGCAGAAAATCTTTCTTCGCGTGCTCGTTTCTTTCTGCACTCAATCAAAAAGCCAAAAATAAAAAGAATTGAGAATCTGTCTCCTGCCATTGCCATAGATCAGAAGAGTGATGCGCACAATCCTCGCAGTACTGTTGGAACAGTCACTGATGTGTATGATTTTTTCAGAATTCTTTTTAGTGAGGTTGGTATCCCACATTGTCCACATTGCAATGAAAAGTTGCAAAAACAGGACGAGAAGCAGTTGATGAAGAAGATCAGAAAGATGGATGCGGGAACGCAGGTGGTGGTTCTGGGAGCTTGGAGTGGTGCTCAAAAAACAGCGAAAGAGAAGCTGACTGTTATCAAGGGACAAGGCTATTCAAAAGTTCGGATAGAAGAAAAGATTATGCTTGCAGAACAGGTCAAAGTTGACCAGCTGAAAGGTGACGAGAAAATACAAGTGGTTATTGATCGGATAACGCTGAATCCAAGCAAATTTGATCGAGAGAGAGTTGTTGATTCACTTCAAACTGCCACTAAGATCTCAAAAGGAGAGGCGGTTGTTCTTATTGACAATGATCAGGAGTTGAAATATTCCAAACATTATCAATGTGAGAGCTGTAATTTTGTTTTAAAATCAATAAGCGCCAAAAATTTTTCTTTTAACTCTCCAAGTGGTGCTTGTGATCGGTGCAGTGGCTTGGGAAGTGTTTTTCAGGTTGATCTGGAAAAAGTTCTTCCAAACAAGAGTTTGTCGATAAGCGAGGGAGCAATTATGCCATGGAGCAGGGCGGGCGGTCGTGCAAATGGAGCGTCACAGCACACACAAATATTAATAGCTCTTGCGAAAAAATATAAGTTTAGCTTGAAAGTCCCGATAAAGAAGATTCCAAGAGAGAAGCTTGAGAAAATTATCTATGGCACAGGTGAGGAGGCTATTGTGGTCAAGCAAACCTCCAAATCATCAAAGGAAATTCATTTCAAAGGGCTTGCTCACGAGCTTGAAGAAAAGTACAAAACAGCTGATTCTTCCTATGTTAGAAATGAAATCGAACGTTATTTGAAGAAAAAAATATGTCCAACTTGTGAAGGTATGAGACTGAAGACTGCTTTTTTGAATGTTAGGGTTATGGACAAGAGAATCAGTGATGTGGTTCAGATGGAAATAGACGATTTGATTTCTTTCTTGGAAGAAAACAACAAAAAGGCGTCAAAGGAACTGGACAAGAGCAGTTTTATGATCATGAAGCAGCTTTTGGATGAGATCAGTTCAAGATTGAAGCCTCTGCAAGATGTCGGTGTTGGCTATCTCAGTCTTGATCGAAATACGCAAACTCTTTCAGGTGGTGAATTTCAACGAGTAAGACTTGCAACACAACTCTATAGTGGATTGTCTGATGTTGTTTATGTTTTGGATGAGCCATCTGTTGGTCTTCATACTCGAGACACCAAAAGACTTATTGATACCTTAAACAAATTGAAAGAGAGAGGGAATTCAATTGTTGTTGTTGAGCACGATCGAGACATCATTGAAGCTGCTGACTATGTCATTGATATTGGTCCGAAAGCTGGAAAAGAAGGAGGAAAGGTTGTTTTTGCCGGGACGTGTAAAGAATTGAAGCGTTCCAAAATACAAACCTCTCAATATCTTTTCCGGGATAAAAAATGCAAGCAAGCTTCTAGTAAGAAAAATAACAATAACAACCTGATAATCAAAGGTGCTTCACAAAATAACTTGAAAAACATAGATGTGACACTTCCTCTCGGAAGGTTAGTCTCTGTGGTCGGTGTCTCTGGAAGTGGAAAGAGTTCTCTGGTGAATGATATAATGGCAAAAGCCTTGCGAAAAACAATCCATGGGAGCCATGAAGATGCTGGTTTTCACAAAAAAATTGAAGGTGCACATAAACTTGCGAAAGTGGTCATTGTTGATCAAGCTTCGATAGGACGTTCTCCTCGTTCTAATGCTGCGACATATACAGGTGTTTTTAGCCACATTCGTAAACTTTTTGCAAGCGCTGAATTGGCAAAGAAAAAAGGTTTCACATCCAGTCATTTCTCTTTCAATATGAGAGGTGGACGATGTGAATATTGTCAGGGTGAAGGGGTCAGGAAGATTGAAATGCATCTTTTGAATAACGTGTATGCAGACTGTCCTCATTGTGGGGGCACTCGTTATAATAAAAAAATGTTAGAAGTCCAGCATCACGGCGCAAATATTGTTGATGTATTGGATATGAGTATAGAATATGCTCACCATTTTTTCAATTCAAACAAGTTGATTGCTGACAAATTGAAGGCATTGCGAGATGTGGGGTTGGGATATTTGAGACTTGGACAAAGCGCAACAGCACTTTCAGGTGGTGAAGCACAGCGAATTAAACTCGCAACGGAATTGGCGAGAAAATCAAATGGAAACACTTTGTATATTCTTGATGAACCAACGATAGGGCTTCACTTCTCTGATGTTTGTCAGTTGCTCAAAGTTTTAGAGGGGCTGGTCAATGCTGGAAATTCTGTTGTTGTGGTTGAGCACAACACTGATGTGATCAGAGCAAGTGACTGGATTATAGAACTTGGACCGGATGGCGGACAAGAAGGTGGAGATATTGTTTTTGAGGGAACACCTTCTCAGCTAGAGAAGGCAAAAACTTGGACTGGCAAAATGATGTAATTTATTTGCACAACATGTAACATCAATAATTGTGGCAGACTCATTGCAAAAATCAATACTTTTTACTGTTGTATATTTCAGTTCATATAAATATCCACTGACGTCGTTTGAGTTGTGGAGACATTTAATCAAAAAGGGGCAACAAAGAGGTGGTGTTTCATATGGACAGATTATAAAGGTCCTAGAACAAGAGCCATTAGCATCAAAACTTCAAGTAAAGGATGGCTTTATTACTCTTAAAAACGAAGTCCACTTAGTTGATCGGCATTTAGCAAAAAGCAAGTTGTCACTTGCGAATATTATTGCAATGAAAAAATGGGCGAGAATATTTTTGTGGTTGCCATACGTGAGAGGAGTTTTTGTGACAGGAACACTGTCTATGAAAAATGCTTCTTCTGAGAGTGATTGGGACATACTCCTTGTCTTGGCAAAAAATAGAATTTGGGTGGGGCGACTTTTAGTCAGTGGAGCTCTTCATGTTTTTGGCAAACGGAGACACGGAGAAAAAGTGAAGAGAAGATTTTGTCTGAATCATTATCTGACTGATAATGGTTTGATTTTAGATGAACACAATGAGTTTTGTGCGAATTTCGTTACTTTTTCTGCTCCAATATTTGGCGAAATCCATCACAGAAAGTATCTAGCTCTCAATGAACACTGGATCAAGTCATTTAATCCAAATTATACAAAAGACGAAGTTCCAAATGAGACACTTTTGATTAAATCAAGCATGATTGGTTATTTAAGAGGGGTGCTCGAGTGGTTTTTTGAGTTTTTTAGAATTGGTGTATTTGTGAACAATGTTTCAAAAAAATATATGATCAAAAAGATAGAGAAGAACCCAGCAACCCATCAACAAAATGCAGACATTAGATACTCAGATGTTGCACTGATATTTCTTCCAAAACCGCACAGAATTGAGATGTTTGAGAAGACTATTGAAAAGTTGACAAAAGGAGTTTAAGGGTGTATAATGGATGTAGGTTAAAGCTTAGGGTGACTCATGGGTGAGTCGCCCTTTTTAGTTGGAAAATTTGAAAAAAATGAAAAAAAACATCAAAAAACAACTTATTGTCTGTTTTGTAGCTTCTATGCTGACATTGCTATTTGGCAAAGCCGCTTTTGCTGGGGAAATATCTGATAATATCATTATTCAGGTTAATCAGGAGAGGGAGCATGCAGGACTTTCACAGCTGACTGAAAATTCATTGCTAGATGAGGCTGCCATTTTGAAGGCTCAAGACATGGTTGATAATGACTATTTTGCACATACCTCTCCTCAGGATGTCGATCCTTGGCATTGGCTTGAGGAAGTTGAGTATCAATATAAGTATGCCGGAGAAAATTTGGCAATGGATTTTTCTTCTGCAACAACAGTTCACAAGGCATGGATGAAAAGTGAGTCTCACAAGGAGAACATCCTTTCCAATAAATATACAGAAATTGGTGTAGCTGTGCTGGAGGGAACGATTGAGAATCGTCAAACCAAAGTTGCAGTTCAGTTTTTTGGAACACCACTCTCTGAGCAACAAGTTGCATTTTCGAGTTTCACAAAAGACAAATTTGATACCTCTGTGGAAATAGTTGAAGCGTCAGTGCAACCATGGGAGACTTCTGTGAATGATGAAATGCTGGTCTATACACGAATCAAAGGTGAGCCAAAATATGTGGAAGTTCATGTTGGAGGAAAGGCACAAAAACTTAAAAAGCTTGATCATGGCAAATATATGAACCTTCTGTCGCTTGAGGATATTGATTTGAGGAAGGATAGCGTTGTGATCAAGGCTGAGCTTGAGGATGGACAGGCAATATTTTATCAAGTTTCACAGGAACAGTATTTGGCACATGTTAAAGGAAAAGACACGATGATGGGAGAATCGCAACAAGTTGTTAGTGCTCAAGGTTCAACCCAATTGTTTCGGGACAAAGCTCTTAGTGCACAAAATATTGGTTTAGCAGTTTTCATATTTGCTTGCATTTTGATGATCACAAATGTATGGATTCTTGAGAAGGAGGAAGAAAGACTTCTTGATGCATGTGGAGCATAAGTATATCTAAAAAATAATTTATTAAAATAAAAAAACATGAGAGAGAAAGCTTTAATGAAGAAATTTATTTGGAAAAAAATTAAGGCGAGATGAAAATAATTTTGTGAAAAAGAAATTTAAATAAGAAAGTACCTTACAACTAAATAAATATTGTTCAATTAAAATAAAAATAACTGGACAAAAACAATACAAATAAATATGTTTGTATGAAATTAAGAACAAATCTCTTTGTTCTTCCTTCTAAAAAAAGGAAAACAATCACAACAAAAACAATTCCAATTAGGAATTGTTTTTGTTTGTGGAATTTTGCCAAAAAAAGTACGATGCAGTATAATGTAGAGAATAATAAAAAATTACAAAAATATAAAAAAATGAAAAAGGCAATCATCATCGCGAGTGTTTTCTTGGCGTATATCGTCTTGTTCACTCTCTTTGTTTTGATCTATTTTTATGATCTTCCAGGACAACGAAGCTATCTTGGAACCACGGTGAGACCAAATGAAGGTGCTCAACTGCGAAAGCTACCTCTTAAAACTTGTAGTGGTGAGGGAGACCTGTTTTTATACGAAGGTTCAAATCCTTTTCAGCCTATCATGACCTCCTTTGAAGCTGAGGGCACGGAAGTTTTGGTTTTCACCAAGAGCATTGATTCTTTAGATTTTCAGGTTAATGGCAGGGATGTCACTCCAGGAAATGTTGCAGACAAGGTGTATTCGATGAGTGTAGCTTATGGATCGACAATCTCTGTGGACGGCGAAGCAAACAGCGGTGCAAGAAGTGTCCAAGGATTTTTGGTGCAGGACGCAAATAGTCCAGTTTATGATGTAAGCACTTTTCAATTTATTATCGATGACAAGCGAAGCAATGAAATGTTCTTGATTCCTGGGGTCTATACATATGCTGTTTTTGATAAATACACGATCAACGCGCTTGGTGCGGGGATCGATGACAGGAGACTTACAGTGAAGGTTGAGGGACAATCGGGAATCGTGAAAGAGAAGACATACAGGTCTCCATATCCAGACGGAACTCAGGGTGCAGTGATAGACAACTTTGAAATTACAAGCCAAGGAAACTATATGTTTAGCATTGACACGGAAGACAGTGTTTACTGGGCTTTGGTTGAATGTCCAATTTGTGGTGATGGAGAAATGGAAAAAGATGAGCAATGTGACGATGGTGACAACAATGGAGAAGTATGCACTCCTGATTATGGAGGAGAATGTGAATATTGCTCGGATGTTTGTGAGTTGAAGACCGTTCAAGGTCCATATTGTGGAGACGGAGACGTAAATGGACAAGAACAGTGTGACGATGGATTCGGGAACGGAGAGGTGTGTATTCCTGCTTATGGGGAATCTTGCACATACTGTTCTCTTAATTGTGAAACACAGAATGTTGGAGGTCCATATTGTGGAGACGGAAACGTTGACGAAGGAGAAGAATGTGATGGTGACCAAGGAGTCGGTCCGAATCAAACCTGTTCAAATGAATGTACTTTAGTGGATGTTCCACATTGTGGAGATGGAAACGTTGATAGTGGCGAAGAATGTGATGACGGAAATACTGAGGATGGAGACGGTTGTAGCTCAACTTGTAGCAAACCAGACAAGTGTAATGTAATATGTACGTCTTCAATAGGTTGCGATGGTGGGCTTGGTTGCTTCGATGGAATGTGCAGAAATAGTTCATGTTCATCTGAAAGTGATTGTATCTGTGCAAGTTGTGGTGATGGAAATCTTGACTTGGGAGAGGATTGTGATGACGGAAATAACAGGAATGGGGATGGATGTAGCGCTTTGTGTAAAAAGGAGGAAGAAGAGGAAGAAGAAGGCGATTGTGATGGATCAATAGGTAACTTTATTTGGGATGATGCAAACGGGGACGGCGTGCAAGACAAGAATGAGCCTGGTATTCCGGATGTGAAAGTTTGTGCCCATGATGGAAATGACAAGATATGTGACAAGACCAACACAACTGGGCGCTATAAGATCAAAGGCCTTTGCGAAGGGAAATACGATGTTCGTGTGCGAAGCACAGATCTTGAAAACTATGCACAAACATATGATCCAGACAGCAAACTTGATCACAAAACAGACGTGAAGTTGAAAGGTGACAATGATCATCACACCAAGGCAGACTTTGGTTATCGCTTAAAGAAAGTTGCTCCTGCTGCAGGAATTAACTTCCCTGCACTAATGATGATATCTGTAGTGATAACGGCAGTTGTGTTGATAGTGTACGAACTGATGAGGAAAAAAAAGCACTCTCATAGATAGTACAAGCTAGAAAAGCAAGGAATCAGCCTCGAGAAATCGGGGCTGTTTTTTTGACAATTTATAGCTAGAATAGGGCAAAATTAAGCATTGACAAAAAAGTATAAATGTGCTAATGTACTTCATTGACCTGAAATGGTTAATTTTTATTGGTTTAATGTATATTTAACCAATAAATCCGTTTAGTAATCTGTCTTTTTAGTCATAGACAGAATGTGAACGGTCTCATCGCGCATGTTCTGTGTGAGGGGAATAATAATATAATCATGTTTGATGCGAATATTTACTGCATCGATGATCGGGCGGTTGGTGCTAATATCTTTGATATTTCCAGTGACTGCAACATTGGCGACAGTTGAAATAAATCAAACAGATAAAAACGAAAACGAGAATATCATTGCAATTTCACAGGGTAATCTTGAAGTTGCACAAAATGTTGGCAAAGACAGGAAAACTTTGTCGCTTGACGAGGGGAGCCTTAAAACGGTCAAAGAAGCTGGACTTGAAAAAGCCAACAAGACAAAACTAGAACATTACAAATCACGACTTGATACATATCATCCTCCCAAAGGAGAAGTTTCAATTTTGGTGACTGGATATTCATCCACTCCAGATCAAACATGGGGAAACCCATTCATAACAGCGTCTGGTACGCATGTTCATCAAGGAACTATGGCTTGTCCTCCACATTATCCTTTTGGAACAAAAGTTAAAATCGAATCCATGGGAACCTATGTTTGTGAGGATCGTGGGGGAATGATTAAAGGTAATCATTTTGATATGTGGTTTGACTCAAGAATCAAAGCGCTTAACTGGGGAAAAAGAATTGTTAGCGCTGAAATAGTAAAGTAAGGAATTTATAAAACAAAAAATCCAGATTTATCTGGATTTTTTGTTTGGGACGTTTTACTCGGAGCAAATCTCACTTGCCCTACCTACCTCTGATAACCCCGTAAAGTCGCTACGCTCCAACGGGGCAAGTACTCCTTGCTAATCAATTTCTCTCTGGTAGCAATCTTTATAGTATACTATTTCTTTTCGCTCTGGTGAGTATATTATTTCAAAGGTTTTTTTACATAGTTTGTCTCCACATTTGTATGTTTATTGAGAATGTAATAGGATATGTGGCGGAGGCTGACACAGGCGAAGTGGTTATGGCAATTAAAATTGCTGATCGAATATTCTATATTAAACAATCTTGTGTCATTATTTTAAGATTTCTTGGCAGATTAATCCAGCAAAAGCGGGAATTATAGTCACAAGCTTCTTCCAATTCATAACAAAGCTCTCCGCCAACAACTGTTATATCTTGGCATTTTTTGCTAGGCCAAAAAAGGATCAACTGACAATGCCTCATGTTTTCACCATTTCTAATTTTTCTTTTATAGAGATTCATGTTGGTTTGCCAGATCATGTGTCTGATCATCTGACAATGTGGGCAGTGGGCGTGGTTTGGAACCTCAATTTTTTGATAGAATTCAAAAACTTCCAGTTTAATTCGGAACTTGATGTCACAATTCTTACGTTTTTTATTTTAGACTTTTTCATTTTTAGCTGTTTGTTTGTCTGGATTTCTGATAGCATTCCAACTTGAAGGGCACATTTTGGGAAGTTTTTAGCTGTTATTGTGCTATACTACAGCAAAGAGTAGCATTAATAGAAAAAACATGGAATTACTTAAATTTACAGTCTTATCCAAGTATCCTCGAATGAAGCACTTCATCAGTACACGAAAAGGTGGTGTTAGCAAGATGCCTTTTGGTGAATTAAATTTAGCTTTATATGTGGGAGATGACAAGAAAAACGTTCTAAGCAACAGGAAAATGTTGGCTAATGGAATGAGATTGAAACCAAGTGAATTTGTTTATCTCAAACAAACAAATAATTGTAGAATAAAGCATGTTCTGACAAAACATCGAGGCCGAGGTGCAAGAAAAATGGCAAGTGCCATTGGTGGTTTTGACGCGATGATCACAGACTCACCCGAGACATGCTTAGTTGTTCAGGTTGCTGATTGTGTGCCGGTGTTGTTGTTTGATCCCAAGAAAGAGGTCATTGCGGCTATTCATGCTGGTTGGAAGGGGACCATGAAAGAAATATCAAAAAAGACTGTCGACAAAATGAAAAGAGAGTTCAGCTGTAATCCTGCAGATATATTAGCTGGAATTGGTCCATCAATCGGTCCTTGTTGTTTTGAGGTTAAGGAGAATGTTTTTCACATTGCTAATATAATCTATTCTGCTTATGAGGAAGTCGTAATTAAAAGAAGAAACAAAACATTTGTGGATCTTTGGCAGGCCAACAAAATTCAGCTTGTTAGGGCTGGTCTTTTGGAAAGTAACATTGAGATTTCAAGTGTTTGTACTACTTGCAATACTGACAGATTCTATAGCGTAAGAAAGGAGAAGGATACAGGTCGATTTGTGGCGGGCATTGTCTTGAAAAGATAATTAATAAGTTGTGAAAAAATGAATTCAAAGAGAATTCTTTCACAAATAAAAAAAGATCTTATTGCTCATCGTGATCTTGAGTATAAGAAAGGTTCAAAAGATTTTTTCAAAGAACCAATCAACCCAATTGGGGTGAGAGCAAAAGACACGAGAGCAATTGTCGCGAAATATTATGGGGAGGTGAGAGGATTGTCAATGGAAGATCTGTTTGGTGTTTGTGAAAAACTGCTCAAGACTGGTCTTATGGAGTGTGGCACAATTGCTTTTGATTGGGTTTATAGAAGAAAAAGGGAGTTCAAAAAGAATGATTTTGTCATATTTGAATGTTGGTTGAAGAAATATGTAAAAAACTGGGCGCACTGTGATGATTTTTGCACTCATGCTGTAGGTGCACTTTTATTTCAATTTCCTGATCTCTTGAAAAAATCCAAAATGTGGACAAAGTCAAGCAATCGCTGGATGCGTCGTTCAGCAGCAGTGACTTTGATCTATCATTCCAAGCAAAAAGAAAAGAAATTTTTGAGAGACATGTTTTGGGTGGCGGACAAGATGCTTGTGGATGAGGATGATTTAGTGCAGAAGGGATATGGTTGGATGCTCAAAGAAGCAGCAAATTTTTGGCAGAGAGAAGTGTTTGAATATGTGATGAAAAACAGAGAAGACATGCCGCGTACCGCATTGCGTTATGCGATTGAAAAAATGCCGAAGGGTTTGAAGAAGAAGGCAATGATAAAATAGATCTTACTATAGTAATGTATAAGTCCTATAAAAAAGTCTCGAGAGATCGGGATTTTTTTGTGGGTTTATTTTACCAAGTTAGAATCTATTTTTAAAACAAACACTAATCTCACGCGTCTCACAGTGCGTGAGATACTGCGCAAGTTCTGTTCTGGTGCCGGAGGCGGGAATCGAACCCGCATGGGATTGCTCCCACAGAATTTTAAGTCCTGCGTGTATACCAATTCCACCACTCCGGCAAGTACAATTTTGAGGCCGCGGCGGGATTTGCACCCGCGAATGTCGGTTTTGCAGACCGATGCGTTAGCTACTTCGCCACGCGGCCAAAGGAAAGCTTTTTCCAGCTTATCAATAATATATTACTTGGTCAATAAAGCCTATTTTGCGAAATTTTTAGTAAGCTCAAGGTCTTCTTCGATTTTGTCGTGTTTTGTTTCCAAGATTACATTAATGTCCAATCCTTTTACTTGGTTGATAACTTCCTTGAGTCCCTCTTCTCCGATTTCACCTTTTCCAATGTGCTCATGTTGATCTTTGTGTGAATCAAATGGAGCCATTGAGTCATTGAAGTGAATACATTTGAGATTTTCAATGCCTATTATTTTATCTATTTGCTCAAATACTTGGTCTGTGCTCTGACTTGTGCGCAGATCATATCCCGCTGCAAAACTGTGGCATGTGTCAAAACAAAAACCAAGGTTTATTCCATCTTTTTTTGCTTGTTTGATGAAAAATCCAATCTCCTCGAAATTGTCTCCGATGATATTTCCGCTTCCAGCTGCAATTTCCAAAACCAACAAGGCTTCTCCTTGATAATTTTCATGAATTTTCTTGATTCCCTTCATCACTTTTTTGTTTATCTGTTTTTGAATGTTCTTTCCTTTTAGATCCTTTGAACTTCCGATGTGTGTGATCACAAAAGGTGCTTTGATGAGCGATGCCACTTCAAGTTCTTTGCGCAAGGAGCTGATTGATCCATAATAGATCCTGTTGTTTTCGCTGGCCAGATTAATGAAATATGAAGTGTGTGTGACATAGTCACTGCTTGGTTTGAAGTCGGCTTTCTCGCATTCATCAAGAAAGATTTGTGCGATTTGTGGTGTTATTTCTTTGGCTTTTCCTCCCCGTGGAGATCGAGTGAACATTTGAAAAGATTCACAATCAAGCTGTCTGGCTCTGCTTGGTGCATTTTCAATTCCTCCGGCAATGGAAACATGGCAACCTATTTTCATGGGTGTTGAGTTTATGTATATGGTATTAAGTATATCCTAATTTATTTTTGTGCCAAACAAAAAAACAACCAAGAGATAGCTTTGATTGTTTGAAAATTTGATTATTCTATTATCCAGTTGTCACCAATTTGACGTAAGTGACCTTTGATTTCAAATCCGCTGGCCAATTTATGGCCACCACCCATGAATTGGCGGGCTATTTCTGAGACATCAACTTGTTTATATTCTTCACTTCGCAAAGATGCCTTGATCTTGTCTTGAGCTCGTTCATAAAGAACGAGTGCAAATTTTGAGTCAGAAATTGTGTTGAGGATCTCTGAAATCCCATTAAGATCGTGTGGAGTTGCTCCACAACGCTTGAGATCTTTTTTAGTTATGAAAGAGACTGCCATTCCAGTTTTTTGGTTAACTTGAGCTCGTTCAAGGGCCACGCCCCACAACTTCAGTGTGTTGAGCGACTTGTTGGCAAAAAGAGCACGATGAACTTTTGTTATTGATGCTCCTTTTCGCATCAATTGCGAAGAAATTTCAAGCGATTGTGCTGTGGTGTTGTTATGTCGAAATCCTCCAGTGTCAGCATATATTCCATTCAATAGATATTGGGCAACCTTGTGGTTGATATCATGTCCTATGTGATTAAAGAAGCGAAAGATTATCTCACTTGTTGCTGCCGCTTTAGTGTCGAGTAGGGTTAGTGATTTTGGAATGAATGAGTTTGGATGATGATCAATTGCTAAGATCATAGGAGGTTTCTCGAGCTTCTTCATGGCCTCAGCTACTTCTAGTTTATAAAAAAGATCCACTCGATCTAGAAAGATCAATGCATCGTGCCTGTCGATTTTGAAAGTGTTTTTTATTTCGCTGACAGGAAAAAGTGCTGATACATCTTTCGCTGGCTCATCAACGCTAAAAATATCTGCCTTTTTGATATTCTTTTTTTTATTGAGAAAGTTTGCAAGTGCAAATGAACAACCCAATGCATCAGCATCAGGTTTGGGATGTATGATCAAAAGAGGGTTCTGAATTTTGTCAAAAACCCGACTCAAAGATTCAAATTTTTCTTCAAAAATTTCCATCGGGATTGATGAAGATAGTTGTTCTTAGCTCGCTCGTCGTGTGCTAAATTTCTTCTCCTTTTTTTCTTTTCTTATTTCCTCAAAAACTTCTTCCAGTTCACTTGCTTTTTGTTGGGTCAAATCAAGAATAAAGTTGATCTTGGGCACAATTTTCAAGTGCATGGAGTCATTGAGCAGTCCTTGAATTCGGTATAACTCTTTTTTAAGAGTTTTCTCAGCGTAGTCTCTTTGGTCTTCGGGAAACACACTTACAAGCACTTGAGCATATCGCAAATCCTTTGATGTGTCAACCTTGGTGATGGACACAAGCGCATCTGTTTTCAGTGAAAGTTCTTCTGTAATGATCCTAGAAAGATTGTCTCGAACAAGATCATTTATTTTTTCAATTCGATAAGTCATGTGAAAGTTGTTGGATTAGATCTTTCTTTTTATTTTTTCTTCTTTATAACAAAGAAGAACATCTCCAACTTCTATTTTATCCTTCCCGTTAAATGAGATCCCACATTCCAAACCTTCTTTGACTTGAGATGTTTCTTTTTTGTCTTGTTGCAATTGAGTGAGAATTCCTTTTCCAACAAATTCTTTGTCTCTGGTTATTTCCATGTTTTCTCCTTTGACAATTTTTCCATTCATGACTTTTCCTCCAACAACCATTCCTTTTTTGAGATTCTTGAAAATTGCCAAAATCTTTAATCTGCCAAGATTGACTCTCTTTATTTCTGGTTCAAGCAATTCAGACATTTCTTCCTTTACTTTTTCAACAAGTTCATAGATGACACTAAAAGTTTTAATTGAGATTTTTGCACTTTCTGCCAGTCTGTTTGCGACCGATGTAGGGAATACATTGAATCCATATATTGTGGCATTGTTTGTTTGAGCAGTCTGAATGTCGGTTTCTGTTATTGGCCCAACGCCTTCGTTGATTATTGAAAGACTGACTTCGTCTGATTTGATTGTGTCGAGTATTTGTTTGATTGCTTCTAGTGTTCCACGAACATCTGATTTGATGATGATGGAGTGTTTCTTTCCAAGTGCCTCATCAATATTGCTAATCAGTTGTTGAGAACTTATTGCTCCCGCACTTATTGGTCCATTTGATGCTGATGTTTTAGCCAAGCGGCGACTCCTTTTGTCGCTTTTTTGCGCTCTGACTTGAAGAACATCGTTGCTCTGAGGAACATCGGAAAGACCAACAATTGTTATGGGGATTGATGGAGGTGCAATTTCTATTGATTTTCCTGTGTAGTCTTCTATTTTACGAACCCTTCCATGAATCAACCCGACCATGATGTCTTGTCCCACTTTCAGAGATCCTGTTTTGATTAGAACAGTTGCCAGGGGTCCCTTTTGCGGATCCTTGTGAGCTTCCAGGACAATTCCAAAAGCATCACGCTTGGGATTTGCTTTGAAATTATGAAGATCTGAAACCAGCAAGATCGTATCCAAGAGATTATCTAGTCCAGTATTATTTTTTGCTGAGATTTCATTGAACGGAACGTCTCCGCCATAGCCTTCAAGTAGAAGTCCTATTTCAGCAAGCTCTTGTTTGACCTTATTTGCGTTTGCTTCTGGTTTGTCAATTTTGTTTATAGCAACAATTATTGGAATCTTATTTTCAATGAGATGCTTGGTAACTTCTTTTGTTTGAGGCTTAACTCCATCATCTGCTGCAACGACCAATATTGCAATGTCAGCAAGACCTGCGCCTCGTTGTCTCATTGCTGAAAAGGCTTCATGCCCAGGAGTATCAATAAAGGTTATTAACTGGTTTTTTTTTGTTAATTGATAGGCATTGATGTGCTGAGTTATTCCTCCCGACTCTTTTTCGGCGACTCTTGTTTTTCGTAGAGTATCGAGTAGAGTTGTTTTTCCATGATCAACATGTCCAAGAATTGTTACAACAGGAGGACGTGAGACTAGACTTTCTTTGTTCTCCTGTTCGAGAGTGAGAATGTCATGAAGGTTTTCGAGTGTTACCATTTCATCATTCACGATGGCCTCGTCCAGCTCAGTTTCAAAGCCAAGTTCTTGGGAAATAATAACTGCAGTTTCATAGTCGATTACCTCGTTTATATTGGCAATTATTCCATTATCCATGAGATTCTTGATCACTTCAGACACACTCACGTCTAAACGTACTGCCAGTTCTTTGACAGTCATCTGAAAAGGGATTTTTACCGGTTTTTTTTCTGTTGTTTCACTCATAAATTCGATTAGCTTGGCTAAAGTTCAATGTATCTTTATATCAAGAAAAGGGATTTTAGTCAATTGATCAATAAAGACTAAACGGTTCTTTTTTGTTTTTGATTGTTTTTCTCACTTGTTGCAATGGAGATCGCGTGTTTTTCTTCTTCTGTTAGTTGATGCTTCTCGCACAAACCTTTTTGGATCGATTTGGCATATACCCTCACTCCGTCTCTTGAATAAAGTGAAGATATAATAACGCCATCATCATCGTTGTCGAGAAGTGCGACTGAAAAGCTTTGGTCTCCTCCAATGTCTCTGAAAGGGTTGAAACGCACCAACCCAATTTTGTGGAGGCTCTTCAGTGATAGTTGTTGAATCTTGCTTGTGATCTCGTATAGATCTTTGATGTCTCTCTCAGTGCTTGTTGTTCTTTTTTTGCACTGAAGAATTATTTTTTCCAGATCTCTTCCATCTGCTCCTTCAAAAAGTATTTTTTGACGCTTTTTGATTTGAGATATCGAAATTTGTTGCAAAACTGTCCAAACAAAGAGAGTTATTGTTGGGAGGGCAAGAAAGAGGAAAATAGGATCAGAGAATTGAATTGACATTTATAATAGAGAATAGTTTTTATTCAAAATAAGCTCGAAACTGTTATAAACATATCATTTTTGTTTGTCAAAGTAAATGAAGAGTGGCAAGCTAAGGACTTGATAAAAATCAAATTGAAATGTAATATATTAAATGACTTACAAGGGTTCGTAGCTCAGGTGGTTAGAGCGCTACGTTGACATCGTAGAGGTCAGAGGTTCAAGTCCTCTCGAACCCACAATCATAGAATTCGCCCGCCAAAGGCGGACAAGTTCTATTCTGTGCCTCTATTTTACCAAATTCGAACCTCTTTCCAAAATAAACACTGATCTCACGCGCGGAACGCTTGGCAATTTGAAACTAAATCGCATGCTCGGAAAGTGTGGTAATGCTAACAAAGGAAGCGGAACGCTTCGTGTACTGTATCTCTCGCCCCGTGGGGCGCGAACAACGACAAGCTCAACCACGCCACTTGTCTCCGCTCCATTTCTCTTGCCACAACGCGCGCGCCTATGCGAAATTGGGCTTTCACATATTAAAAGTTTTTAAAAACTAAAAGGCGACGCGACACATCGCACAACAGCAGCTATACGGCTGATGCCCAAATCCCGAGAACTCGGGACTTCGCATAGGCGTGTGCGTTATTCGCAATAAATTTTTTATCTTCGTGGTAATTTGAAGATTTGTGTGTTGAACAAGGACAGAAAATTTGATTTTTTATTTTATTTAAAAGGGGAACTAAAAGGAGGTAATATTTATGGAAAATAAAAACGCAAAACCAACAATCTCAGTTATTATTCGTACAAAAAATGAAGAAAAATATCTTGGTCAAGTTTTGGAGATGATTAAACAACAAACTTATCAAAATTTTGAAATTATTATCGTTGACGATCATTCTTCAGACAAAACTCTTGAAATTGCCAAAAGTTATGGCTGTAAAATCATCACCATGCCCAAAGATCAATTCTCTCATCCACGTTCTTGCAACATCGGTGCTGAAAACGCGAGTGGCAAATACCCAGTCTATCTTAACGGACATTCTATACCGATATCAATAAAATTCCTGGAAGACGGATTGAAAAATTTTGAAAACGAAAAAGTCGCCGGTATTTACTCAATCCCTTTGGCTCACAAACATAGTACCCTCGCAGACAAAGTGCTTTACAATATCGCTGGCTACACTATTGGAATGATAAAATATAGAATAAAGAAATTCGCACCTGGTCTCTTGGGGACTACAAATGCAATGCTAAGAAAAAAATTATGGGAAGAATACAAATTTAATGAAAATCTCAACAACGGTTGGGGCGGTGAAGATTCTGAATGGGCTTGGCATTTTATTAAACTTGGATATGTAATAATCCACGATCCAAAATTCAAAGCTCGCCATTCACACCATCTGAAATTTAAGGACTTGTTCTGGCAACTCAACAACTGGAGAAAAATGATCGCTGGCGGAGATAATCTGGAAAAACAAAGAAAAAATTTTTAATAATGTATCTTGACTCAAAAAATTCATTCCTAACCCCCTCTTTTTTGAGTCAAGATTTAAAAAATCAAATTTTATTTTATTACTTTTAAAAAATCTTTCGACAAACAAAAAGGTAAGAAAAATTTTCAGAAAAATACGCTACCCCCCGCTTCGCTACGGACTTGCCATGTTATACTCTCGCTTCGTTCCGCTCTGATCCACTTTGCTCGGGTCATATAACACAGCATATATGGTTCTCTCCTTGCAGTCGCTCAACCCATATTTTGCCTCCGTTATGGCTCTGTCAGGACATCAGATATGCTGATACATTATTTGCAATTCTGCTTCCCTCCAAAGGCGGGCAGGCGCTCCATTGCGAATAACGCGTGCGGATACCTCCGCTGTCATACTCCATTCCGCTCCGCGGAACTCTCTATAGCAGCGGATATCCGAAATTTCTTTCCGCAAACCCTTCGGGATTTGTTTCAAGAAACTTCGGATCATCTGCGCGCGTTAAATACAATTAATTCACAAGTTTCTAATCGAAATATTTATTAAGTATTAATAACAAACAAACATTATGCATGAAGAATTAAAAGAATGGCTTGGTATAACTAAAGCAGATGGCTTGATTTATCTAACTTACATTCTTGCTATTGGAGGATTTTTTATTGGCAATATCTTTTTAGTATCTTTGTTGTATGTTGTTGCAATAATCTCTGGAATATATTCAATAAAATATGGCTCACCTAAAAATAATGAAATTTCAAAATTTACTAACGCCATTAAAAAATATATTTACCATGTTTGTTTGTTTATTGCTATAGTTATTATGATAGCTAGATATATAATATTATTCTAAGACGAAACTTGTGAATTAATTTCTCCCTCCTTTCAGTTGGTCGCACCACGTTGCACTCTCACTTCACTTGGTCACTTAACAAGGGATAAAAGGAAAATTGCTCGGCTCGTGATTTTCCCAAATTGAGTTCTCAGCTCTGCTCCCTTCGGTCACGAGGAGAACTCAACTTCTCTTAATTGCGATGTTATTTGCAATTCCGCTTCCCTCCAAAGGCGGGCAGGCACCCCTCGGTTTGGGCTTCACCCAAATTTTGTTCCGCTCCGCTACACAAAACATCAGATATACGCAAACGTTAGGGAACAATGCTTGCGCGAGTATTTGTGATGGTGGTGCGGTAGAGCTGTCCGTCGTCGTTCGTGCCCCGCAGGGCTCGAGAGAAAACGCGCGGAGTGTTCCGTTGGTTGTGTGTTGTGAAAATGTTTCAACAGAACACTTTCAGTTATTTTTCAATGAACGTTTTGTTTCGTGACAAGATTTAATTTTGTTCCAAAGAATCTTAAATGTAAAAAAAGAAAAAACAAAAAAAGGGACTAGTCCCTTTTTTCTTTTCCGTGAAATTTTTTGTATATATCCTTGAGGCTTTTGTTGGTGACGTGGGTATATATCTGTGTGGTGCTGATGGAGCTGTGGCCGAGTAATGCCTGAACGGAGCGAATGTCCGCACCGTTTTGAAGCAGGTTTGTTGCGAAGCTGTGACGCAAAACATGAGGCGTGACTTTTTTTACTATCCCAGCTTTGGTGGCACACTTTTTTATCATACGTTGAATGCTTCTGTTAGATAGTCGCAAATTATCTTGTTTTTGAAGATTAGCCACTATTCTCACAAATAACGCAGGGTCCATATCCTTTCTTTTGTCTAGATAACTTTGTAGGCTCTCTTTGGTTGCACCAGAAATAAAAACTATTCGAACTTTTGAGCCTTTTCCTGTGACGGAGAACTCCCCACTTTTCAGATTGATCGAATCTCTGTTCAGTGATGTAAGCTCTGAAATTCGAAGACCAGTAGAGAAGAGCATCTTTAGGATTGCCACATCTCTAAGATTCTTTATGGAGAGTCCTGAGGCTGCCTGAATAAGAGTTTCAACCTCTTCAAATGAGAGGAAGTCAACGGATCGTCCAGAAGTTTTGCTGAGTTCGACTTTTTCCGTTGCTAGAGTTTGGATGCTTTTTCTTGAAAGATATTTGAGGAATCCACGCAATGCTATGACATGATAGTTTTGTGTTTGTCGCGAAAGTGTTCCCCCTTTGTCGTTTTGAGAGCGATTGAGATGAACTCGATATTTATGGACCAAGGGCTCAGTGATATCTGTCGGTGTGCTGATATTCGCCCAAGAAAGGAACTTTTTTAAATAACGATCATAATTTTCGATTGTTTTTTGGGAGCGGTTCTTGTCTATCTCCAGATATTCCAAGTAGTCTGTTTTGAGTCTTTCGATTTGCATCAAAATATCAAAAATAATTAGATAACCCTCATTTTACACTAAAGTAGGGGCAAAATACAGTTCGTATTGACAAATAGTCGATGTGAGTTAAACTTGTGTTTGTAAAAAGTTATCTGGGTTTCGTGTTGATGAGAGTTTTGTCTTGCACAAAATGCTCTCTATAGACGCAAGACCAACTAGGGAAATACAGCCATTAAACTAAATTTTTCATCACTTCAGAAAAGGAATCTCGAAGGTTATTTTGCTGGAGAAAATGAAATACGTTCACTTTCGTGGCGCAGACCTTCTGATTTGAAGGCATATTTCAAACAAAAAGAAAAACAAGCTCTTGGCTTCATCAAAGACAATAGAACGAAAATATTCTTAGACTTTTTTCGTGAACACTCAGCAGTCATTGTTGTAGTTTTTGTTACATTGCTTATTACTGTTGGTAACACCATCTCAAACACTGAAAGAGGTGGTTTTTTGTTTAGTTTTTTTCGCAAAGAGGCTTCGAATGAGGAGAAAATTCAGCGTCGTGTGAAAAGTCATGCTACAAAAGGCAATTTGACAATGGTTTCATTGGCAACAGTGAATGACAACGAATCTGATGATGATTTGGCCGAAGCAATGATCAAAGATGGCAATTTGAGTCAAAATCAAATGCAATTCCAGGTTTTGACAGCAACAACTCCTGATGCGAAAGAATTGCTTGATCGAGGTGCTGACGTTGCTGTTTATCAAGTTGAGGATGGAGACACTGTTGGTTCTATTGCTGAAGAGTTCGGTGTGACAACAAACACAATTTTGTGGGCGAATGATATTGACAATCCAAACAAGATCATGCCGGGAGACAAAATCTTTATCTTGCCAGTTATCGGAGTGAGACACGTTGTTAAAAGTGGTGATAATCTTGACAAGATTGCTAAAAAATATGAGGCAGATAAACAAAAGATTATTGATTTCAATGATTTGACAGCTGATGGTGCAGTTAAGGAAGGTGAAGAGTTAGTAATTCCAGATGGACGCATTGAACAGCCTGCAACACCAAGCAATCTGCTTCAGAGAAGAGATTATTACAGCTCGGGGGTTGCCGAGGGAACTTCTCGTGGACCCTCAATTATTGACCGAAAGGCAAAAGGAGGACACAGATTTCCGTGGGGACACTGTACGTGGTATGTTGCTCAAAGTAAATATGTGCCATGGGGTGGAAATGCTGGTACTTGGTTCTATCATGCTCGCGCATATGGTGCAAAGACTGGAAAGAAAGCAAAAAAAGGTGCCATTATTGTGACCTCTGAAAGTTGGTATGGACATGTTGGTATCGTAACTAAAGTTAAAGGAAGTAGTGTTACCATTCGTGAGATGAATTACAAGGGATTTGGAGTGGAAAGCTCAAGGACAATCTCAACAAAGAACAGAGTCATTAAGGGCTATATCTATTAACAAGGAAAAGCAAAAATTTCTATATAAAAACCAAAAGCCTAAGCTTCTGGTTTTTTGTACTAAAGAGATCTATGTCAATAGCTATTCATTTGAAGCATCAGTTTTCTTCACGAAAGCGGTATTGAATAGCTTCAGCAAGATGGGATGTGTTTATTTTTTGATCACCGGCAAGATCTGCAATGGTACGAGCTACTTTTAGGAGTCTGTGATATCCGCGAGGAGAAAGACTCATTTGTCGAATAGCATTCTTTAATAGTTGTTTTTCCTGCTCTCCTATTTCGCAATGAATGCGAATTTTCTTTGAATCCATTTCAGCATTAGTGAAGATTTTGTTTTGAGAAAATCTTTTGTTTTGAGTTTGCCGTGATTTTATAACCCTTTTTCTTATCTGAGAGCTTTTTTCTCCGAGTTGTTTTGAGGAAAGTTTATCAAATTTTAAACGAGGCACCTCTATGTGCAAATCAATACGATCCATTATTGGTCCTGACATTTTTCTTCTATAGCGTGCTATTTGTGATGGTGTGCAAGTGCACATTTTTTCTACATCAGTAGCATTTCCACAAGGGCAGGGGTTCATAGCGGCAATGAGGATAAAGCAAGCAGGGTAGGTGATTGAGCCTTGAGCTCGTGATATTGAAACTAGTCCATCTTCCAGGGGCTGGCGAAGATTTTCGATTACTTCTCTAGTGAATTCTGGGAATTCATCCATGAAAAGAACTCCTCTGTTTGCAAGTGAGATCTCACCAGGTCGTGGAAAAGCTCCTCCGCCAACAAGAGCGACTGTCGACGCACTGTGGTGGGGAGAGCGGAATGGTCTTGTGTTCACAAAGGGTTTTTCAGCAGTGGTCAGACCAGAAACTGAGTATATCTTCGTGACTTCAAATGCTTCCTCGATTGTCATTGGTGGCATGATGGATGGTACAGATTTTGCCAACATTGTTTTTCCGCTTCCGGGAGGACCGGAAAGTAATATGTTGTGTCCACCAGCGACTGCAATTTCCAGGGCTCTTTTCACATGTTCTTGGCCCTTGATAAAGCAAAAATCATGAGGATGATCACATGATGACAAACTATCAAGGTGCGTAGTTTGCTTTTTCAAGGGTAAGATTCTTTTTTTGTTGTTACAATGCTTGGCTAGCTCTGCTAGATTTTTAACTGGGAAAACAGTGATGTTATCAACAAGATTAGCTTCAGGTGCAATATCCTTGGGAACAAATAGAGACTTGTATCCCTTGTCTCTGACTGAAAGGCTTATCGGAAGAGATCCTTTTGTTCTGCGTAAGCGACCATCTAGCGACAACTCTCCTATGAAAATTGAATTTGTAGGGATAGAGTTGATTTGTTTTGAAGCAAGAAGAATACCCAGCGCTATTGGTAGATCAAATGAAGGTCCTTCTTTTTTGAGATCGGCTGGTGCTAAGTTGACGGTAATTCTACCAAAGAACTGAGGAGGACGAAATCCTGAGTTTTTAATCGCACTAGTCACTCGATCTTTTGCTTCTTTAACTGCGGTATCAGGTAGTCCAACAATATTGAAGACTGGTTGACCCGGAGAGGTGTCAACTTCAACTTCTATTATTGTTCCCTCCATTCCAAAAGTAGATGCAGATAATACTTTAGAGGACATGGAATGATAAAAAAAGTTATTGAAAAGTTTAGCTGGTAGCTACTTGTTTTTTTTGTTTGAGATATATGTGGATAGTAAGAATAGCATAATTCCAACTGTTATGCACGAATCGGCGATGTTGAATAAGGGAAATTGTCTGATTGAAATGAAATCAATAACACACCCATGATAAATCCTGTCAATTGCATTAGAGAGAGCTCCTGCAAAGGAACCAAGTAGAAAAACATCCCAATTGGTTTTGTTCAAGACTGCGATGAAGATCAGGGCAGATACAAGCCATGCCACCGCCAAAGTTGTTCCAGACAAAGGAATACTCCAGGAAATATTTGGATTGCATGACACAAAACCAAAAAGACCATCCATTGGACTCAGGAGGTCTTTTATCGCAAGATATTTTGTGATCTGGTCAGTTGCAATGATTACAATGACGACAATCGCTTTTTTCATGCTTTATTGTATTTTTTGAGATTCGCATTTCATGCATTTGCGAGCAGCTGGATATGCCTCGAGGCGCTCAACTCTGATTTCCTCAGGACAGTTTTCGCAAATTCCATATTTTCCATCTTCAATTCGGATGAGTGCATCATTTACGTCAGTGAGGTTTTTTTCGAGAGTCTCAGTTATTCCAATTTTTGTTGTATATTCTTCAACTTCTTCAGCATTGTCTTCCTCATTACGACCATAGTCTTCAAACTTTGCTTCATAATCGCCATCATCTTCTTTCTTGGCGACATCACCAAGTTCTTTTTCAAGTTTTGTTTTTTCTTGCAGAAGCTTTTCTTTGAACTCCTGTATTTTTTGTTGATCTAACATCATGTTTCCTGAATTCTTAAAAAAGCAAAGACCTTGAGATGTCTTTTGTTTCACGTGTATATACTATCATTTCCGTTTCTTTATTGCAATGTTACGTGGTGTTCTTGTTCGTGTTTATTTTTCGTATAGATCATAACAACAGTAAGGCAATAATAATGTGGTATAACAAGTGTATACAACAATAGACAAAAAATAGAAACAAAAACAAGTTTTTGAAACATATCCATTGGCTTTCGTATGTATACGAGTGGAATAGATATCTAAAATAACTTTATAATAAAAACATATGTCCGAGTGGGTGGTGCCAGTTATTACGTACGTGGGTATTCCAACTATTATTGGTATGTTCATTTGGATTGAGAGGAAACTTGAAATGCTAAATAATATTAAGACGGACATCACGAGAGTAGAAAGCAATTTGAAGGTTGTTTGTGATTCATTGATCAAGGACGGAACAATGAATTTTGATCTTGAAAAACTGGAGTCATATTCACCGTTGTGATTGACAGAAAATGAAAAAAGTTTATGAGGGAGCTTGAGTTCGACAAGCCTTTTGATGAGCATCACGAGGATTTTTTTAATTTCATCGATTCAGAGAGCCCAAAAACTAATTACGACATAGAGATAGCAATAACCAAATCTGTCTTTGTTTTGTTTGACAAGGTGTATTTTTCAAAGATCAAGGAATATCTATACAATGATCCAAGAAAGAAAAAAACAGAGTGTTATAGTGGTTCTTGGAGTTTATGTGAGGGATAAGTATTTAGAGCGTAACACGAGATAGGGGTGGGGAGAGTAAGGTTTTGTAGATGCTCGTGAAAGTGTACGTCCAGGTGTACACTTTCTTGATTTTTGTCCAAATCCATAATATATTGAATTGAAATAGAATTTAAAGAAATTCCATGAAAAAAATCAAATTCAACAAAAAAATATTGCTTATTCCAATCATTTTGGGATTGTTTGTGTTAGGCTGGTATGTAAAGGAAGAAGTTGTGCAGAAAGAAAAAAAAGGGCAACAATCACAGAAAGGTGTTTATCTGAGCGAGGCTCAAAGTTCTCCAGAAGAAGTTGTTAGTACCTTCTATGATTGGTATATAAAAGAGCTTAAGGTCTGCACAGGGATGGAAAAGACGCGAGATTGTGAATTTGATTTTGAAAACGGAGAAACTGAAAGAGAGTTTGTTACAAAAAACTTTCATGAGAATGTTTTAAGTGACAGAGATGGACACTCCAATCCTATAATATGTGCTCAGGATCTTCCTGACAGGATGAATGATAATTCGTTTCAAGTCGTTGACCAGAAGCAGAAAGGGCATGTGTCTGTATTGGTTCATCTCGTTTATTCCATATCTGGTGACAATAGGATAAAGGTCGAGTTAACACAAACAGATGATCAGTGGAGAATCGACAACATTACTTGTTCAGACTGAGAAACAAATTTACTGCAATAATGTATCATTTGAATTGATGGTAAAACGTTTAACATAAAGGCATAAAGAAAAGGGGGAAAAGTC
>JAYEIQ010000022.1:0-56675 GCA_034660175.1 Patescibacteria group bacterium | reverse complement strand
ATTTGTGCAAGTCCTGGAGAAATGAGCATCTTGTCAGTGACTGCACAATTTTTTGGCAAATGTGAAATTGTTGAGTTTGTTCCCAAAGAAAGTTTTTTTCCAGTTCCAAAGGTTGATTCTGCTATCATCAAGATCACTACTTTCGAAAATAACAGTGTTCTGAGGGATGAATCAAAACAACTTTTTCCAATCGTGAAAAGTGGTTTTGCTTCAAGGAGGAAAACTCTTATGAATAATCTCTGCAGTGGATTGCAAATTTCAAAACAGGTCGCAAAAGAGATCTTGCAAGCAAGTTCATTGGATGAGAATGTTAGAGCTCAGGATCTTTCTGTCGAGCAGTGGAAGGCGCTGACTAATCAGGCTCATAATCACTTGTAAGAAGAGTAAGAATAAAACAAAAAAAAGAAGTTTGCGCACATTGCGTCGCAATTTACATCCACTTCTATTGCTGATACAATGGGGTTGTATTGGAACATCAAGTAAAGAAGAAACTAAAAACCAAACATGGCTAAAACAAAAAATGTACAAAAAAAGAAAGGTTTGACAAATCCATCGGAGGTGGAAAAGGTTTTGGGTAAACTCAGAAAAAAATCAGAAGAAGAGGAGGCTTCTTGTTATGCAAAGGAGCTTAGTTTGCCTTATCTTGATTTGAATATTTTTCCCATAGATCAAGAACACATTGTTGACGTTACAGAGGAGAACTCCAGAAAGTACAATCTGGCTGTTATATATAAAGTTGAAAAGGAGCTTAAGGTTGGAACAACAACGCCTGAAGACAAAGGAACCCTGGCTTTTTTGAAAAAGATCGAGCAATCACAAGGTGTCACCATAAAATTATTTGTTGTTTCCAAATCATCACTCGAGCGAGCTTGGAGCGAATACAAAAAGATAAAGATGGTTAATGTTTTTGACTATCTTCGAATGGGGTTGTCAGGAGAGGATTTGGAAAACTTTGAAAAAGAATTGAAAGATCTGATAAATTTGGAGCAGCGAATCAAAGAACTTCCTGTTACTCAGGTTTTGAACTTGATGATTGCTGGTGCCGTGAAGACCGATGCATCAGACATTCACATGGAGCCTCAAAAAAATGGAAGAGTGAGATTGCGTTATCGAATCGATGGAGTTTTGCAGACCGTTGCTAAATTTCCAATTACGATTTATCCCACCATTATTTCTCGCATCAAGGTTCTTGGTGGAATGATGATCAATGTTCGTGACATTGCTCAAGATGGAAGATTTTCAATTGCTCAAGACGAAAACAAGCGGAGTGATATGGATGTTCGTGTTTCTATTTTGCCGGGCAATTTTGGCGAAAATATTGTGATTCGTTTGCTCAACCAGGAAATTGAGAAAGTGACAGTGAACAAACTTGGATTGACCGGAAAAAATTATGATGAGCTTGTTGTGCAATCTGAGAAAAAACAAGGAATGATTATTGACTCTGGTCCAACTGGAAGCGGAAAAACGACCACTCTCTATGCGATTATTAACAAACTAAATTCTCCTGATATAAAAATAATCAGCATCGAGGACCCGGTTGAATATCAGGTCAATGGTGTGAATCAAACGCAGGTTGAAGCAGAGAGAGGATATGACTTTGAAAATGGACTGCGCGCAATTGTTCGACAAGATCCAGATATTATTTTGGTTGGTGAGATTCGTGATGATGCTACAGCCGAAATTGCTGTTCATGCCGCTTTGACTGGACATTTGGTATTGACCACGGTTCATGCGAACAGTGCAGCTGGAGTTATTGGTCGATTGGTTGACTTGGGAGTAAAGCCAACATTGATCGCTCCAGCGATGAATGCTTTTATTGCTCAGAGACTTGTGAGAAAGCTTTGTCCTCATTGTAAGGAAAAATATAAACCGGCACAGGAAACAATAGATACATTGAAGAAAATGCTTTCATTGATCTCCCCGAAGGCAAAGGTTGAGGTTCCGACAGATATTGAAAATTTGTGGCGATCAAAAGGTTGCACAAAGTGTCATGGACTGGGATATAAAGGACGAATAGGTATTTTTGAAGTGTTAGCGATGAATGAGAAGTTGCAAGAGCTTGTCGAGGGACTTGCAACAGAAGATGATATAAGAATGCAAGCGTTGGAAGAAGGAATGATAGCCATGGAGCAAGATGGAATTCTCAAGGCAATTGAGGGTGAAACATCATTGGAAGAACTGCAAAGAGTTGTTGGTAAGGGCGAATATCTTATGCATATGTATGAAAAGATCGTTATCCAGTCATTGTCTCGAGGGATGACGATTGATACTGAGACCATGGAGAAGATTGTTGCTTTAAAAGGTGATTTCAGAAAACTGAAAGACGAGCTGAAGGACATCTCACCTTCGATTTTGATTAAATATATTTTTTCGGGGGCGATTCACATGAAAGCTGGTGATGTTCATATTGAGCCAGGGGAAAAGGAATTTAAAGTGAGATTTCGAATTGATGGAACATTGCATGAGATCATGAAGTTTCCGATGTCCGAATTTTTGAGTGTTCTCAATGAAATCAAAAGCTTATCCGGATTCAAAACAGAGTCACGTGTTGGAGTAATAGATGGTCGTTTCCGAATTATCACGCCAGAAGTTGAAAAAGAAATAAAAGGCGGAACTGTTGATGTCCGTGTTTCTGTGATCTTGGGTGGTTTTGGTGACATTATTGTAATGAGATTTTTGAATCAAAGTGCTCAAGCAACAGAGTTGAAAAAAATTTGTCTCAATCCGTACAATCTTGAAATTCTCAAAAGAAATATTTCAAAGCCAAATGGAATTATTTTGAACACTGGTCCAACTGGAAGTGGAAAGACAACAACGCTATACAGTGCTCTTGCACATCTGAACAAGCCTGAGTTGAAAATCATTACAGTTGAAGATCCAATTGAATATCAAATGGATGGTGTTTTGCAAACTCAAGTCAATGAAAAAGAAAAGTATACCTTTGCAAGTGCGATGAGGGCGCTACTTCGCCAGAATCCAGACATCATGATGATTGGTGAAATTCGAGACCAAGACACAGCAAAAATTGCCTATCAAGCTGCGTTGACGGGGCATCTGGTACTTAGTACGCTTCACACAAACAGTGCTGCTGGATCAATGCAGAGACTTGTGAATATGGGGTTGAGTCTTTCAGATCTTGCTGCTGGTACCAACTGTTTTATGGCGCAAAGACTGGTTCGTGTTCTTTGTCCAGATTGCAAAAAAAAGAGGAAAGCAAAAGCGGATGAAAAAGAAACGATGGAAAAAATTTTGAATAATATTTCGCCAAAAACAGGTATAAAAACACCAAAGAATGTTGAAGAAATTTTTGAACCAGTTGGTTGTCCGAAATGTAACATGTTGGGATATGTTGGACGTGTTCCTATTGCCGAAATGTTTGAAGTGAGTACAGAGCTTCAAAAGTTTATCATTTCTGGACCAACGACTACGGAACTTAAGAATAAAGCAGTAGAAGCAGGAATGCTGACAATGGCTCAGGATGGAGTGTTAAGAGTGCTTGAGGGAGTAACTTCGTTGAATGAAGTTGCAAGAATGACCAGGGAAGTTGAAGCTGATGCTTGATGTTTTGATTAACAAAAAAACCGCGTTCGAAAACGCAGTTGTTGTTTTTGTCACTAAACTGTAGACAAAAAGCTCATACACAGGGCATGAGGTAGGAACAATTCCGAGAAATGACAAAGTCGAAACTGTGTCAGCCTAGTACTAAGAAAGGTTCCCTGGGATCAGAGCACCCCTTTGCCTACAGATTACTAACAAAATGTTAAGTTTCAAAAGCATAAGTTACTCAGGCATGTTGGAAAAGTCTAGCACAAACAGCAAATTTTGTCAAGTCTTTTTTAGGTAAAATTTGAGAAAGTTGCCTTTGAAAGCATTACATTATTATACTCATAAAAAGAGGATTTATTTCATTGTTTTAATTATTTGCAGACAAGGCACTTGAATGGGGAGGGTTTTCTGGTGTACAGTTAAGAAAAAATGATAACATCCAATGCTCAACAAACAGCTGAGGAGCAATATGAACAGAACTTGAGGCCAAGACAAATGGTTGAGTATATTGGTCAAACAAAAGTCAAAAAAAACCTCGCGTTGTTGATCGAGGCGGCAAAAAAAAGAAAAGAGGCTCTGGAGCATGTTTTGTTGTTTGGGCCGCCGGGACTTGGAAAAACAACACTTGCTCATATCATTGCCAACGAAATGGGTGGTGGAATAAAAACCACGTCTGGACCGGCAATTGAGAGGGTTGGTGATCTGGGATCGATATTGACAAATTTGAATGACGGAGACATTTTGTTTATTGATGAGATTCATCGTCTTAGCAAGCTTGTTGAAGAAGTTCTCTATCCTGCGATGGAGGATGGTCATTTGGATATAATAGTTGGCAAAGGTCCATCAGCAAGAACAATTCAGTTGGAGTTGCCAAAATTCACCTTGGTTGGTGCGACGACAAGACTGGGGATGCTTTCTTCGCCGCTGAGAAATCGTTTTGGGGCAATTCACAAACTTGATTTTTATACAGACGAGGAAATTGGAGGCATAGTTGATCGATCGAGCAAGATTTTAGATGTCAAAATTGATTCTTCCGGATTTGGTCATATAGCAAAATGTTCAAGGAGAACTCCAAGGGTTGCAAATAGGCTTCTGAGAAGAGTGAGAGACTTTGCTCAAATAAAGGAACATGAAGTTGTGAATGAGGATGTTGTGAAAAAGGCGTTTGATATGCTCGAAGTTGATCATGTTGGTCTTGAGCCAGCTGATCGGGAATTGCTTGAAGTGTTGGTCAGCAAATTTAATGGAGGACCTGTTGGATTGCAGACTGTCGCCGCCGCCTTTTCAGAAGAAATTCAGACTATAGAAGATGTTTATGAACCATATCTTTTACAACTCGGTTTCTTGGAGAGAACTCCGCGAGGAAGAAAGGCAACAAGAGCTGCGTATGATCACTTGGGAGTTGAATATCCTCACGAAGAGTAAAAGTCAATGAAATTTTAACTTTTTAAGAATATAAAATGTTCAACCCTTTTTTAATTGTCTATTTTGTTTTTTTGACAATTTTCTTGGCTGGTGTTTTTGCTGTGATCTATCATCTTCAAGTTTATAAGTTCAATGAAAAGATTTCTTTGCTTGTAACTTCTTTGTTTATTGTTGGATCGCTGATCTTGCTTGCTGTGAACATTGTGATTGCTATTGAAATTGATTGGACAGAATTTCTGATCATTTTTTAAGTTAAAAGGTGAATTAAATTTTTTTTTATAACGTTATGGGATCTCAAGAAACAAACTATCAGCACAAGTATCATGAGCACACTTTTCGTGGTAAACGAAAAGATGAAGAAATTATCGTAATGCTTCGAAGGCACTGGATTATTCTTTTGATTGAATGTATACCACTAATAATTTTTTTGGCAGTTTTGATTGCTGAAAGTTTTTTTGTTCCATTTTTAGCACAAACTTTTCCAATCGAAATCAATCCAAAGTTCTTCAGTCTGATTAGTAGTTTTTTGTTCTTATTCTATTGGCTCATTCTTTTCGTGGTTTGGCTCGATTATTATTTGGATGTTTGGATTGTTACAGATCAGCGAATAATCAACATTGAACAATTTAGCTTGTTTAGAAGAGAAATCAGTGAGCTTGATCATGGAAAGATTCAGGATGTAACAACTGAGGTTCATGGGATTATTCCAACCATTTTAAAATTTGGAAGTGTGCACATTCAGACGGCGGGATCGAAAACAAGATTTGAATTCAAACAGGTTCCTGATCCTATGTTGGTGAGAACGATGATAATGAAACTTCAAAAGAAATCTTTCAGAGAAAGCAAAATAAAAGAAGGGGAACTTTTGAGAGGAAGGATTAGTTGATTTCTTGATCAAAAAAACATGGCGAATGGCCATGCTGATAAAACAAAAAAGAAAAGATGTTTATTCAAATATGAGTTGATAGGTTCCAGTATAGAAATCGTTTGGCACAACGTTCTCATCTTCTTGTGACTTGAGAAGGAAATAAACAGTGCCATCTTCCTTGTCTAACTTTGATATTTCTGTAACCTTCCAGCTTTTTTTGTTGTCGTTATAGACTTGGAGTTTGAGAACAGGTTGTTTATCAGTTGACTTGAGTTCGTCTACGTGAATTGCTCGATAATGATGCACGATTTCCTTTCCATTTTCTTTTTCTGATTTTTTGAGATCTCCTTGTCTGTCCGCATCGAAAAATCCTTCAACTATGTCTCGAGGTGGGAAAGCTCGTCCAGATTGTACTATTGAAGTTTGGCGTAAGTCATCGTTGTTTTCCACTGCATATTTTGCCCCCTCAACAACTAATTTATAGTTGAGTGTGACAGCTAATAACAAGAAAACAGAAAGCATCACAGAGATACCGCCGAAAGTTTTTAGAAGATCTATTTTTTTCATTTCAAAAGCAATAAAACTTACGTTATCAAAACAATTATAGCATAACTAACATGAAAAACAAAAATACATCTTGGGCCTTTTTCTTTTTGACGGTTGTTTTGTTTTCGATCGGGTGGTTGTTTGTTTATCGACTGTTCTATCTTGAATATGTTCGCATGTCTTGGTTTATTGTTATGCTTTTCTTTTTGGCAACAGTTTTTTTGGGTTTGTTTTTGATTGTTTCACAAAACAAGAAGCTTGAGTATCTAATCATCTTGTTTGGCACTATTCTTTCTTTGATTCTAGCCAAAAACCAATTTTTGATCATGAGCGGTGTGTGGCTTGTGGGACTTGCCTTGTTTGTTGTTGGAGTTAAAAAAATAAAAAAAGAGAAAGAAAGTAGAAGATCCATTGATGTCTATATGATTCTCAAGCGAGGAATTCCAGTCATCGCAACTGCGCTAAGTATTTTAATTGCTGGAGGTTTCTATTTTTCTCTCGTGGAAAAGCGGAAACTAAGTGCTATTCCTAAGATCGATATTGAAATTCCAGAAACATTCACCACAAAAGCACTGAAAGTAGTTCGTTTTGTTATTCCGACGGATGAATTGGTTTGGATTCAAGATGGAATCACAGTTGATGAATATGTCGAAAAGACACTACAAAGAAACAATGCAATGTTCAAAGATGGCATCGGAACAGTGGCGGAAGAGGCTATTTTTGAAAAAAACCTTAGTCGACTTGAGATAAATGATCTGTCTGAGATTGACAAGCAGAAATTAATTGAAGGTGGAAGAGATTTGTTAAGTGTTCAGCTCGGAGTTTCTCTTGAAGGTGATGAAAAGATGATCTTATTAGTCAATCAGTTGCTTGAAAAAAGGGCGGAAGAGTTTCTTAACGGAGATACTGTTGGTACTGAACTTTTGCCAATCGGAGCTGCATTGGCAGTGTTGATTCTTCTTCAAACTGTGACTTGGATTTTGGGTTTTGCGGCACTCTGGACAGCAACTGGACTTTTCGCTATACTAGTGAGACTGAATTTGATAAAAATCTCCACTGTTTCCAAGCAGGTTGAGCAAATTATCTAACAAGTCAGAGGAGAATCAAAGACAGTTTTACTAATTGAAAGAAACAATGTCTAAAGACTATTATAATGTGTTAGGTATTTCGAAGGGAGCATCTGACGATGAAATAAAAAAAGCCTATCGGAAGTTGGCGCACAAACATCATCCAGACAAGGAGGGAGGAAATGAGGAAAAGTTCAAAGAAATCAATGAGGCTTATCAGGTTTTGTCTGACAGTCAAAAGCGATCTCAATATGATCAGCATGGACAAACATTTGAACAGGCACAATCACAAGGTGGTTTTTCGGGATTTGAAGGATTTCGTGATTTTTCTTCGTATGCAAGCGGATTTGGTTCTTCTAACAGAAACTCTGGCGGTTTTGAAGATATTTTTTCTGATATTTTTTCTTCGGCTGGTTTTGGTGGAGCGCGATCCGCACAACGTCAGGCTGTTGGTTCTGACATAACTGTTGATGTGACTATTTCTTTTGAGGAGATGGCGAAAGGTGTTCGAAAGGAATTGGATTTATATAAAAAGGTTGTCTGTGACGAATGTGAAGGAACTGGTGCAGAGAACAAAGAAACCGAAACATGCGGTGCTTGTAAGGGAAGTGGGAAGCAACAAAAATCAGTCAAGAGCATTTTTGGAACTTTTTCTCAAGTTGTTGTTTGTGGCGAATGTCGTGGCAAAGGGTCTGTGCCAAAGACAAAATGCAAAAAATGTGGTGGCGATGGAGTTGTGCGAGATTATCAAAAAGTAAAAGTGGAAATTCCTTCAGGAATTGAAGATGGTCAAGCAATCAGAATTAGTGGTCAAGGAGAAGTTCCTAGCGGAGGGGGACAGCCCGGTGATTTATATGTTACAATTCACGTGCAAGATCATGCAGAGTTTGTTCGCAAAGGTGATGATGTTTTGTCGAGACTTAAAGTTAACTTTACTCAAATTACATTAGGAGATAAGATTGAGGTAAAAACTATTGACGGCAATGTTCGAATAAAAATTCCTTCTGGAACACATGCAGGTGATTTGTTGAAAATAAAAAACAAGGGAATCGGAAGAATAGATCGAATTGGAAGAGGGGATCATTTTGTTGAGATTAGACTTGAAACTCCAAAAAAACTAGACAGGAAACAAAAGGAGATACTGAAAGAACTTCGAAACGCTGGCCTCTAGAGTGTTTATCAAAATTTTTTCAATGATACAAAAAAACAGAAAAACAATCGTTTTTTTGATTGCAACTCTCTTTGCGGTGTTTTTTGTTTTGCTGTTTCTTCTCATGGATGATTTTCGCCTGGGTGCGACTTCTTTAGTGAAGAGGTATCAAGGGGGAAGTTTTCAGTGTGTCGCCTATGTGCAACGATATTATAGCAATGCTTTTGATATTGAAATTAGGAACGTTGGCCGGGCTCAAGAGCTCTATCTGAAGGCTCCGGAGTATGGTTTATATGCTCATCGTAATGGCAGTGTTACAGCTCCACAGCCTGGAGACATCTTAGTGTTTGGTCACAGAAACAATGTTGGTCATGTAGCGATTGTAACGGGTGTTATAAAAGAAGGTGTTTTAATTGTCGAGCAAAACTGGGGAACTTCTCGTATCACTACGAATGGTGGCAAACCGCTTCCAATGAAAAGAGAAAACGGAACATACACATTGGAAGATCGAACTGGATATTATGTTATAGGATGGGTGAGCAGAACGTTGAATAATCCTGGGGCACTATTTGATTTTTCTTCTGATTCTCATGAAGGTTGGATTGTTGAATCAAGTACCAGGAAAGCACAGAGCAACAGTGATGATGCTTGGGCAGTTGCAATTAGTGGTGGGAATCCAACCATTGTTAGTCCCATCTTTGTAGAGCCTATAGAAGTAGACAAATTTGAAAAGGTTGTTGTGCGGGCCAGGGTGCTGGGTGGCAAAGACTCAACTGAAGGGAGACTTTATTTGCGAGATGAAAATGATGTTTGGAATAAGGAGATTTCTTTTGAACCAGCCAAGAGCAACACTTGGACAGAGTTTGAGATCGATCTTTCTTCGTTTAAAGAAAGCTCAAAGGTCACACAGTTGAAACTCAAGTTGTCAGATCCTTCAAATTCACCAACTGAGAAATGGGAGATTGATTGGTTTCGATTTATTCCAGTGAAGACACAACAATTTCCTCTAGACTAGAATCAGTGAAAACAAGATTGTCTTTGGCGCCGGATGGCGCTTTTTTCTTTATTTCTTGCAAAAAAGCTCACAGTCTCATACAATGAGAAAGTATAAAACATGGCAAAAATAAGCTAAGACAAAACTCTTTAAAAGCAATTAAATGCAAAAATTTGTTATAAATGGTGGAAAAAAACTGTCTGGTGAAATAGAGGTTAATGGATCTAAGAATGCAACTGTGGCAATTTTGGCTGCTTCAATGATTAATGAAGGAACGACAACTCTGAAAAATGTTCCTCAAGTTGAGGAGGTGAATCGTTGGACGGAAATATTGGAGAGTATTGGTGCGGAAATTCAACGAGATGGAAGCGTTCTAAAGATAATTCCTCCAAAAACAGTTGGAATAAAAACAATAGACAAAGAGGCTGCTCAGAAAACAAGGAGTGCAATTTTGTTGATAGGTTCTCTTTTGAGAAAAACAAAAAAATATTTTATTCCTCAGGTTGGTGGTTGCAAATTGGGAGAGAGAATTGTAAGTCCTCATTTTTTTGCATTGGAAAAATTTGGAATTAGGATTAAAGTAAAAAACGATGGTTACGAGATTGATGCTAAGAGTTTTTCAAAAGCATCCAAAGTTGTGCTGTATGAATCGGGGGACACTGTTACGGAAACAGCTCTCATGG
This sequence comes from Patescibacteria group bacterium, assembly GCA_034660175.1. GTDB lineage: Bacteria > Patescibacteriota > Minisyncoccia > Moranbacterales > DUUL01 > JAYEIQ01. The sequence continues at coordinate 46,396 of JAYEIQ010000022.1, read as the reverse complement.
CTGCTGCGCAGATTTCGTCGAAAACAATTATAAAAATGGCTTCAGCTAATTATATGGTGCAGGATCTGTGTTTTTATTTACAGAAGTTGGGAGTTAAGATCAAAGGAGTTGGAACATCGACCTTGGAAGTTCAAGGACCGAAAAGAGTCAAAAAAAATGTTGAGTATAGTATTGGTGAAGATCCAATTGAGGCTATGTTTTTTGTTTCTTTGGCAATCGCGACTAAAAGTAATTTGATAATAAGAAGATGTCCAATTGAATTTTTGGAATTAGAATTTCTGAAACTTGAGAAGATGGGACAAAAAATGGAAATTAAAAAAAGATATTTTTCCAAAAACAAAAAAACCAATTTGGTTGATGTAGAAATTTTTGCTTCAAACTTGATTGCACTCAAAGACAAAATTCATGCTCTTCCGTTTCCGGGAATCAATCAGGACAATCTACCATTTTTTGTGCCAATCGCCATGAATGCTAAAGGAAGAACATTAATTCATGATTGGACATTTGAAAATAGGGCGATCTATTTCACTGAACTGAATAGACTTGGTGGTCGAGTCACCTTGATGGATCCCCATAGAATTTATATTAAGGGACCAACAAAATTAAAAGGAACAGAGATGATGTCGCCACCAGCGTTGCGGCCTGCTGCAATTATATTAGTTGCCATGTTGGCAGCTTCAGGGAGATCTGTTCTGAGAGATGTTTATTCCATCAATCGTGGATATGAAAATCTTCAAGATCGATTGCAATCTATTGGAGCTGAAATAGAAATGTTGGATGAATAAAAAAATGAATACTAGCGTGAAAAAGTACTACAATGCTACAAAAGCCTTTCACGAAAAATATGAAATGAAAGGCACCAATAATGAAGATATGCAATTTCGATTAAATCTTTTGATCGAAGAATTGGGAGAATTGTCGCAGGCGATCACAAAAGGAAAATCGAGAGAAGAAATTATTGAGGAGAATATAGACTTGCTAAACTTGGTTCTGGGAAACTTTGTTAGTATGGAAATTTCTCCAGAAGAAATAGATGAGGCTTTTTGGAAAAAGCACAAAGAAATTATGAACCGCAAAAAGAAGTTTGTTGGAGGGAAGAACTTTCGAGTGTCTGAGTTTAAATAGCTTAATAGTTCTATTATCGCATTGTTTTGTTTATTTGCAGATAAACAATCTGAATAGACTTGATTGAAATATGTTTTTGAGGAAAATTGGAATTGATCTTGGAACTGCCAATACACTTGTTTTTGTTCCAAAAAAAGGAATCGTTGTGAATGAACCATCTGTTGTGGCTGTTACGATGGATGACAACAGAGTTCTTGCTGTTGGTAATGAGGCTAAAGAAATGATTGGAAGGACACCAGACGTGATTACTGCATACAGACCTCTAAAAGATGGTGTGATCGCCGACTATAGAGTCACTGAGGCGATGCTCAGATATTTTATAGGAAAGGTGAGTCCCAAAGTTCGTTTTGCGAGGCCCGACGTTTTGGTTTCAATTCCAGCGGGTGTGACTTCTACCGAACGACGAGCTGTAGTTGAGGCGACTCTCAAGGCAGGGGCAAAAAATGCATACGTAGTTAAAGAGCCTGTGCTTGCAGCGATTGGCGCTGGAATTCCAATCAACAGTGCTTCAGGGAACATGATCATAGACATTGGTGGCGGAACTTCTGAGGTAGCAATTATTTCTCTTGGTGGAGTTGTTTCGGCTCACAGTGCTCGGGTTGGTGGAAATAAAATTGATACGGCTATTGCTCAATATATCAAGAAACGACATGGATTAGCGATTGGAGAAAGAACCGCCGAAGAGGTTAAAATCGCCATTGGAAGCGCGCTTCCTCTTGTGAAGGAAGATTATGCTGAAGTGCGAGGGAGAGATCTTATGGGTGGTTTGCCAAAAACAATTAGAATTTCGACTAACGAAGTTACTGAGGCAATTAGTGATGAAATGACTGAAATTATCAATGCTGCAAAGAGAGTTCTTCAAGAAACACCACCTGAATTGGCTGCAGATGTTATGGATAAGGGAATTGTTCTTTCCGGAGGTGGAGCATTACTCCGAAATTTAGATAAAGTGATCACGAAAGTTACAGGTGTTCCATGTTATAGTGCTGATGATGCTCTTCTATGTGTGGCGAAAGGTACTGGAATTGCACTGGACAATCTGGATGTTTACAAAAGAACAATATTGTCAAAGTAGAAATTAAATTAAAAAAACATGAAAATTGGAATTGATGCATCGCGGGCGTTGATGAAAGAGCGTACAGGAATTGAGGAGTATGCATATCAAATTATAAGGCATCTGAGAGGAAAATTGGGCGAGCACAAAGTGGTCTTGTATGTTAAGTTGGACGATTTCAACAGACGAAAGTTTGATATTCCAGATAATTGGCAAGTGAAGCCAATTTCTTTTAATTATATGTGGACACAACTTGGTTTGTCTTTGGAGATGCTTACCAACCCCGTTGATGTTTTGTTTGTCCCAGCACATACAGTTCCGTTTATTCATCCCAAAAAGACAGTTGTGACTGTTCATGGTCTTGAGTATGAACATTGTCCAGAGAGTTACTCAGGTTATTCTCGATGGTTTCATCGAATGTTTGTTCGACGAAGCTGTCATTGGGCCTGGAAAATAATTGCGGTTTCGATGAACACTAGAAAAGATCTTTTTAATATGTACAAGGTGCCGAAAGATAAGGTTGAGGTGGTCTATAATGGCTTTGACGAAGAGTTGAAAAAGAAAGCTGCTTCTGCAATGGATAAAGTTCAGCAGCAAAAATACTTTATTACTGGATTTGGTAGCTTCGTTTTGTTTATCGGAAGACTTGAGAAAAGAAAAAACATTAATGGAATCATTGTGGCTTTTGAAAAAATGAAAGATAGTAAATATTCAGGAAAACTTCTCTTGGCTGGAAAAGAGGGTTATGGCTATTGGAGTATTTCGAAACAGATCCAGGAAAGTAAATATAAAGATGATATTGTTGAGCTTGGTTTCATCGCAGACAGTGACAAATGGAAACTGTTGCGAGAGGCTGATGTGTTCATGTTTCCTTCTCTCTGTGAGGGATTTGGAATTCCAATTCTTGAGGCACAAAGTGTTGGTACTCCTGTGATCACTTCTTTTATGGGTCCTCTTGATGAAGTCACAGGAAATTCTGATGTTCTTGTGGATCCTACCAAACCGGAAGAAATTGCGTTACTCGGAAATAAGATAATCTCTAATGAAACTTTCAAGCAAGATGTTGTGAAAGAAGGATTTGAAAATGTGATGAGATTTTCTTGGAACAAGAGTGCTTTGGAAGTGGTTAAAGTTCTGACTTGTGCAAAGATGTAGAATTTTCCACACGAGAGGTTTTTGAAAGCAAATAACCGGACTTAAAAAAACAAACAATGAAAAAAATAGCGCTCGTTCATGATTTTCTGCAATATTGGGGAGGAGCTGAAACCACACTTGATGTTGTTGGTAATATCTTTCCAGATGCGCCCATCTTCACTTTGCTTCAAGATGAAAATTTGACGAAGAAGCATTTTCAGGATAAAGACATTCAAGTTTCTTTTTTGCAAAAGGCACCGAATTTTTTGAAAAAAAGACACAAGTATCTTTTTCCGTTGATGCCAACCGCAGTTGAAACATTCAACTTGCGGGATTTTGATGTTGTGATTTCTTCTTCGTCGGCGTTTGCTAAAGGTATTATTGTCAAACCAAAAACAACACACATTTGTTATATGCATGCTCCCATGCGCTATGTTTGGGATTGGCATCACGAATACATGCAAGAACAAAGACTTGGAAACAAAGTAAGGTTACTGACAAGATTTTTTTTGAACTATCTTAGAATGTGGGACAGGGCAAGTTCTGAGAGAGTCGATTATTTTGTAGCAAACTCAAAATACACCTCGTTAAGGATTAAAAAGTACTATCGACGCAATTCGAAGGTGATCTATCCGCCAGTGAAGGTTGATAATTTTGTTGCTCAAAAAGAGAACGGAGGGTTTTTTCTTGCCGTTGGAAGACTTTCTGCATACAAGAGAATCAAACTTATTGTGGAAGTTTTCAATAAACTTAAGCTCCCACTTGTTGTTGTCGGTGATGGACAACTGAGAGAGGAGTTGGAAAAGATGACAGAGAGAAACAAAAACATTAAAATTCTTGGCTGGCTTCCTGCTGATAAATTGCGCAAGCTCTACAGTCATGCTCGAGCATTTGTTTGTGCATGCGAAGATGATTTTAATATCACTGTTGTCGAAGCAATGGCGTCTGGAAAGCCAGTGGTCGCTCTTCGCAGGGGTGGGGTTATGGAAACTGTACAAGAACATGTTACGGGAGAATTTTTTGATGCTCCTCAAGTTGAAATTGTTGCAGATGGAATTCGCAGATTTATTGAGAATGAAAATAGCTATGACTATGAAAAAATCAGAGCACGAGCGGAAGAATTTTCTGAGGAAAGATTTAAAAAAGAGTTTAAGGAATATGTCGAGGAAGTGACAAATGAAGAATGACCCAACCGAGGATTTGGTTAGGCCAGCTATTTTTTCACATCTCAGCATATTTTAGCCGATGTGATGGTGAGCGGACAGAATTTTTGCAAATTTGTCTTGCCTTTCTGGATTGCTCCAGTCTATTATGTAGAGCTAGATGCTTTTTTTCAAGAAAAGTGTCCAATTGAAGTCTAATCTGCTGACTGGGGGGGGGTGATAATAAACTAGATGTCTTTATTTAGCTCGTTGTTTGTCATTTTACAGAAGTTTTTCAGACTGTCGGGTTGTAAAGATTCGTTCCAAAATACAATTACTCCAACTTGAGATTCGCCCGTCCTGTTTTTTCTAGTGCCCATTTTGGCAAATATTCGTATCATGGCGGATGTTCAGGCCATAGAAAAGCATATCCTAATGATTCTCTTGCCGGTGATTTCTTCCATCAACAATTAGTGCGAACTTTTTTACAGGTTGTATGTGTTTTTTCTCTCAGCTGGTTTGTGGGCAGGAACTTTTTCAGATTTTACCTGAAAAGTAGTACTAACCTAAAAATAAGAATTTGTAAATGTCGCAGATCAATAAAAAACAATGGAATTTTCTCAAAAAAACACACAGTCGAGACAATCTGTCTCAGGCTTATCTTTTTGTTGGTCCCGAAGACGTTGGAAAGTTTGATTTGGCAATAGATTTCATTGGCTTGGTGAATGAATTGAAAAGTTCTCAATGGGTGCAACAAGGACAGAACCCCGATGTTTTTCTGGTCAAGCCGGTTGTTGAAAAAAAGTCTGGCAAGATCAGAAAAAAAGATATTTCCATTGAACAGATCAAGGAGGTGGCTCAGAAGCTAAAATACTATGCCTATCAGGAAAAGTTCAAGGTGTTGGTGGTGAAAGAAGCACAAAGAATGACGCACGTTGCTGCTAATAGTTTGCTGAAGACTATTGAAGAGCCGTCAAAGGATCTCATGATAATTTTAGTAAGTGACAATGAGCAACAAATACTTTCCACAATCAAATCTCGTTGTCAGATCGTTCGTTTTGGTCTTGCGCAGAAAGAAAAGATCAAAAAGCATTTGAAAAAAAGTTTTTCCTCACAACAAGAAGGATTTCTGGATGATTGTGTTGCGCTTTCTGGAGGGAGAGTGAGGCTAGCTCAGAATTTTGCGAATGACAAAGAGCTTTTTGAGCAGTTTAGTCAAATAAGGGATGATTTTAGGACTGCTTTAAAGGGGGGTCTGTTGAATGGTTTGAAGCTTTCTGAAGAGCATTCTGCTGACAGGGAAAAGCTTTTGCAATCCATGTCATGTTGGATTCAATACCTGAGAGATTTTCTTGTTGATGGGCTTGTTCGGGGGTTTGATAAGAATGTATCCAAGAAAGTTTTTTATATGCTTGAAGAGTTGATTGAATTGAGATCACAAATTCAAAACACAAACATAAATCAAAGAGTTCAACTTGAAAATTTCTTTGTAAAAATATCTTAATGAGTTGTTGGGAGGGCGGATGTTGTTTTCTTGGCTGTAACTTTGCTGTAATCATGTCTAAGGTGCTCAGCTGTCGTCCGAAAACAATATCCACTCTCCCTTTGTTTTTGGCTCTGTGTTATAATCCAAGAAAGGACAACTTTCTTGGATGTCAACTTTAGATTTTTCACTTTGAATTTTTAGTTTGAAAAACGTGAATTTATATCACAACAAAAACAAAAAATATAAAAATAAGAAAGAAGTGGCGTCGATGATTTTTCAAGGAGCTTCTTTTTATGTTCTCTTGATCTTGCTTATTGCTGGAGGTCTTTTTGTCTGGAATGTATACAACTCTGAAAAGAATGTTGAAATTGTTACTAGAGGACTCAATGAGGTGACCAAAGGTGATTCTGTTGAGATTTTCTTCAGCACGAAAATGTTGAAGAAATCAGTCGAAGAGGGAATTTCAATTAAACCAGGGCTCAAAATCGAAACTCGATGGAAAGGAGAAAAGAAGCTTGTCATTGTTCCGATTGAAACACCAAAACCCAACGCACAATATAATATAAAAATCACAGGTGCCAAAACGGGTTGGCTTGTTGCACAAAGAGATTTTGAGGTCAGTTTTCTTTCACCAGACTTTCCTGGTTTGGTGAGTGTCTATCCTGCTGATGGTCAAGATGAAGTAGACTATTATGAACACATCACTTTGAATTTGGACAGGCCATTGACTGATGATTTCAAACTGGAAGTGTTGATCAGTCCAATGACTGGTTTTTCTCACAAGCTTAATGAGACAAAAACACAACTGGTTATTGAGCCAACTGAGCAACTAGACAAAAATACTCAATACAAAGTTGAAGTAAAAGTTCAACATCAAGAATATAAAGAGGAAAGTAGGGAACTATATCAAGGAAGATTTGTTACGAAACTTCCACCGGTGATTGTTTATAGTTTTGATGGGAATGGAGATCCTGCAAAGACCGAAGAACGAAAGGAGGTTATTTCTGCTCACGTGACTGAAGGAAGAAGTCTTGAAATTGATCTTTCTTCTCAATCATTATATATTTTTCAAGATGGCAAAGAACAAGGGGCATATAAAGTTTCAACTGGTTTGAGGGGAATGGACACTCCAGAGGGAACTTTCAAAGTCTTGGCAAAGTCACGTCGTCCTTGGTCTGCAAAATACAAATTATACATGCCATGGTTTATTCAGTTCACATATGAAGGTCACGGAATCCATGAGTTACCAGAATGGCCAAGTGGATACAAAGAGGGAGCGAATCATCTTGGAATCCCAGTTTCTCATGGTTGTGTGCGTCTTGGCATTGGTCCAGCCAAAAAAGTGTATGATTTTGTACAGGTTGGGACGCCAGTAGTGATTAGTAGATAGGATAAAGCCTTGAATTTAGCGGGAATCATCCTAGACTTAGGGTGATTTTTTTGTTACAGTTATGCTAGTATCACTATTTTTAAGCCAAAAAAACCAATGTTAGATCAAATTCGTGCGGATAAAATGAGAAAACTTGAAAATTTTAAAAATCAAGGCATCAATCCATTTCCTGCGGGCCCCTTTGAGAAAGAGGGACTTGATGACGTTTTGAAAAAAGATGTTGGACAAAAAGTGAAAGTTGCCGGGAGGATAATGCTGTTTCGTAATATGGGAAATCTTGTTTTTATGCACATTCAAGATGAGAGTGGCAGAGCTCAGATTGTGCTCAACAAGAAAGAGTTTGATGGTGAATACAAACTGTGGGCAAAAAACTTGGACGTTGGTGATTTTGTGGGTGTCGATGGTGAAAGATTTGATACTCAAAAAGGAGAGAAATCTGTTTTGGCAAGACATCTCACTCTTTTAGCAAAATCAATTTTGCCATTACCCGACAAACACAAGGCGTTGCAGGACGAAGATGAGAGTTTACGCAAAAGATATTTGGATATTCTTTTCAATGAAGATGTGAAAGATCTGATATATAAAAGGGATATTTTTTGGAATTCCATCAGGTCTTTCATGAAAGAAAAAGGCTTTGTTGAAGTGCAGACTCCTGTGCTGGAGACGATTCCTGGTGGAGCAGATGCGCAGCCGTTCGTCACTCATCACAACGCATTGGACATGGATGTTTATTTGAGAATTTCCATGGGAGAGTTGTGGCAAAAGAGATTGATGATTGCTGGACTTGAAAAAACTTTTGAGATTGGTCGCCAATTTCGCAACGAAGGAATGGATACGGAACATCTGCAGGATTACGAGCAGATGGAATTCTATTGGGCTTATGCAGACTATCAAAAAGGAATGGAGTTGGTCGAAGATCTTTATAAATATGTGATCGAGAAAACTTTTGGAACGCTCCAATTCAAAATCAAAGGTTTTGATATCGATTTTTCAAAACCATGGGAAAAATATGACTACACGGAAACGATCAAAAAGGAAACAGGAATTGATATTGGCAATGCAACAATTGAAGAAATTGAAGGAAGGTTGCAAGAATTGGGTGTTGAATATGACAAAAAAGGATTCAACATAACTCGTGCAATTGACAATCTTTGGAAGCATTGCCGCAAAAAAATTGCGGGCCCAGGTTTCTTGGTTGGTGTGCCGTTGGTTGTTTCTCCGTTGGCAAAGAAAGACAAGGACAATTCAAGCGCTACGCAAAGATTTCAACCAATCATTGCAGGCAGTGAATTAGGGAATGGGTATAGTGAGTTGAATGATCCAATTGATCAAGCCGAGCGGTTTGAGCAGCAACAGAAATTGCGTGATGAAGGTGATGATGAAGCCCAATTCCATGACAAGGATTTTGTGGAAGCATTGGAATATGGAATGCCACCAACATGTGGATTCGGAATGAGCGAGAGAGTCTTCTCATTCCTCATGGACAAATCAGCTCGAGAATGTCAGATCTTCCCACTCATGAAACCGAAGAAATAAAAAACTTCTGAAGAAAACGAGAATGATTGTTATGTAGCCCTCCAAGGGCGGGTAGGTATGCTACGTAACAAAACATTTGCATCATTGATTATTGACTCATTTTAGATGTTTAATGGGTGTGCATTTTTTAAGGAATATTTGAGGAATGTTACGTAACATTCCTCAAATGAAAATTGTTATTTGTGGAAGTATGAGCTTTGTAGAAAAAATGGTGAAATTGAAGAACGTTCTTGAAAAAGAGAATTGGGAAGTTTTACTTCCCAGATACACTGAAGAATATGCTGACAAAACAAGGACTGCTGAATCACAAGAGGAGTCTGCCGAAAACAAAATTGAGGGAGATTTGATTTGAGGTTATTGCGAGGAAATTAAAAATTCAGATGCGGTCTTGGCAGTAAATGAAAAAAAGAATGGAATTGAGAATTATATTGGGGGAAACACGTTTTTAGAAATGAGTTTTGGTCATGTTCTGGACAAACCAGTGTATATTTTGAACAATATTCCCAAGCTCAGCTATACATCTGAAATTATTGCGATGCAACCCATTATATTAAAAGGAAATTTGAGTAAAATTGGACATGTAAAATAAATCCAACACAATGACCATTGAATACGAAGCAACATTTGCGAATATAGACAAGGATGAAATCAAGGATAGGTTGAAATCTGTTGGTGCAAAACTGATCAAGCCTGAATTTTTGCAAAAGCGAGAAAACTTTTCCCCTCATAATGATGGTAAAGGATGGATCAGGGTTCGGGATGAGGGCGACAAGATCACAATGAGCTATAAACGGCTTGTCAGCAGAGATAATATTGATGGACAAAAAGAGATTTGCTTGGAAATTGATGACTATGATGAAGCTAAGAGTTTTCTGGAAACGCTTGGTTTCAAACAAAAAAATTTCCAAGAAAGCAAAAGGGAAATTTGGGAATTGGACGGGGTGGAAATCTGCATAGACGAGTGGCCGTTTTTGGAACCATTTGTGGAGGTGGAGGGGAAAAATGAGATAGAGGTGAAAAATATTTGCGAGAAATTGGGATTTGATTATAGTCAGGCAAAGTTTTGTGCAACGGGAAATTTGTATGAAGAGAAATATAATGTTCCGTCTGGAGTAGTTAACAATCACACTCCAAAAATAATTTTTGACATGGAAAATCCCTTTTTGAATTATGGGAAAAAATAATGTATTCAAAAAAATAATAACTCCTCTCTCATCCCTTTGGGGATACTTTTAAACTTGAAATTTTAAAGAATTCTTAGATATTTAATACCAAAAAAATGTTAGACATAAAATTTATTGAAGAAAACAAGGAGGATGTTCAAAAAAGTTGCAAGTTGCGCAACATTGATTGCAATGTTGATGACTTGATTGAGCTCAACAAGGAGCGCGTGGCTCTTTTACAGGAAGTCGAAGAACTGAATGCCCAGAAGAATCAGCTCAACGAAAAAATGAAGCAAGCATCGGAACAGGAACGAGCAAAGATTATTAAGAAAGGAAAAGAAGTGAAAAAGAAACTTTCCCAAAAAGATCCCAAGGCAAAAAAGATGGAAAAAGAATTTTGGAAGGAGATGAGCAGAATGCCAAATGTGCTCAGTGAGGATGTGCCAGTTGGTAAAGACGACACAGAAAATATGGTTGCACGAAAAGTGGGAGAACCAACAGTGTTTGATTTTGAGCCAAAGGATCATGTTGACCTTGGTGAGGCGTTGGGGATCATTGATGTCAAAACTGCGGCAAAAGTTTCTGGTTCACGTTTCAATTACATCAAAGGAGGAGCTGCTTTATTGCAGTTTGCGATTATTCAGTTTGTTTTTGAAATAATCACTGACGAGAAAATCATTGGAAAATTGGCAAAAAAAGTTGGTAATCTATCCGACAAACCGTTTGTGCCAGTTATTCCTCCCGTGATTGTGAAGAGTGAGATTATGAAAAAAATGGATCGTTTCGATCCAATCGAAGACCGTTATTATTTGAAAGATGATGACTCTCTTTTGGTGGGAAGTGCAGAACATTCTTTGGGACCAATTTTTGCCAGCAAGGTTATTGATGAGCAAGATTTGCCAGTGCGGTTGATTGGATATTCAACTGTGTTTCGTCGTGAGGCTGGGACATATGGAAAAGATACTCGTGGAATTTTGCGCTGTCATCAATTTGACAAACTTGAAATGGAATCCTTCACCACGGCTGACAACGGTTTGGTTGAGCAGGATTTGATTGTTGCAATTCAAGAGTATTTGGTTGGTGAGCTGAAAATCCCATATCAGGTTGTTCAGATTTGCACAGGTGATATTGGCAAGCCAGATTTTCGTCAGATTGATATTGAATGTTGGATTCCAGGGCAAGGAAAGTATCGTGAGACACATACATCTGATTACATGACCGATTTTCAGGCGCGAAGACTTAGTACCAAAGTGAAAAGAATAGATGGCAATACTGAGTTGGTTCATATGAATGATGCCACAGCGTTTGCAATTGGCAGAATTCTCATTGCAATCATTGAGAACTATCAACAGGTTGATGGTTCAATTTTGGTGCCAGAAATTTTACAGAAATACATGCCAAGAGGAATGACCAAAATTGAAAAGAAAAAATAGTTGTATATAAAGGCGAGGGTTCTGACCCTCGCCTTTAAAAATATTCCAATAAAACTTTCTTGAGTTTTTCACTAAAGGATTGTTGTTTTCTTTTTTAGCCTAATCGGTTGCGTGCGAAAATGACAAACCATTGGTTTGATGCAACACGCTCACTCTCAAATGATTTTTGCTTTAACTGTTAGAAAATAATACAAACATCATGGCAAGAATCAATCTAGCTCTTCTTTTAGGAGGAGTTTCAGGAGAAAGGGAGGTTTCGCTCAACACTGGAGAATTTTTTTGATGCGTTGTATAAAAGCAAATATAAGATCACAAAATATGATCCAAAAACAGATTTGCGCAGATTTTGTGTTGATGTGATGGATGGGGAAATTGATGTTGCTCTTCCTGCTTTGCACGGGTCCTTTGGTGAGGATGGAAAAATACAAGGACTCATGGATTGCTTGCGTGTTCTATATGCTTTCTCTGGTTGTCTGGCAAGTGCCAAAACAAAAGACGAATTACGTGATGGAATTGAAGAAGCCTTCAATCATGGAAACGAGGTTATGTTAGAAGAGTATATTGAAGGGAGAGAGTTGACGGTTGCTGAGATGGGTAACTCTGAGCCAAGACCATTGCCAGTGATAGAGATCATTCCCAAGGCTTTCGAATGGTTTGACTACAAAGCTAAATATGAAGAAGGTGCTTCAGAGTAGATTTGCCCAGTCGAAATTTCTGATGAAACAAAAGTGCAGGTGCAGGATTTGGCTCATAAGGTTTTTGTTGCAATTGGGTGCAAAGATTTGGCAAGGGTAGATTTCATTTGGGACGAGGAGAAAAACAAATTTTATTTTTTGGAGATTAACACCATTCCTGGTATGACTTCCACATCTTTGACGCCACAAGCTACAGCGTCTGCTGAAATGGAGTTTGGTGATTTTTTGGATAAACTGATTGGCTATAATTTTAAAAAGTAAGTATATTGAGTTTTGAAAAAAGATTGAACGCCATTTGCGATTGCAGATGGCGTTCAATTGATCTAAAAAACGAAAAACAGGCGAGGCTGATTATTGGCTCAGTTCTCTACGAAAACCAATGAGTTTAACTAGTGCAGACCAGAGAAGTAAAAATGATCCAGGAAGGGGGGGAACTTGTGACCTGATTTGAACAGAAAAGGTTGGGTCGTCTATATTTCAGTATGTCAGTGAGTTGTCCAGAAGATATGGAATTGTCACTTTCGTAACGTATATGGTAACTCCATCTTCGAATTGCTATAACAACACGAGAATGTTAACAAATTTAAAATCAAAAGCAGGAAAAACTAATTTGATGCGGTTAGGAAGAAGTATGTAGTTTCAGAGATCAAACAACTAAAAACAGAAAAGTTTATTAAGGTCAGATTACTGAGAATTGAACAGTAGAAAGCAGAATTGTTCTTTATTTTTTTCAAAGTCGCGCCAAAGGCGCAACGTTGTGTTTGTTAGACAAGAGAGCTACATTTTTGTTATAATCAAGACTCATTTAAAGCAAAAAATAGAAATTACAAAATAAATGCCTCAGACAGTTCATATATCACCAATCAAGGAAATGGAGCTTCGGAGCGCAAAAGTACCGAATGTTGTTTCACTTGCCCAAGGCATTCCCAGCTTTGATACACCTGAGACAATCAAGCGCAGGACGATCGAGGCAATACAGCAAGGAAAAGTTGCTCGCTACTCACTTTCTCCTGGCTTGCTTGAATTGCGTGAAGCAATAGAATATGATCTTGCAAAGCGTAACATCTTCTATGATTTTGAAAAGGAGATCATTGTGACAGCTGGTTCAATCGAAGCAATAACTGCAACTTTTTTGGCACTCTTGCAGCCGGGAGACGAAGTGCTTATTCCCGATCCAACCTACACTTCATATCAGTCAGCAATTAAAACTGCTCGGGCTGTTTCAGTTTTCGTTCCGCTGGATGAACAGCGGGACTGGGCTTTTGATATCGAGCAGTTCAAGAAGCGCATTACATCAAAAACAAGAGCAATTCTTTTTTGCAATCCAAACAATCCGACCAGTACGGTTTATTCAAGATCTCAATTAATGGAGATTGCACAGCTGGCAGAGGTTCACAATCTCTATGTTTTGAGTGACGAGGTCTATAAGGATTTTTTATATAACGGTCAAGACTTTTATTCTTTGGCTCAGTTCAAGTCTTTTCGCAAACGCTTTGTTTATATCTTTTCTTTTTCCAAAGCCTATGCCATGACGGGCTGGCGGGTTGCATATTTGGCTGTAGACCAGAAACTTGCGGATAGAATCATTGGTGTTCATGATGCCTTGGTGACATGTGCGCCTGTTGTTTCTCAGTGGGGTGCTTTGGCAGCACTCGAAATGGCCGATGATGACGTTAAACGTTTTCATAACGAATTTGTTCATCGAAAAAAAGTTATGTGTCTTGAGTTGGACAAAATGAAAAAGAGCTTTTCGTATGCTAAGCCATCCTCAGCTTATTTTACTTTTCCAAGGATGAGCGAGCGATTGATTCAGTATGTGCAGTCACGGATGGATGGTAAGAATAAATACGGACTCAAAAAACACCAAAAAAATTCAATTTCTTGGAATTTTGCGTTAGAATTGTTGCATAAAGCAAAAGTTGCAGTTGTGCCAGGGGTTGCTTTTGGTCCAACGGGAGAGAATCATATCAGATTATGTTTTGGCAGGACTGAAGAAAATATTGTGGAAGCAATGAAAAGAATTGAAAAATTTGTTCAAAATATTTAAACCGTATTAGTTGATATTGTCAAGACAATGAAAAAAGTTTTCAAATTTTTTATTCAATTCTATCTTAAACTTTTGACCAAAGCGGTTATTTGGCGACACAAGCCACTCATCATTGCTGTTGCAGGAACCACCAATAAAACGTTTATCAAAGAAGTAATTCTCGATGAGCTTGGTAGAGGGGTGGATGTAAGAGGTAATCCAAAAAGTTTCAATACAGAAATTGGACTGCCCTTGGCAGTTCTTTATTTGCCATCGGGTTATTCATCTATTTTCAGGTGGGTTGATGTTCTTTTGACTGGCTCCTGTATAAGTGTTTTTTCCAGGAAATTTCCTAGAGTCTTGGTTCTTGAGATGGGAGTTGATCAAAAAGGTGATATGGAGTATCTGCTTTCCATGGTTAAGCCTACAATCGCTGTTTTGACAACTGTCAAGGGCGATTTTTCTCAAAATGAAACTTATCTTGATGATATTGTTGATGAACTGGGTTGTTTGGTTGCATCTGTCCCGAAGGGTGGTGCGGTAATTCTTAATGGTGAAGATGAAAGAGTTCGAAAACTTGAGGAAAAAACAAACGTGAAAGTAGTTGTTCATGGAAACGATCAACAGTGCGATGCTCGAATCAGTAATGTTGAAAGTACTGTAGAGGGTCAAAAATTTTCTTTGGAATATAAAGGCAAAGCTGAAACAATAAAAACGGAGCGTCGAGGGCGACATAATGTGAATGCCTTGGTTGTTGCAAAAATAGTTGCTACACAGCTAAAAGAAATAAAAAAAGGACAATAAGGTGAATTAATCATCTTCAATGATAATTCGAAGAAACAAAAAGAACAGAAAAATAAAAAACAGAAAGAAACAATCTTGGCTTTCTTTCTTTAGGAAGGTCGTTTTTTGGTTGATTTTCATTTTATTCTGGGGTGTTTCATTATGGACATTGTTTTTTTCTGACGTGATGAAGGTGACAAACGTTGAGAGTGTTGGTGATAGTGAGAACTTTTCAAGTTTTCACGTTGAGCAACATGTTGGTGAAATCATATCCAGAAAATTTCTTGGGCTCATCCCAAGAGACAATTTGTTGCTCATTTCCAAAAAGTCGATTGTCAAAGAGATCAAGGAAAGTCATGGGCTTATTCGTGATGTATCTGTTGAAAGGAGATTTCCCAACACAATTGTCATTGGAATTGAAGAGAGAGAAAGTCACATTATTTGGTGCAACAATGAGATTTGTGTATTGCTTGACGAAAGAGGCGAGGCATTCGGAGATGTGGAAGATTTCGATGGTGAAAAAGATGTTAGGGTTTTTGATACATCTAATAAGAAATTTGAATTGGGCGATAGAGTGGCTGAACCAGAGTTTGTGTTTTTTTCAGAGAAGTTGCCGGATATGTTTTTTGAGGAATTATCAATCGAAATTGAACCAACATTGCAAACTCCTTCATCTATGTCGGGAGAAATTAGGCTGAAAACAAAGGATGGTTGGGAAGGGATGTTTTCAACTAATCGTCCAATGGGTGTTCAAATGAAAGTGATGAAAAAAATACTTAAAGAAAAGATTGGACCGGAAAAAGTTTCTCAGTTGGAATACATTGATTTGAGAATCAAAGGAAAGGCGATGTATAAATTTAAGCAAGAAGAAGAGAAGAATGAAAATGAGGAAGATGAAAAAGAAGTGGAAGAAGAGAGGTAATATTGGTGGCAAAAAAGATGGTCTTAATGTAGAATAGTAATACAATTGAGTTTAAAGTTAGGTAAAAGAAGATCAAAAAAATGAAAAAAAATCATGCGTATATTTTGCTGGCACTTATTGTGTTGGTTGCGGTTTGGGTTCGTTTTTCACCAATTATTTGGGAGCGTGATATGTGGTATGATGAAGCGTTTACCGGAATTCTTCTCAAGGCTCCTTTCGGTGAGATGAATCAGATGATTGCTGAGGATGTGCATCCACCTCTCTATTATTGGCTTGCAAAACCGTGGGCGGCTATATTTGGCTATTCTCCTTTTGGAATCAGGACATTTTCTTTGGCTTGCGGTTTGGCTATTGTGGTCTCTGTTTTTGTTGTTGCGAAAAGAATGTTCAATGTCAGGGTAGGTCTTTTAGCGTCGGCAATCACAGCAATTTCTCCTTTCGCTGTTGAGTATTCTCAAGAGGCTAGGATGTATTCTCTTTTTGGCCTTTTGTTTTTGTGGTCAGTGTGGTTTTTCTATCAAGCTTTACAGACCAATCGAAAAAAATATTGGGTTGGTTGGGCTATTTTTAGTGGGCTTTCATTCTATACTCACTATTTGGCCTTATTTTTCTTTATTATGTTTTATATGACATATGTTTTGTATTTGAAGTTTTTTGAAAAGAAATCAATTGTTGCATCCTTGCTTGGTCAAAAAGGTTTTTGGTTAGGAGTTGGAATAATTTTTGCTATTTTCTTAACTTGGTTCAAAGTCTTTTTTGTTCACATGATGAAAGGTAATTTGGGTTGGATTGGTGTTTCGTATCTGAGTGATATTCC
This sequence comes from Patescibacteria group bacterium, assembly GCA_034660175.1. Lineage (GTDB taxonomy): Bacteria > Patescibacteriota > Minisyncoccia > Moranbacterales > DUUL01 > JAYEIQ01. Next base: position 29,690 of record JAYEIQ010000022.1, on the reverse strand, counting down.
AAAAACATTGCAAATATTTTTATTTGGTCATCCTCCTGGAACCGGAGGTGTTCCTTATCCAAATCAATTTAATTTGATTAGCGTGGGAAAGAACGTTATTCACGAAGTTCCATTGTTCGATGAATATTCTATTGGTGTTGTTGTGTTATCATTGTTTTGTGTTTTTGGAACGCTTATTTGGATTAAAGATAAGACAAAGAAGCAAGTAGCAGTTCTTTCTTTGATGTCACTTGGCACGTTAGTGTTTTTGATTTTGCTTTCTTTCGCAAATATCAAATTATATGTGGCGAGGTATTTTATGCCTGCTGCCATTCTTATATATATTTTGATTGCTGGAATTTTTGTAACAGCGTTTCACAAAAAGTGGGCATGGATAGCAGTTCTGGCCATTTATTGTGGGTTATTGGCTTTGATTCAAACACCGGATTATGCCAAAGGATGGAACTATATTTGGGTTAATCAAGATGAATTGGTGGGAGATAAAATAGTTGTTGCTGGCGATCCTTTCGCATACACTTCAGCGAGATACTACTTTGGAGAAGATCGTGTGCGATACTATAATAAAGGAAACCCGACAGAAGATTTTAGCGGATGGGTTGTTGTGGGAAATAAAAACAGGATCACTGATCCAAAGGACATAGTAACCAGCTCTGACATGATCGTTGTTGATGGAAGTTGTGATTGGAGTGATCATGGAATTGAACTCGAAATGGTTCAGGAGGCAGATAATGTTTTTGTCTGTGAGGTTGTGAACTAGAAAGTTCTACGAGCTTTTTTGAAGCTAATGCTGATGCAAAATAAAAACCACCGTAAGGTGGTTTTTATTTATAGGAATTTGTTTAATGAGAGGCTAGAATTTCATTGCATGTCCAGAGTCGAGCACTTCACCAACAATATTTACAACATCTGTTGGTGAATATTGGGATTTGATCAAATAGAAAGCTGCATCAAAGTCAGCTGTTTTGTCTGCTGTTTCTGCGTCATCCAGGTTGGTTAATATGATAATTGGAATTTTCGAAAGAACACTGTCTTCTTTGAGAGATTTCATAAGACTGAATCCGTCTTTGTGTGGCATCATCAAGTCAATCAAAGCGATATCAGGTTTTTCTTGTTTGATAAGGGTAAGACCCTTCTCACCATCATCGGCAAGAATAACTTCATATCCTTCTTGTTGCAATTTCGTTTTATACATTTCTGAAATCAGTGCCTCATCTTCTACAATGCAAACTGTGAATTTTTGAGAATGAGATTTTTTCTTGTTTTCCATTTTATTTTTTTATTTATTTTTTTGATCAATGTAGAACCCAAAAACTGTGAATGCCATTTTTTGGAACAATTTCCTCAAGAGTCAGGTTTGAGCATTTTTGTTGAAATTGTTTTTGTAGCCAGCCATCTGATTTGTGCAGAATAATCAAAGAGTTTTCGCAAGGAATCATGGCCAAGCCTTCAAATGGGTGATAGAAAGAGAACTCATGAATGTTTGGATATCCAACAAACTCTGTTGTTTTAAGGCTCGACTGTGTTTTTTCTTCGTTTATGGCGACTTCGGAAGCGAGAATCATATAGTTGCGTTGCTTCAGTTCAACTTGATTAGCAATTTTTCCCAAGTCAAAAAGATCTCTTTCAAGTGCTTGAGAGGTTCTTGGGTCATTGGCCCACACAACGAAATATAGATATACCTGGGACATTCCGCTCAAAACAACTGTTATAATCAGTCCGGCAAGAGAAAGGCGTAAAATGTTCCACCTCCATGGTTTGAGCTTGCGACGAGGGGAGTATTTAACTTTGTTGTATAATTTCAGCAGGTATTCGAAAGAAAATAATATGATCAAGAAGACTGCTGGAATTGTTCCTATGATTCGCAGTGCATGAGGGATTCCCTCGATTGAAAGAATTCCGGGGATGAGCATCACCCAGAAAATTGCTTGTGCAAGAACAGCAGCGCAAAACAAGCGGAGTGCTCTAGTTTTCTTGAATCTTCCAACGATGGTGAAAAAGATTTCTTTGATGGTTAGAATGAATCCCAAACCAAAAAGAATTGACCAAACCATTGGAATCAATGCTTGAGCACTGTGGTTGTGTCTTTGATTTGGATCGCCTGCCAGGAAGAATGACGCAAGATGTTTGAGGAGACTTTCAGAAAAAGCTGAAACAAAAGTCTGGTTTGGTGCGTTAAAAACAGATACTGCGTTGGAACGTCCAGAAAAATCTGCAGGATTTTGATAGAAATAGAGGAATAATGGCATAGCAGTGACAAATGCGCCAATCACGAACAACAAAGCTCCTTTCCAATAAATTTTCAAAAAGTTTCTGTCTTCAAGGATGAAAAAGAAAATGAGAATTGCAAAGATCAGTGGAACCACACGAAAAGAGATATAGGTGTGAAAACCAATCCCAGTGAGCAGTCCTGCTATGGCAAAATAGACCAATCCTCTTGCCAACAAGTGCCCTTTAATGTTTTTTCTTTCATTGATGCGGATTGAATGAAAACCCTTGAAAAAGAAATAGAAAATCCAGACCAAAAGCATGGGAGCCATGATGCCACGATAGACCAATCGAGAAAAGTTGATGTGCCAAAAAGAGAAAGACATCATGAAAGTTCCCATGGCAATGGTGAAGCGAGAAAATTTGAGCTCTTTTGCCAAAAGAAAAAACCCAATCAATGTGAGGATGCCAAAAAGTGCGCTGGAAAGCCTAACTGCCATGTTGTTAACACCAAAAATTTTCAAAAACAGACCAACAACATTGATATATAGACCTTCCCTCCCATTGTTTTCGTCATAAAAAACCTTTAAGTCACCAGTCTGACTGGCTTTTAGACCATCTAGTCCGTTGTAGGCTTCATCATATTGAAGCCCAGGTGGGAGATCTTCAAGTTGCCAAACACGAAAGAATGCTCCCGCAAGAATTATTAGCAAAAGAGAGATGACAAACAGTGTTTTGTTAACTTTCGTTTTTGGCATTTTCGTTTTTTTTGATATTTTTTGAGATGATTTTAGATTGACTTTATTATACTTTCTTTGTTTGGTATTGTAAATTATACATGGTATAATTTAAAGGTATAGTGGTCTTTTTGGTTGCATAAAAAAATAAAAATGACAGAAGCAAAAACTGAAAAAATATCTGTTGACTCTGAGAAAGAAAGAGAAATTAAGTTGAGCAAGTTCAATGCGGAAATTGCAAGCTTGCTTTTAAACGAACCTGAAATCGAAGACGAAGACATAGAAGAAACCGAAAAAAGTGGTAGATTGCTCGCATATGAAAAGATGAACAAAATAGGAGCCAGTATAGGCAATAGAGCGAGATATCAATTCAAGGACAGCAAGGGCAGATTGTTTCAGGTTGATATGTGGAATGATAAAGAGGACAAAGGGGAGCCTCAAATCTTCTTTAAGTCTATTGATGGTTCGGAAAGCAGGACATTTTCTTGCCAGGAGCTTGGCAGGGCTATGAGAAACGGAAGTGCTAGAAGGATTGAGTTGGTCGAAGAAACAAATGGCAGAGAAACTGAGGAAAAAAAGAAGAAAGAAGAAGTAGAAGATAAACCTGAAAAAGTTACGGCAGAACAGGTTGTTGAATCTATAGTGACTCCTGAGGTGATTGAACAATATTGCAGTCAAGTTAACATTGGCGAAGACAGAGAAAATGAAGCAATCGACAGCTTCAAAGATGAGTTGGCGGGGAGATTTGATGACGTTGATTTGGCTGATTCTGTGGCTGTGCAAGAGGCGTTGAACAAGTTTTTCGATTTTGCAAAAAACAAAAACAGGCCATTGGTCAAAATAATCAAGAAGCAAAGGCATTCTTCGGAAAAAAAGATTTCAGTCGAAACCAGGCGAGAGAAAGGTATTGAAAATAAAAAATGGGAAAAAAGGTCACAAAAGGAAATAGTAGAGGATTATCTTGTTGAAAAAATATTAAGTGAATATCCCAAGTTAGCAGACATTGATGAAAAAACTGTTCGTGGGAAGTTAAAAGTGCTTGTTGCCAATATTGAGAAGAAAATGAAAGAAGAGACTTCAAGCGGTTTGGACGGAGATCATCTTTCATTCGGTTCTGTCGAAGAAATGTATGTTTTCATAAATCAACAGTTGGTGAACATGGTTGATGAATATGTTTCAGTGGCAGTTGATCTTTTTGGAAAGGACAACTCTGAAGACAAGCGTGTAGAAAAAAAAGACAATGAAAATGAAAATGAAACCCCAGAGAGCATGAAGGAATTCAGAGGCAAGTATAATTTCAATGTTTTTTATGTCAACAAAAACGATGCCTCAGATTTGACAGTGGTTGACTATGATCCAAAGAACAAGCAAGTCACTGTGCATTTAAGCTATAAGTTCAGAAAAGAACCACCAGAAGAGACATCGAAAAGCGGTGAGACAACCCCAGTTTGGTCGATCGATCAGCGTGGTGGAAAAAAAGTGATGTTCTATGAGAAGTTTGAGGAGTTGATGGAAGATTATGTTATCGAAGGTGAATTCCATAAAAAAGAATTTCGTAAAGAAGAAAGAGATTCACGTGCAAAAAAAGTTGAGGATGTTGGGCAAAAATATGAAAACAAGAAAGGTGAAACCCTTGAGACATTTAAATATAAGAGGGGAGATATCCCTGAAGACCAAAGAGATGGTAAAAAAACAAAAAGAAAACAAAGGAAACTCGGAACGGTTAGTTTTAAATTGAATGGTGGGAAGGTTCAGGAGGCTAGCCTTGCTGATTTCAGCAAAATAAAAGAAGAATGGGGCTTTTCTCCTGTTGAAGATGAGAAACAAGAGCAGTCGGAATCAGAGAAAAAGGATAAAGAAGAAGGAGATGGAAAAAAAGTTGAGAGTGTTACTAAGGTGGACAAGAAAAAAGAAGAAAAAAGGGAAATAGATGAGTTTGACGAACGTGAAAAGAAGGTTTTGCATGCTTTTGGCAGATTTGCAGTTGTTTGGTTGGATGACATTGAGAAATATGATTATGAAGGGGTGGGGATTCAGGTAGACAAAGTTGAAGGAGAAAAAAGAAGGCAACGAGAAATATTCTGGAAAGATATTTTGCCAGATAAAATTAAAGAAAAGGGTGGCTTCAGAACTGGAGAACTGGAGCAAAAAGCTATAACTCAAATCGAAAGGGAATTTGAGAAATAAGGTCAATAATATTTTTTTCAAAATGGGAAAGCTAGATCAAAAAATAGGCAAACAAGCGACCAAAGAACTCGAGAAAGATCTTGAGGCGGTTGATTTATTAGAATTGGGAGATCGTGCCAATAAACAGCTCGATGAAGAATTGAAGACAATCAATTATGAGTTTGATGAAGGTGTCGCAAAGGAAGACAAAGAAGAAGTCATCGGATTGGCTCCGTCTGATGTTTCTGTTGAAGGTCCTGGTAAGGGTGAAGTAATAGATGTTGATTCTGCGGATGTTATTGTTGAAGATGGTGAAGTTGGTTCTGATCAAGATGCGGAAGATCCAGTCTCAGATCAAAAAGAGTTGGCTGATGATGCGGTAGTTGACGCAGAAGTTGTCAGTGACAAGAAGGACGATAAAGCAGGTCAGATTAAAAAGAAAGAAAGCGATGGTTCAAAGGAGGGCGAGAAGGACTCATTTGATATTTTGAGACAGGCAAATGAGGAGAACATAAAAGAAAAGAAAAAAGCTGAGGACAAAAAAAATAAAGAAGATATAGAAAAGTTTAGTCCGGACCAAGAAGCGGAAGAGCTTATACTTGGTGAGAAGGAGATGGTTGAAAGTCACAAAAAACAGCAAGATAAAAGAAAACAAGAAGAAAACATGGAGTCTTTTATGGACAGAGAGGGAGCTTCAAAGGAAGAGCTTTTGAAAAGGGAGATGGAAGAAAGTTATCAAGAACTGACTGGGCTACAGGGAAAATTTGTCAAAGCACAAGAAGGAAAAAAGAAATTGAACAAACTGAGAGCTCTTTTGGGTGGTGCAAAAAGCAAGGAAGCAACGGAAGCGGCAAAAGACTTTGACAACATCGAAGAGGAATATGAGAAAGCAAAAGAAGGGTTTCGTGACAAGTTTGGAGCTTTTGGTTTGAATTTGGTCAACGGAAAACGTTTTGAGTTGGAAAAAGAGGGTGAGGAGGGAAAAGAGCTCAAATACAAACTACTCGAGTTCATGCACACAGAAGAAGTGATTGACTCGGGAGAGAAAGATAAGAAAGGAGAGTCCATTAAGCGATCGATTAGCGAAGAATACAACCAGCGACTTTTCGACTTGGATAGTGCAAAAATCGAGAAATTTTCTTCAAAGACAAGACAGATTTGCAGGAATTTCCTAGGCAAATATCAGAAACTTCCAAAGGCAAAGAAAATAGCTTTGGGAACTGCGCTGGCACTTACAGTGGGTGTAGCGACTGGAGCTGTGGGGACCATTGGTGCAGCCACTGTTTATGGAGGTCAACGAGTAGCGAGGAGCTATATTGGTGGTTTGTTCGGTGGAGTTGCTTCCGCTGGTACCAATACTGTATATGAAACAGCGCAAGGAGCGAAGAATGTGAAAAAAGGAAAAACAGAAAAAGATTTCAGACGCAGAGGAAAAGAGGGTTTGGCTGAGCAGATCAAGACGACTGTTGATGGAAACGATGATGGTCAGGACGTTGAAGATGCTGTCAAAGAAGGATTGCTCAAAGGTGTGGAGAATCAAAAAAAAGTGTTGGATGAGATGAATGAGTATCAACGCAAACAACTTCGAAACAGAATGATCGCGGCTGGGATGGTTGGTGTTGTGGCTGGTGGTGGTGTTGTAGCGATTGCAGATGGAATGGTTGATACTGATTCAATTTTTGGGACAAAACCAAAAGCTGAAATTGGACAAACTAGAGACGGTGATTCACACATTATCAGAAAGAGCATTGAAAACAAAGATCAAGGATCTGCTGGTCCTGGCAATGCAGGTGGTGAATCTGACGATGCGGTGGGTGAAGCATCTTTTGAAAGAGTTAAGATTATTCCGGACGAAGATTCTACTGAGGTGTTGAGGGCAGTGGTACAAGAGCAAGAACAAGAACAAGTGGTTGATTTTTCTGGTGGAAATGAAACGGCTGAAGAATTGAAAGTTGTTCCAGGAGAGCCGATCGAACTTGAAAAGGGTGATTCTATCTGGGGAACACTAAAGAATCGAAATCTCTCTGATCGTGAGATCATGAATAAAGTGAATTTATTGAGTAAACAAATAGGAGAGAGTCTGGTTGCAGATGGAGTCTCACCAGAGCAAGCAAAGGAATTTATCAATTGGCGATTTGGTCACATGGATGTTGGAGAGAATTTTATAGTTGATGAAAGCGGAAACCTCGTTGTTGATGATTTTTTGAGCAAGAGCAAATTGGATCAATTTGGCATTTCATCGAATGATGAATTGGGAGTGATTGATACGAGCGAAATAAATGCAGATGAGTCTTTGAGTTCCAGACTTGATGATGGTGATGAGCCAACAGGTCAAGGAATAGAGAAACATTTTATTGACGAGGGCGAGTCAGTTGATGGAAACAATGGGCAAGAGCCTGTCACTGAAAAAGTGGCAGGTCCAGTTGAAAATATAACCGAAACTGTTGATCTGAGGGGTGAAATCTCGTCTCTTTCTGGCAGTGAAAAAGGTTTTATTGTTGAGAAGCTGGCAGAAAATAAAGTTGATTCAAAGGTTTTCGACCAGATCAATGGTTCCAGTGCTGGTAAGGTTATGGACTCAGCTGCTCAGAGGCTCAGAGAATTGAGCAAGGCTTCAATGAGCTCAGGTGAAACCGCAAACTCATTGGATATTCAAAGGACAATGGGGTTACTTCGACACATGAAACAAACCGTAGAACCTATTGAAAATGAAACATTTGCACAATATGTTGATCGTTATTCAAGTGCAAGAAATTTCAGAATGGACGAGAAAGATCTTGAAAGACTGAGTAATGTATATAAACAAGCTTATCTTGCTGGGTCTGGAGAAAGTTTGAATGTTGCTAATGCTCCTGATCCTCTTCCTGAGAATGACGAAGTGATTGGGAAAGTAACAGAAAGAGGTGTGAAAAACGATGGCAACGAAGTTCCTTCTGAGGCAGAGAAAATTGCAGATGAACGTTCAGTTGAGGTGAAAAAGAATGAAATTTTTGAAAAACGTCCAAGTTTGAAGGTTTTTGATTCTTTTGAAAACTTTTTGGAGAATAATGGTGAAGAACTGAACTATCGTTCAGTGGACGTCGTTGAACAGTGGCAAAGATTTAAGGAGACTACTCCAAAAGAGCTGATGTCCGAAAAGTCATTTCAGGTAATTGATCAAAGAATGCAGAGAGTTGGTGATGCGATGGATGAATCGAATACATCTGTCGCCTTGAAACAACTCGGCTTAATTTCAAGAAGATTTGCCAATTTAGATCAAAATCACGAGTTTTTAATTCGCGGAACAGAGCTAGCTGAGAAAATGGGAATCGAATATGATCCATATGATCCTAGTATTGTTAACAAAATGGAAAATGGTATTTTGACTGAAATTGATGGGTACAAAGTTTCTCCAGAGTTTTTGACTGACGAAGAGATTGAAAAAGTCAACGAAGCTCGTGCAATTTCAGGAAAGGAATTGATGGAAAAAGGTGTCACGAAGACTTTGGAAGAAGCTGGTGAAGTGACTGAAAGTTTTCAAGAATCAAGTATCAATGTGGACAAGGAAACATTTGAAAAGGTTGGTAAATTTTCACCGAAACAGGTTGAAGATGTTGTGTTTGAGAAGGGCAGTGGAATTAGCAACGAAGGAAAGGACTTTATGAGGACAGTCATCGCGACCAATCTGAATGCCAAAGCAGGGGAATCATTTGAGGAATATCTGGAGCGTTATTTTGAAAATGAAAATATTCCGGAAGTCACACAAGAAGATCTGAAGTCTTTGGGAGAGATCTATGAGAAGATGTGGAAAGAATAGTGACAACCTTGCAAAGAAATTAGACACTAATATTTTTTATAATTCTTATAAAAATTTTATGAATTTAAAGAAAAACATTCAAGATGCTAAAATAGATCTTGTCAAAGAGCTGGGAATAGACAAGTTGTCAAAAGAAAAACAGGAAGAGCTATTAGTTCAAATGGGAGAGGTTCTTCAACAAAGGATAGTTCTTCGAATTGTTGAGGAGTTTCCTGAAGACAAAAAAGACGAATTGCTCAAAGTTTTTGAGTCCAAAGACAAGAGTCCAGATGAGATAAATGCTTTTATAGAAAAGAATTTGCCAAACGCAGAGGAGCTAGTTTTAGATGAGATCGGAGCTTATAAAAGAGAGTCAGTTGACTTTACAAGTGATCTTTTGGGTGAAGATAAAAAATAAAAACCCCGTTAAGATTTTTCAATGTATTGGAATTGGCACTTTGTGCCACTTAACTGGGCTAACAAACATGAGTGATCAAATGGAAATAACAGAAGAGCAAGCGCTTCAGGAGGGCGAAGTTCTTGGCAAAAAGGAAGAAAAAAATGCTGGAGTGAAAGGGGTTTCGGCTGAACTTGGAAAAGATGGTTTAATGAAGGAGCTTGAGAGAGTTGAAAAAGAGAAAAATACCGAAAAAAAAGAGGGAGCAATAGAACAAAGCAGAAAAAAACTTGAAAAATCAAATCCTGTGAAGAAAATCTCAAGTGCAGGAAAAGCAGAGGTTAGTCGTCATGCAAAGGAAATTGGTGATCTCGATGATGCTGATCAGCAAGTAGAGAAACTTGTTCAGTTAGCTCAAAATGAAGATCCTTTTGTAGCAATAAAAGTTGCGCAGCATCTTGATGATAACTTTGTTCTTGACCAGTTGCACGATGGTTTGTTGGAGGAAAAGACAAGAAAGGTCTTAGTTGACAAAGGACTGCTCAAGAATATTTAATGATAAAAAACAAATAAAAACAAAATGTTAGAAACGCTTCTTCTTGTGTTCACTATATTAAGCGGTCTTGTGATGCTTGCGTCTGGGGCATGGCTTGTGATTGAAACATTTGTTTTGTTTAGAACACATATGACTCAGTCACTGAACTCAACTCTCGATGTGATTAAAGTCGTGAAGCCGAAAAAGGCAGATGGTGGTCAGGCAGAAGGGAGGCAGGCACAAGAAAAAGAGGAAATAGCAAAAATGGAGCAGCTGTTATCATCTTTGTCTGATTTGCCAGCGAGCAAAGATATTATTCACAGAATACTTTATGGAGACCCTTTATTGGTTTTTGAAATGGCAGTTCCTTCTGACAGTGAACAAATAACTTTTTTTGTTTCTTTTCCGAGAAAGTTTCAAGGAATGGTTGAGAAACAAATTCACAGTTTTTTCCCAAATGCTCACATTGAAAAAGTAAAAGACTATTCAATCTTTCGCCCAGGAAGCGCAACTGTTGGGAGTCATTTGAGATTCAAGAAAAAAGACTCTTTTCCAATCAAAACATATCAACGACTTGAGGTTGATCCTTTGCACAGCATTACAAACGCTCTTTCAAAGTTGGAAGATTCACAAGAGGGCGCAGCCATTCAAATTGTTTTAAAGAAATCAACTGCGAGTTGGAGAACTAGAAGTGATCAAATCGCACAGAAGATGCAGCAGGGAACGCGGCTTAAAGATGCTTCAAGTAACAGTGTATTGAAAGATGTTGCAAAGGATATTGGAGGTGAGATGAAAGGGGTTGTCACTGGCTCAAAGCAAAAACCTGAAGATGGGATCCAACCAAATAAAACAGAGCCGGTTGTTTTGACACCTGAGGATCAAGACATCATCAAACAACTTGAAACAAAAGCGAATAAGGCTCATTTTGATGCGAATATTCGTCTTCTTGCTTCTGCTCCTGTCAAAGAGCGTGCCGAAATTATCTTGTCTGAACTGGAGAATGCATTTGTTCAATTCGAAGATGTGAATTTGAATAAATTTATTGCAGTCAGAGATAGTGGAAAAAATGCCCGGAAACTTGCGCACAATTTCATTTTTCGCGATTTTGAGAACAAGCAGCGTGTCATTTTGGACACAGAGGAAGTTGTTAGTGTTTTTCATCTCCCCATTTCCACAACAGAGACTCCAAAAATTGATTGGATGAAATCAAAAACAGCTCCACCACCAGCGAATATACCAAAGGAAGGATTGCTCTTAGGGTATAGTGATTTTCGTGGAACAAAGACAGATATTCGTCTAGACAAAGATGATCGTAGACGGCACTTGTATATAATCGGTCAGACTGGAACAGGAAAGTCCACTTTTATTGAAGAGATGGCTAAACAAGATACAAAGAAGGATGGCATGTGTGTTATTGATCCACATGGAGACTTGATAGACAATATTCTTGGTTCGATTCCAAAGGAGCGTTCTGAGGATGTGATATATTTTGATCCTTCTGATACGGAGAGACCTTTTGCTTTAAACATGATGGAGTATGACGAAAATAAGCCAGAACAGAAAACGTTTGTGATCAACGAAACTCTTACGATTTTTGATAAGTTATATGACTTGCGATCAACTGGTGGACCAATGTTTGAACAATACATGAGGAATGCAATGCTTTTGTCGATGGACAGTCCAGAGCTTGGCTCGACTATGATGGAAATCCCGAGGATCTTCCGTGACACCGAGTTTCGAAAGAAGAAACTTGCCAAGTGCAAGGATATGATCGTTGTTGATTTCTGGCAGAAAGAGGCAGAGAAGGCTGGTGGAGATGCCTCTCTTGAGAACATCGCTCCGTATATCACTTCTAAGTTGACTACTTTCATATCAAACGACATGATGCGCCCAATCATTGCTCAACAAAAAAGTACTATTGACTTTAGAGCAGTTATGGACGAAGGAAAGATTTTGCTAGTTAATCTATCAAAGGGAAAGATTGGCGAGATCAACAGTCATTTGTTAGGTATGGTGATTGTTGGAAAGCTTCTAATGGCTGCTCTTTCACGAGTCGACATGGATGAGAAGGAGAGAAAGGATTTCTATCTATATATTGACGAATTTCAGAATTTCACAACCGATTCCATTTCTCAAATCTTAGCGGAAGCAAGAAAATATCGCCTGAGTCTCATAATTGCTCACCAGTTCATCGGGCAATTATCAGAAGGAATTTCAAAAGCAGTGTTTGGAAATGTTGGATCATTGTGTAGTTTTCGTGTGGGATCTGAAGATGCAGTAATGTTGGAGAAGCAATTTGCTCCAACATTTGATGACAGTGATTTAATAAATGCTGATAATTATAATTGCTTCACAAAATTGCTTATCAACAGTGAATCGTCGGCCCCATTCAACATGAAGACATATCCACCATCGGAAGGGAGCGAGGAGATTCGTGATGCGTTGAAAGAACTTTCGAGATTTAAATATGGTCGAGACAGAGAGGTCATTGAAGATGAGATAAAACAGCGATACAATCTATAAATTTATAGCCCATTTTCTTGAAATAAAAAGTGCCCATTTCTCAATGAAGTTGACTGAGAGATGGGCATTTTTGTATACACTGAGCACCTGGGGTTTTCTATAAAGAGTTTAATTTCATGTTGCTATCTGCCTCAAGATCTTTCCAATTATTATCTAGCTGTTTTTCTTTCTTCAGTTTCTTCAATTTTTGATATCTGAGAAGCGCCGCCGCTCCGATCATAGCTGCATTGTCTCCACAGAGATCAAGTTTTGGTGCAAGATATGTGGTTGATTCGAACTTTTCTTTCACGGCAATTTCCAACTGTTTTTGCAATGATTTGTTTGCGGCAACTCCACCAGCAATCAGAATTGTTTTTGGGTGATATTTTTTTGTTGCCTCAATTGTCTTTTTGACAAGAACCTCAGTTGTAGCTTTCTGGAATTGATAACAGATTGCGTTTTTGTATAGAACAACATTTTCCTTGAAGTTTTGTTTTTCCTGTAGTCCCTTATAAAAGTAAAGCACTGCAGTTTTTAGACCTGAGAAAGAAAAATTAAGATCCTTGCTGGCAAGAAGAGGTCTGGGAAAACAAATTTCCTCGAGCTTTTCTTTGAGTTTATTGTTTGTGATTTTTTTAATGTCTTGCAGATATTGATCTGCTTTCCGTGACACTATTGGTCCGCCTGGATATCCGAGATCGAGCATTTTTGCAACTTTGTCAAAAGCTTCACCGACAGCGTCATCTTGCGTTTGACCAACAATTTCATAGTCGAATATTTTGTTCATGAAAATAAGTTGGGTGTGTCCTCCTGAAACAACAAGCGCCAATGCAGGGAATTCCAAGTCCTTTTTTTTGTTTTTGTCAAAAATAAAGTTGGCAGCAATGTGCCCTTCCACATGATGGACTCCAATAAGAGGTTTTTTGTGAAAGTAGCTGAGCGTCTTTGCCATGTTTGTTCCAATCAGGAGTGCGGGGATGAGACCAGGCCCTCGAGTTACAGCAATCAGATCAAGGTTAGAAATATCCTTATTTGTCTTCTTTAAAGCGCTATCAAGCACTGGAATGATGTTTTTTAGGTGTTCTCGTGCTGCAAGATTTGGCACAACTCCACCCCACTTAGCATGGATTTCAACTTGAGACGAAACAATATTGGATAATATGTTTATTTCGTTGTTATTTTTATTCATTTTTATAACTGCAACAGATGTTTCGTCACATGATGTCTCGATAGCTAAGGCTAGCACAGTTGTAGATATAATGATTAGATATCTTGAGAATAATAAACGATTTATGCATTGTTGTAAATGGTGGATATGAAAGTGTGCTTTTGCTCGGAGCAAAGTGGTAGCATGGCGATTACTATCTACTCTCTCTGTCTATGCTTTTTTGTGTGGATTAGCAAGATAAGTCCGACAAAGAACATCAGGGAGCTCAGTACCTGTCCCATTGACAGATTCCAAAAGATTAATCCCAAGTGATTGTCTGGCATGCGATAAAATTCGATTAAAAAACGAATGGTTGAATAGAGTATCAGATATAGTGGTAAGAGAAAATTCTGCATCCTTTTGTTATTTCTGATTGGCCACAGGATGGCAAAAAGAATCAAGCCTTCTCCAATTGCTTCATAGAGTTGAGATGGATGTCTGAGTGAGGAAGTCTCATCTAGCGGAAAAAACATTCCAATTGGAGAATCTGTTGGTCTTCCAAAAAGTTCACCATTAAGAAAGTTCCCAATTCTGCCAAAGAAATATCCAAGTGGGATTGTTGGTATCAAGAAGTTTGCCATTTTCAAGAAATTGATATTGTTTTTTTTGCAAAAGAGCAATCCACCAGCAATTGTACCCAATACTCCACCATGAAAAGAGAGTCCAAAAATGCCAACAAAAGAACCTGACTCAAAGGGAGATATGATCGAAATAGGATTTTGTAATGTAGCAGATAGGTCATAGAAAAAGGAATATCCAAGCCTTGCTCCCACAATAACTCCTATAGCAAGATAGATGAAAAGGGACTCCACTTTTTCAGTGGGGAGATTGGAAGTTGTTTTTTTGTCATGTTTTATTCTCCATTGAACAAGAAGATAAATAATGAGAAACGTAACCAGTATCATCAAAGAATACCAACGAACAGAAAAAAAACCGACTGAAAAAACAATCGGGTCGATGAGGGAGGGTAAGTTGTTCCAATAAATTTCTGGAGTATTCATTGTGAAAACCTCCTAATATATAGTGAAAGCAACTTCCTTCTCAATGTTTGAAGCAGGGATCTGAATGGTTGCCTTGAATTTTCCTCTTAGTTGCCATTGATTTCCTGGTCTGGTGAGGGTGAAAACAACAACGTCTTGAGATTTGTCGGTTAGTGTTGCTGAAGAACTGCTTAAGAGCATTGGATCTGTTGATTTACTTTCATAGTAATAAAACTTTCCTTCTATCACTTCGCCTTTGTTAGAGTTTATGAGTTCTACCGAAAGATGAATTTTTTCTGTGTTTCTTGAAAAACTTTTTCTGGAACTATCGATTCTTTGTTGTTCATTGAGCTGGGTACCGATAGAAATTTCTCCAACTTCAGTTGGAAAGCATTTATCGTCATCACTATTTGTCGTTGTGGTCTGCAATATAATAGGTGCGTGAACGGTGGTCGATAGTTGATCGGCGGGTTGTACCAAGCCTTGTCCGACTATGAAATATGTCAAAGCACCACAAAGAAAAAGCATCGAACCAGCTTGATGTTTTCTAAGTTTCAGTTCTTGTTCTTTAGAGACTTTTGTTGATTTCTTCTTCTTTGTCATTTTCTTGAAAAGATATAGATATATAGAAAGTATAGCTCACAACAAAGACAAACACAAATCAAATTTACGGAAGAAATGAGAATAAATTTTGATAATATGACATTGCGCTGTATAATAATATGTGTATGATTTGTTTTAATATTACTTGTTGCAAATCATAAAAAAATGAAAACAAAAATAATCAAAAATTTAAACAGCGGACTTGTTGTGGTCTTGCTTTGCGTCAGTGCTGGGCTGGGAACTGTTGCTCTTTTTGTGCAATGGGAGAATGGAGAGTTTGACAAAACCAAGTTGGCTGGAAAAATAGGCGAAAGTATTTTGGGTGGTGGTCGAGGAGATGTTGGTGCAACGGCTGTTTCCGATGAAATGAGCGGAGAACCGAACATCAATCTTGCAGAAGGAGAAGGTGGTGTAGAAATGAAGATCCAAGAGCAACCTCAAGCCGTCAACGAAATTGATGCAAAGTTTAGCTTTGCCACGATTGGTGACACGAAGTCATATAAAGACAAAATGGGCTTTAACATTGGATTTGTCGATGTCTTGAAGAAATCAAAGGCATATGGTGCTGATTTTGCTCTATTCTCAGGAGATATTCTCAGTGCTAGCGGAAAAGATGACAACGAAAATAAAGAAAGGATTAAGCAGATCAAGAATACTATTGAAGAACATTATAATAATTATTACATCGCATTTGGGGAAAATGACGTTGGTTGTGGTGATGCTTGTGCGAGCTTTTGGCTGGAAACTTTTTTTGACATTAAAACAAAAAGCAACGAAAAAAAGTGGCTCTATCATTCATTTGATTATCTAAACACTCATTTTGTCTTGCTTTCACCAAGCTATCCAGAGGAGCGCTCAATTGATGAAAAACAACTTGATTGGCTTGAAAATGATTTGGAGAAAAGCACAAAACCGAACAAAATTGTTGTTCAGCATGTTCCGCCAGTGAGTTTTTTCAAGGATTCTGCTAAAGATTGTCATGACATGAGTTGCAATAAGGAGGTTCAAACAAAATTACTTGGAATTTTCAAAGAAAATAAGGTTGATTTGGTTATTTCTGGAAGTGAAAATGCTTTTGATCACAAGATTGTCGATGACATAGATTTCGTGTTGAGTGGGCAGGTTGGAAACAAAACTCGTCACAAAAATGTGATCAAGGATGACATATATACCTTAATTGATGTTGACGGTGAAAACATAGAACTTGATGCGCTCAACACCAAAGGTGAAATTATTAGAACAATCTCAATAAAAAAACAAAAATAAATGATTGAGTTATTGGTCAATATGGGAGTGCCAAAACAATATGCTGGTGATGTTTGGCTACTCCTGCTTTTTTTTGTAGCCTCCATAGTCTTGATTTTGATAGTCAGGAAAAGAAATCTTGGGGCAATGCTTGTAGCTGTTTATGTAGCATACGCTATTGTCACCAAATCATTCTTTTCTTTTTTGCAAGAACCAGGGATCAGGCTTCTTTATTTCATAGGGGTGCTTTTTGCTGTTTTCCAGCTTGTTAAAAGATTTTTCAAAATGGGTATTGGTGGAAAGAAGGTGATTATGTGGAGTAAGATCTTGCTCGTGGCGTTTTCGATTGTGGGTCTTTTGGGAAGCATCGTGATGGATTGGTTCTCAAAAGAAGCGGTTAGTGAATTTTTTTCACCGCTTTCACTTCAACTTTTTCGAGCTGATCAAGTTCAGGTAGCATGGATGGTTGTGCCATTGGTTCTTATTTTTATTTTAGTCTATCGAAAGATGTAACAAGAATTTTGAATATTTTTCTAATAAAAAAATTGCCAGATGGCAATTTTTTTATTATCTAGACAATGATTGTTTTTTATTTATCCCATCAAATTCATTGCATTGCTCAAAGAATTTCCCAAAAGAAGCATGACTAAAACAAAGCTGATGACAGAGAAAATAAAAATTATGATGATATCTGAGTTGATTTGCATTGTTCTTGCCGTATAATCATTGTTTTCTTCACTTTCTTGTTGGTCAGAAAAAGATTTCAGGTATATCTTGGTTAATGTCATGATGATAAGGTATCCGGCGAGCCAACCCCAAAGAGGCAATGAGTTGAAAAACACCTTGATGGCATTGACCTCCAATATTATATTGAATGCATAGAGGTATAATGCTAGAACAGGCACCCAAAAAAAGAGCAGTCGATCAAGTCTTTTTGTCATTTTTTCGTTTTTATTTATGAAACAGTATCTTCATTATAACATGAAATGAGTGTTTATGGGGAATCATCTATATCTTGCTAATTATTATCTTTTTTTGTACAATAGGTGCATTGTCTGGGCTTTTGATGATGTCGTTTGTTGATGCTGAAGTAAAGGGGTTTTAATAAAAAAACAAGCAAAATATGAGTGAATGGGACAATAAAAAGAAAAAAATATTTTGGGTAATTGTTCTGGTAATTGCGCTTGCCGGTTTTTTGTTTTTTCAGTTTGGAGGAATGGACAGAATTGATAAGAAGGCCGTGGTTGTTAACTCTTTGAATATTTTTGAAAAAGTAGTTAAATTTCTACCAATCAAAGAGGATACGAAAAAAGAAATTGAGACAGTTGACAGGCTTGTTGAGGAGTTTACAAAAAAAGATGGACAATCGAGAAAATATTTACTTCTTTTGCAAAACAACATGGAACTGCGACCAGGAGGTGGGTTTCTTGGGCAATATTCTGTTGTTGAAGTGAAAGACGGTGAAATAACGTCTTTGTTCTTTGAAGATGCAAATCTTCTAGATCAGAGAATAACTGCAAAAATTGCTACTCCATATCCATTTGAGAGAATGATGAGCATTAAAAAGTGGAAATTCAGAGATTCAAACTTTTCGCCTGACTATCCTCGAAATGTGGAGAAGGCCAAATATTTCTATCGACTTGCTGACAGGAGCAGTGGATTTGATGGTGTCATCGCAATAAATGCCAGCGTTCTGAACAGAATATTGGAATTGACTGGTCCAATTACAGTGCCAGGATATTCAGGTGAATATAACAGTGAAAACGCTGTTTTGAAACTGGAAGAACAGGTGGAACGTGTTTATTTGGTAAATCCTGAATTGGATACACAGAATCGTAAAGCCATTATGAAAAAAATGGCACCAATAATTGTTGATAAACTTTTTAAAATTGGGAATATCAAAAAGCTTGCTGACTTTTCACTTGAAGAGATGCGTAACAAAGACATTCAATTGAACTTTGAAAATCAAGGGCTTCAGTCCTTGGTTGAGCAAGTTGGTTGGGGTGGTCAGGTTGATGAAAGTTGGGACGGTGACTATTTAATGTTTGTAGATGCCAACATGGGAGCATTGAAATCAGATTATTTTATGAAGCGTGACATAAACTATGTTGTTGATCTGACAAGCGAGAAACCAAATGCGACTATTGAATATACCTACACTCACACGGCTACATATGGTGATTGGAGAACCAGCGATTATCATTCATATTTGAGAGTCTATGTTCCTAATGGATCGGAATTGACCGAGCGAAAAATGGTCAGTTATCCAAACATTCAGGAAGATTTTGGAAAAACATATTTTGGTTTTATCGCACATACCTTGATAAATGATCAAACAAAGGCAATTATCAAGTATGACCTGCCTGACCATATTCGTGATGACTATAAGCTTATGGTGCAGAAACAGTCTGGTGTTGGGGATGTG
Source organism: Patescibacteria group bacterium (assembly GCA_034660175.1). Classification (GTDB taxonomy): domain Bacteria; phylum Patescibacteriota; class Minisyncoccia; order Moranbacterales; family DUUL01; genus JAYEIQ01. Next base: position 10,913 of record JAYEIQ010000022.1, on the reverse strand, counting down.
CCAATCAAGATTTTGGTTAAGACTGCTGATGGAGAATTTCGTTACGAGGGTGTGTTAAAGAAAGATTTGGTGCTTGAGTTTGACAAGTAATGTTTTTTAATTAATTTCACATTCAATAATACCAATAGATGAGAGAGCGATTAACCGACTCTGAAGAAAAAGTTATTGAAAAATTAAGAGGAACTCTCAGAGGGAAAGTGACAACTTATGGTTTTTTGGCTCGAGCGCTTGATAGACTCAGGGTAGCCTGGTCTATTGATAATGCTGTTGGGAAAAATCCTTTTGCATCAAAAGTTCATTGTTATAGAGTGGTTAAGACCAGTGTAATTGTTGGAGTGGAAGTGGTGGGACTAGAAAGATAAGTATGGAGAGAATTGAAGTAAAAAAAGGTAAAATAGTTGATTTCGAGCAGGAATTGTTCAAATTTTAATAAAAATACATAAAAGATTCATTTGTTTTCCGCATTTATGCGGTTTTTTGGTGTTCAGAGAAGGGTTTATTAGGTTTGACAAATAATTAATAATGTGTTATTCTTCTCTAACATTAAAAAAGTGAATGTTCGTTACAGGTCTGATGCGATTTGGGGTTCGACACGTCTGTGTTGTTCGAATAGTCGGGCGCTTTGTTCTTAGAGCAAGAAAGTCAGCTATTCATTTCCATTTCGCATCAAGTCCCGTGATGGACATTAATAGAAAAAAGAGAGACGTCTAGATGTCTCTCTTTTTGTTTTTCAAATGAGTTTGCTATTCCACATCCCCGAGTTTTTGCAGATCGATAAGTTTTTTGTAGAGACCACCTTTTGTTTGGGCAAGTTCAATGTGGCTTCCTTGCTGGGCAACCCTTCCTTTTTCCAACACAATAATTTTGTCAGCTTTTTTGATGGTACTCAACCGGTGGGCAATGATAACAACTGTTCTGTTTCTGCTGATGCGATCCATTGCTTTTTGAATAAGACTCTCGCTCTCTGAGTCCAAGTTTGATGTTGCTTCGTCGAAGATGAGAATTTTTGGATTCGCTAAAATAGCTCGTGCTATTCCGAGACGTTGACGCTGGCCTCCAGAAAGCTTGATTCCTCGTTCACCAACCATAGTTTCATATTTCTCTGACAATTCTTCAATGAAATTTTCTGCATTTGCAATTTGTGCAGCAGCTTTTATTTCCTTGAAGCTAGCCTCGGGTTTCGCATAGGAAATATTATCTTTGATAGAGGTGTTGAAGACCTCAACTTCTTGTGGGACGATTGCAATGTGTTTTCTGAAACCATAGAGGTCATACTCCTTCAAGTTCTTACCGTCCAATAAGACTTTTCCTCCGAATGGATCATAATGGCGATAGATCATTCTCGCTAGAGTAGTTTTCCCTCCACCAGATGGTCCAACCAAAGCTGTGACACATCCAGCATTTATTTTTACTGATACGTTTTTGAGTGCCTTAATGCCACTTTCTTTATAGATGAAAGAGACATTTTCAAAGCAAATGTCACCAGAGACAATTTTTGGGACTATGCCTCTTTTTGGGTTTTTAATTTCTGGTTCTTCTCTCGAAAGATCATGGAGTTTCTCAATAGGTTCACTATTTTCCATGATTTGGTCATATATTCTTGTCAGTCTATATGAAGAATTGAGGGCTTCTGATGAGATTGTGATGATGAAAACCAAACTTCCGATTGTGATCGATCCTTGCCAAGCAAAGAGAACTCCCACAAGCAATATTAACACTTTGGCACAGTTGATGACAAAATTTCTCACAAAATATGATTTTTGCATGGTCAAGGTCTCTTTGAGAAAGCTTTTTCTGATGCTTTTTGATAGTTTGCCAAAACCTTTGCTTTCGTTTGATTCCTGAACGAATGATTTGACTGTGTTGATATTGATGATTGACTGAGTCATGATCCCAGCTGCTTCTTCCTGTTTGTCATATCTGTTCTTTCTGGATGGGAAAATGTTTTTGTTTGCTTTAAACGAGAGAACTGTGAATATCAATGAGAAAAAAAGAACAATGACTCCAAAAATCCAATTGATCCACAGAAGAACAAGTGAAGTGAAAATAATCTTGATTGTTGCTGGAAAAAAATCCCAGAAAAAGTTTATCAGCAAATTTTGGATCTTTTCAGTTCCTCGCTGGATCTTAATGATCTTGTTTCCCGTGTTCTCTTTTTCGTGGTACATCAGATCAAGGAACATCATTTTTTTGTGGGCATTGTTGTTGAGTGTTTCAGCGGTAAAAGCCGAAAGTTTGAAAATGCCTCTTCCCATCAAAAAGACAAAAAAAGTTGTTATTTGGCTGAAGGCAAACATGGCAAAAGTCAAACCCACAATCAACGGAATTTTCTCTGGTTGAAAGTCTGTGAGTGTATCAATTATAATTTTTAGGAAATAGGGACTTACAAGCTGAGCGCCTTCCAAAAGGGCAGTCCAAAAAACAATTGTGTAAATAGTTTTTCGAAATGGTTCTAAAAGAGCCCACAATTTCTTCAAAAAACGTTTAGTGCTAAATTTTTTCACTTTCTTTTTGTTCATTTTTTTCATAAATTTCGAATGTTTATTTTTTCACTCTTTCGAGTCTTGGTCCTTTTTCATCCCAATCAAGAATTGCCCAACTACCAATGTTTGAGCCCGAAAAGATTCCAATTAAATAGAACTGAATGTTTCCAATCTTTTCTTTGTGCCACTCATGAGTTTCACCGCAGACTGCAACAATTTCTTTTCCACTTGAATTCAGGACTTTTGTTAATTTTTCTAGGCCAACAATTTTATACAATTTTCTTTTTCCTTGATATGCTAGTAATGGGTGATCAGAGAAGATTATCACTTTCTCTTTTCCTGTTTGTGTAAGATCATTCTTAAGCCAATCCATTTGTGGTTGCAGGACAGAGCCTTTGTCCCGTCTGTCATTTAAAGCCAACTCTTTTCCAATGTGCCGAATTTCATAATATTTTTTCTCCAGGTTAACCCTTTCTTTTTCCAATGCCTCTTTGGTGGTGTTATTGTCTGCAAGGTATTTTTCCAATTTAGGCGAATTTTTTAGAAGGTCTCTTTTCTCTTCATATGCTTTTTTTGCATTTTCACAAGTCGGAAAGTTTTCACAAACTTCATCAAGCTGGCCATCACCAGAGACAGTGTCTAGAACTATTATATGATAATTCTTTTCATCAAAGGAGTAGAAAGTTTTCTCGGTATTTGTTGTTTTCTTCCAAAATTCGAATGAGGCAACGTCATCAATGTCATGATCACTCAAGACATGATAAAGCGGGGCAGAAGTTTTCAAATTATCAACGACCCATTGTAGCTCTTCATGGGCATTATTATTGCAGTTGTCCATTCGATAGCGAATGTTGTCACCCAGATCAACATTGAAATCAATGTCTCTGTTGTCGACATCAGAAACGAAACTTGTGAGTCTTTCAGATGTGATTTTCCCAGGACTTCTTTTTTCGCATTTGTGAATGTCGGTGATAATACCGATCTTTATAGAGTTGCTTGGTGTGATTTCTGTTTTCTCCGACTCTTGCACAATTTGAATATTTTCAAATGTCATGACTTGCTTGTCGCATCCAGAAAACACAACAATGAGGACTAATAAAAAAAATTTTGTTATTTGATTCATATTCATAAGTTAGATGCTTACAAACACATTTTAACACAAAATCTAATCTTGTTTCGATAAAATAAAAGACATCTATCGATGTCCTATGGGTACGCCTATCTATGTGACATATAAAAACTATTCTTTGTTTTTCTTTCTCTTTGCTTTTACTCTTTCATTTTCAGTTAGGTTCTTCTTGCGCAAGCGAATATTTTTTGGAGTTATTTCAAGGTATTCATCTTCGCTTATGATTTCAAGCCCTCTTTCGATTGTCAATTCCCATGGTGGGGTCAATTGAATCGCATCATCACTGCCAGAAGCACGCATATTGGTCAGTTGTTTTCCTTTTGTTGGGTTAACTGAGATGTCTTCTCCTCTTGATGTGTTTCCAAGTACCATTCCCTCATAAACTTCAATGCCAGCTCCGATATAGAGAACTCCTCGTTTTTGCAGATTGTCTAATGAGAATCCCAGAGCTTTTCCTGCTACCATTGAGATCATGGAACCAGTCTTCTTTCTTTTGATATCTCCTGCGAATGGTTTGAATTCCAAGAATCTGCTGCAGAAAATACCTTCTCCCTTGGTGTCGACAACAAATTGTCCTCTATAACCCAAGAGTCCTCTTGTTGGAACATGAAAGATTATTCTGACCATTCCATCGTTTTGTTTCATTTCAGTCATAACTCCTTTGCGATTTCCCATTTTTTCAATAACTGTTCCAGAGTGCTCATCTTTTACATCAATCGTTGCTTCTTCAAAAGGCTCCATTTTTTGTCCGTTTTCTTCTTTGATGATCACTTGAGGCTGAGAAACTTGGATTTCATATCCTTCTCGGCGCATATTCTCAAGCAATATTGCAATGTGTAGTTCACCTCTTCCTGAAACCTTGTATGATTCATTGGAGGAAAAATCAATTTTCAAACCAACATTAACTTCAAGCTCTTTTTGCAATCTTTCTTTGAGTTGAAGGTTTGTGACAAATTCTCCTTCTTGTCCTCCGAAAGGTGAGCTGTTGACCAGAAAATTCAAAGATATTGTTGGCTGGTCAATGTTAATGTCGGGGAGTGTTTCTTGCGATGGATCTGAGCAAATGGTTTGGCCGATATAGATGTCTGGCAATCCGGCAACCATAACAATATCTCCTGATGTTGCTTTTTCGATCTCTTTTCGCTGAGTTCCTTCGAACGTGAAAAGTTTGGTTATTTTTCCTTTGGAAGTTTTTCCATCCGATGTTTTGACAACAACGCTGTCAGTTGACCTGACTGTTCCTTCATAGACCCTAGCAATGGCCAGTCTGCCAAGGAAATTATCATAAGCAAGATTGAAAGGCTGAAGTCTGAAATGTTGTTTATCTGCATTTTCGCTTGATGCTGGTGGAACAAGTTTCAAGATCGTGTCTAAAAGAGGGGAGAGATCTTTGGAGTTTTTTGCCAAATCTAGTTTAGCCAATCCAGCTTTGGCGTTTGCATAGACAGTTGTGAAGTCCAGTTGTTCATCATTTGCTCCAAGTTCTAAAAACAGCTCAAAGACCATCTCATTTATTTCGTCTGGTCTTGCTGCTGGTTTGTCGATCTTGTTTAACACGACAATTGGCTTGAGACCAAGCTCCAAGGATTTTTTGAGCACGAATCTTGTTTGTGGCATTGGACCTTCCTGGGCATCAACAATCAAAACAACACAATCAATTGCTCGTAGGACACGTTCAACTTCACTGCCAAAATCAGCGTGACCAGGAGTGTCCACTATGTTAATCTTCGTATCTTTGTATAAGACAGAAGTATTTTTTGAATATATAGTGATCCCACGTTCTTTCTCTAATGTGTCGCTATCCATGGAAGCTTCCTGGTCGGATGTCATCCCAGTTTGTTGCATGAGAGCGTCGGTCAAGGTTGTTTTGCCATGATCTACATGAGCAATGATGGCGATATTTCTAATTTCCATGATTTCAAATAAAATACACCTGTTGACCAGGCGTTGGTTTAATATACACGTTCCATAATGATACAGTAGTTTCGTGTTTATGTCAAACTAGGAATTTTGTGTTTATTTTGTTTAATTATTGCAGCTTCGCAAAAATTTTCAGACACTGTTTTCATTAGTTGCTACGTTCTAAAAATTTGTTGCTTATCGATAATAATTAAGCCTATTTGTATGCGAAAGATTTCTATTTATTTAGTCTTGGCTTTCTTTATGCCATTCAACAGTTTTTTTACATTTTCGATGCTAACATCATCCAGCTGAGAAAGGGGTAGTGCGTCAATACCTTCTTTTTTCATTGATGAAAGTTTTTTCTTGATTGCTTTTTCATCTAGCAAGTCTGTTTTTGACAGAAATACATATTCTTTCTTTTTCAACAGTTTCGGATTATATGCCTTCAATTCTTCTCTTATTGTTTCGTGATCTTTTACTGGATGTTCTGATTCACAAGAAATGAAATGAAAAAGAGTTTTTGTTCTTTCCACGTGACGGAGAAATTTTATCCCCAACCCTTTATCTTTTGAAGCACCTTCGATGAGACCTGGGATGTCAGCCAAGAGCAACTCATAATATGCTCCAAGGTGTGGTTCAAGCGTGGTGAATGGATAGTTTGCAACACGGCTTTTTGCATTGGTCAACAAATTGAGCAATGTGGATTTTCCAACATTAGGCAATCCAACAAATCCAACATCAGCAATCAACTTCAGCTCAAGTCTCAGCCTTGCTTGTTGCCCGGGTTTTCCTTCTTCTTTCTCTTTGGGAGTTGTGTTTCTTGAAGAGCGAAAAAGATAATTTCCTCTTCCTCCTTCACCTCCTTTAACGATGGTTATTTTTTGACCAATTTTTTTGATCTCTTTTTCACTTTCAGTCGTGAGATTGTGGATGACTGTTCCCACAGGCACTTTTAGATACAAATTTTCACCATTTGCACCATCTTTTCTCTGGCGTTTTCCATTCTCTCCTTTTTTAGCAGTAAAACTTTTTTTATGACGAAATTGGTTGAGGGCTCCGATGTTTTCGGTTCCCACGAGGCAAATATTACCACCATTGCCACCACTACCTCCGGTTGGACCGAGGCTCATCATGTTTTTATTGAAAGCCACCAATCCACCTCCGCCATTGCCAGCCGCCAATTCAATTGTCACGTCATCAACAAGCATAAAAACTTTCGAAAGATTAATTGTCTATTTAAACATCTTTTCTCAATGATAGCAAGGATAGGGGAAGATGGCTATTTGTCTTGATACTCGATTCTATGAAAATAAGATAAAGGCACAATGTCTTTTTGTTGATTAATTACTAAGATAAATAAGCGTTGCTTTTTTGGTTAGATTTGGCTAGGATATAGATGCGATAAATAGATACTCGTAAAAGTCAACCAATGACTCGCATGAAGTTTTCGAAAAGAATCAAAAACAACCTGAGCAACCCAAAAGAACTGGAGAGTTTTTATCGCGAAGATAAGGATCAGTTCATAAAAGCTTTTAGTTCAGTTTTTTCAGAAAACCCAGAGAATTTACTGCTTCAAGCATGGAGCGAGAGATTGAACTTTAAAAATGTTCAAAAAACCGAAAAAGTTAATCAAAAATTGGTCTACTTAACTGTCTTTCTGGGAATATTGGCTGGCTTGGCAGCCAGAACTCTCTTTGTATATGTAGATGACGGTAATGTAAATCCAGGAAATTTTTCCTTTGTAATTTTTCCTTTGCTTATGATCTACTTTTTTGTTCACAGTAATATCAAGAAAAAAACAATTTGGTACAGTCTGGTTGCTGTGGCTGCGATCGCTGGCTATTTCAATACTTTACCAATCGAAAATTCACACAGTTCTTTTCTGGCAACCATCCATCTTCCTTTTCTGTTGTGGGGCTTTTTGGCAATTGCATATCTGGGAAAAGAACTCAGCTCTTATCGCAAAAGAATTGAATTTATTAAATACAACGGAGAAATGTTGTTGCTGGCGTTTTTTATTTTGTTTCTTGGTGTTATTATGACCTTTCTAACAATCGCTTTGTTCTCAGCGATCAAGATCGATGTGTTTGAGTTTTACGCTGAAAACATCGTGATTGCTGGTATCGCTGCGTCTCCGATTGTAGCGACATATTTGGCAACATCGTTCAAAAAAAATATTGTGAAGAGTGTCATTCCTTATTTAGCAAAAATTTTTAGTCCATTGGTTTTGATTACGTTGATTATTTATCTTTTTTTTCTTATCGAGCAAGGAGTAAGTCCCTTTTTTGAAAGGGACACCTTGATAGTTTTTAATGCAATGCTGATTGCGGTTTTGGTTTTAGTTATTTTTGTGATCGCAGAGAGAGCTGAAGATATCCATCGCAGTTTCAACGATTATGTGACGATTGCCTTAATTAGTGTTGTGATAATTATCAATATTGTTGCCTTGTCTGCGATTGGCTTCCGTCTTTCTTCGTATGGTGTTACACCTAATCGCATAGCTGTTCTGGGAATTAATCTTTTGGTGTTCTTTCATTTGATCAAAATCGGCTTTGATTATTTTCGTTTCATTGCAAATAGGACAAAGCTTGCCACAGCAGAAAAGACTATCGTAGGATATCTGCCGATTTATGTTGCTTGGACTGCTATTGTTGTCTTTCTGTTTCCAGTTATTTTTTCTTTTGAATAAAGGAAGAAAAGTCATCCATAAAGCTCTTGTTAATATAATAAAAAATACCCATTTAAATGGGTATTTTTTATTTTTATGCTGGCGCTGTGGGACGATGTTCGAATGTGATTAAGGCACGATAATAGCAGTAAGAGCTTGTGAAAGTTAATTTTTGATGTTATTTTCAAGATGCAAATAACTAAAAATTGATTAAGGTCATATGTCAACCAAAAAGCTCTTCATTCCAGTCTTTTTGTTGAGTGTTTTTGTATTTGCTTCGTGCTCAAAAAAATCAGATGACAACGGACAGAATCAGCAGAATCAACAACAAAATAATCAAAACCAGCAACAAATTGTTGATCCGAGCAACGAGAAACAGCAACAGAATAATCAAAACCAGAACAATAACCAGCAAAATCAGACAGAGTCAGAGAAATCTCCTGATGTTGTTGTCGAAGAGTTTTACAGGTGGTACTCAAAAGAATCCTATTATAGACTAGAAAATAACGTTGATACTAGACTACACAGATATTTGTCTGAGCTTCAGGGCGATAAGTTAGTAACAACCGATATTGATATTGTAGCAACTGGATCCTTGGATCCTGTGACGTGCTCACAAGACATTCCTCCAGTCTCAGAATTTGGAGAATATATTGTTTTCAAAGAAGGAGAAACAATTTCAGAAAACGAATTCAAAATAGAAATTGAAACATTTCCACAAGATAAAGGAATTAATAAAAAAGACCCTGTCGTTTACTTGAAAGTTGTTGATGGAAAATGGTTAATTAATAAGATTGAATGCAAATAGGTGTTTTTTAACTTTTAAGAGACCACAAAAACCCTCCAAACGCCTCAGCAGCCGCCATAAACACAAAAACCCTCGAATTCGGAACATGGAACATCAGCGGGGTTTTTTACTTTAAGCAATTTCTGTAGTTAGCGGTATGGTTGATGTTTATAACTTCCTTTTATTCCAAATGGTTAGCTCGTTGCAATATCTTACCTAAGTAATGATCCTTCACCCACCGGCAATTTTTCACATTTTTTCTTATAGCAAAACCAGTTAGCACCACCCATCACCACGAATTAGTGAACATAAAGCCAATTGTGCAAAGACAGGAGCAAATTATTCACCATTATTTCAAGTGGTTGAATCTATGCTGGGTGATGGGTGAAGGTGGAGGAAAACCGAAGTCAACTACATTGACAGATTTATTGTTTCATTCTACGGTTAAAATGCAATAACTAATTGATATTAAACAAAAAAATGGCAAAAAACTTTTCAATTGCTACTGCTATTATCGTAATAGTGATTGGAGTGGTAGCAGTGGTGTGGAGTCAGGAGAAGAATCAAAGACAAGTTCCAACCCCTACTGAAAACTCGCCTGTAAATCAGAATCAACCCCCAGGTCAAGATAACCAGCAACAAGCAAACAATCAGAATCAGCAGCAGAACAATCAGAATAATAATAATGGACAACAACAAGTTGTTGATCCATATGAAGGTTGGCAGACTCATAAGAATGAAGAATGGGGGTTTGAGATAAAATATCCCAGCTCTATATATATCAGAGACTGTTCCAGTTTGATTGGTTTTTCAAAGGAGATAGAAGATATCACTGGATGTGGAGAGGGACATGAAACCTTAACTCCAATAAACATCGTTGCAACCATATACGATATTGGTGATGGACCAGATGAGCTACTTCAAAAGAATATAAATTATTATGATGAGGCACTAGGTCAAAAAACGAAAAGAGTTGTAGTCCTCGATGGAATTCAAGCGACAGAATTCTCTGGGATTTGGAAATCAAGAGATGAAATAATGAAAAGGGAGATTATTGACACCAAAACTAAGATGCTTTTATTTGTTAATGGCGACTATGTATTTAGTGTTGCTTTGGATTACTATAATTTGGATGAAGACGCTGTTTCTGATTATGAATCTATTTTCGATGACATCGTTTCAACATTCAAATTTCAACAATAACTTTCATGTTGAATTGAATAAAGTTAATCATTCGTACTTTGAAAACAGCAAGAGATTAGTTTTTGGGAGATAATCTTGTGTATAGTTTTTTCATACTTCAGAAAAGGAGAGTGCACGATGAAAAAGAGAATTTTAATTTCAATGGTCATTGCGTTTTTGTTGCTGTGCAGTACGGCATCTGCATTTAGGGATGTTGATGATGCTGTTGATTGGGCAGAAGATCAAGAGGGAAGTACCAATTGGATTATGGAGTGTTTTGTTTTTGTTCGCACTGCGTATAATGAATGGTCAGTTCCTGGTATTGGAAGTGCAATTGATGGCTGGAATAATAATAGTGGTGTTTTTGGAGATAGAGAAACGGACGATCCAAATGATGTACCTGAAGGAGCTCTTGTGTTTTTCAATGTAAGTAGCGGTAATGGATGGTACGGACACGTGGGACTGTGTATTGGTGATGGAAAAATGATCCACGCTTGGATAAGCAAAGTTCAGGAGGATGATATAGAAGTCGGGGTGCCTACCTTGGTTGGCGTTGGCCTGATGCTTGGACTGATGATGAACCAGTTTTCGGCCTCCCCGATCTCGACGTCTCCTATCTTGAAGGACGTTTCTCTGGCCAGAGCAATTGGCGAAAAGAGTTGGTGATGTACACCAATGAAACAAAGACCATTGAACTCGAAATGAGAGTTGACAACGATGGTGAAGCTGAAGCTGACAAAGATGATTTTGAAATAGAATACT
>JAYEIQ010000021.1:0-25475 GCA_034660175.1 Patescibacteria group bacterium | reverse complement strand
CGGGACAGTTCTTCTCGCTCAGTCAAAGTTAATTCAGTTGTTTCAGACATAAGATCTATGCTTAATTACGATAATATTGTTAAATTACAATGTTATCATAATGTTGCAATAGATTCTTGAAACTAATGATAAAATAATCAAATATTTTTTCTTTTTCCTCTTTAGTATCTTGGTAATTAAATTCAAGAACTTTTTTTTCTAAACTTTGAGTTAAAATTATTTTTTCTCTATATCTTTCTCTATTTTCTATTTTCTTTTTGCTAATATCCTTTTCCATATCATATTCTTTAAGCATTGGATTTTTAACTTCATCCTTAAAGATACGACTTCTTAATTTAAGAAACGCACTATTATGATTACCGGTTTTTTTATTATGTGTTTCATTGTTAATAAAATGAACTGATGGTAATAATTTATCAAAATGAATACTTTTTTTAGTAAAAATTTCATTCAATCTGTTTACACGTCCTATCAAATTTGTCATACCTTTCCCCTGCAATCCAACAGTATTGAAAATATATAAATTATCAATCGGAAGATTTATCCCCTCCAATATCACAGTATTCGCAACAACATATCTTAACTTATCTAAAACACTAAATTTATGCTCAAGATATTCTTTAATAACATCAGGTATTTTTCCGTGTAAATAAATAATTCCTGATTTTAAAGTCTTAATCACATAAAAATCAGGGTTAACTTCTCTTTCTAGAACCTTCACTAAATCATTTATCTCATGTTCAAAACTAACATCTGGTAAGTTACCAGCCAAATCGACCGCTAAGCTTTCAATTTCTTTTGGGCTTGCTTGATACAAAAAGTTTTTTTCTTTTGATGTATTTTTCAGATACTCAAATTTCCCCTTTAGCTCTTCTCTTATTTTATAAAACTCATTTACAAAACGGTTATACATATATACATCTTTTCCAGAAGTATATTCAAAATATGCAGGCTCTTTAATATTAAAATGAATCATATGAGAAGTAATCTCTTGCTCCCCAACATATTCCCTAAGCTTAAGATTATTAACATTTTCTATTAACGGAGAAAGGTAAACAATTTTATGTTCATTATTTCTTTTTTTATTTAAAGATAACAAGCGGGTAAGCAAAATACCTCTTTCTAAATCATCATCTTTCAAGGAAACCCCATCAAATAAATTGTGAGCTTCATCAATACTAAGAATGTCGTAAGATATATCGAATTCTTTTGCCAACAACCTCAAAGCTCTCTCTTGAGTAAAAACCCCTATAAAAGATTCTTCTTTATTGTACATCTCATTGTGAATAAGTATTTTTTTGCCTAATTCAGCGTTTTTTATCATTTTATGTGTTTGAACTAACAATGACTTTGTTGGAACTATAATCGCAATTTTTAAATTGTGGTTGCCTAATCTTTTAATATATTCTTCAATAATTGAACTTTTTCCAAAAGAAGTAGGTGCTATGTAACTTTTCTCATTACACTCTTCTTCTAAAAAATTATGACTTTCTTTAAATTGCTCTAGTGTCTCAATGTACTCATCTTTTCTATTTTTAAATTCTTCAATTCTTGATTCTATTACCACATCTTCTATTTTTTTATTAACAAGGTCTAATTTTAATAACGCGTTTGAAATAGGATAAAAACCAAAGTTTACAGAAAAATCATATAGTGGCTTAAAATCTTGATAAGCTAATGAATATTTTAAGATAATATAATATGCAAAATCAGCATAGCTCGTAAGCCTTTTGTCTCGTTCATATTCTTTCAAAAACAAAATAGCACATGACAAAATATATGATTTTTCTTTTTCATTGATCTCTAAATCTAAAGTAAGTTTTTCAATAACTTTTTTAAATTCTTCTGCTTTCCCAATGCGAGTTAGATTTCCTTTTTCTTGAGTATTCATACTATTTATTTAAATATTCTTCGAAAATATCTTTTGTCTTTTTCGTAATACAAATAATTTCCATTCTCTTATATTCCTTTTTATCAGCCCACTCTTTAATTTTTATCTTGATAAAATCATTGTTTTCTACTCCATCAATAACAACAGTCTTTCCATCAAGAAAAATAGTTGATGATGGTATTATATTGTATTCTTTAATGTCAGTGTATTGTCCTTTGTCATACTTATCTGATATCTCTTTAATTTGACATTCAATGGATTTATCTGAACGTGCAGCAATTACATGCCTCCAGGCATTTCTCCATGGGTTATTTTTATTATCTTTTCCACTAATTTTCTCAGACAAGTTTTTGAAGGCTTCCTGAATTTTACTATGATGTGTAATATCTTTAGTTAATATGCCCCCTGACTTGCTTTCCATAATCCACTCCTCAGAATCTTTTGAGTAATAACCATCAAACCCTTTTGGTGAAGAATTTTCCTCGAGATTTTCATATAGGCATTCTTGTTGAAAATTAGAATAATTTAAATACAAGTGAACAAAAAACTCAGCAGTTGATCCTATTTCATGAGTTGAGCCTTTTTTAGATTTAAGATATTTTAAAATCCTTACCTTTACTAAAGAAATATCCGTATCTGCACCCTTAGAATAAATATTCAAAATCAAATCATCTATCAGTTTTTTTAAATCCGGAGTCAAAGATTCAATTTTCAAAATATGAAGAGTTACAAAATCATTAATTTTTACTATATCTTTACTAAACATGTTATATAATCCCATTAAATTCTTTATCTGTCACAATCACATGTTCCACAACTCGAATATCTAAAATCTTTCCAGCATGAACAAGTTTTTTGGTAATTTCAATATCATCTTGTGATGGCTCTGTGTCTCCTGACGGGTGATTATGTGCAAGAATTATCGATGAAGCACTATCTTTGATAGCACTCTCAAAAACTTCTCGTGGATGAACTAAGCTCGCACTTATTGTTCCTATAGAAATAATCTCGCGTTTGATCTCTTGATTCCTGCTATTGAGGTAAAATACTACAAAATGTTCTTTCTTGCTTCCACGAATATCTGACATTGCCTCCCAAACATCTTTTGGTGTCAAAAGTATATTCGTTTTCTTACCTTTTAACTTCCTTTTTCCAAACTCTAGACATGCAACAATCTCACACGCTTTCGCCAAGCCAAGCCCGTGAACTTTTTGCAACTCTTCTGTGGACACATCGAGAATCTTTTCATCTTTAAAATCTCGCAATATCTTTTGCGACAATTTCATCACATCAAGTTCTTTTGTTCCTGTACGTAGTAAAATAGCCAAAAGCTCGAAATCCTTCAATTTTTCAGGTCCATATTTTTCCAACTTTTCCCTTGGTCTCTCAATCTTCGGCTTATCCTTGATCTTTTTCATATGTATGGTCTATAAACTTTGACACTCTATTAACTACATTATTAATATTATTCTTTATATCACACTCCCAAACTGTAAGCACATCCTACCCTATCAAATGTAGTTCCCTCACCTTTCTTTTATCTCTTTTTTTATTTCGCTTGAATTTTTCCTTCCAAAATACAGTATTACTTTTCGGTAAAGATAAGTCGCACTTTGAACACCTATGTACAAATATTGCCTTTTTTCTCTTTGAAAATGCTATATCAGGACGTCCTGGAACTTTTTTCCAATCCAGTCTATATCCCCTGATACCATATTTCCACATGGCTTTCCGTAACAATATTTCTGGAGTGGTGTCTCGTCTTTTGTTTGCACTCATTACACAAGATGTGCTTTCTTTCTCATGAATAGACGCCCGACCATCCCTAATATATTGAATACTTGTCATATTCAAATTGTACCCCTCTAGCCAAACAAAATCAAAATTAATCATAGAATTAAATCTATATTTAAATTCAATTACTCCTTTCCTCCATCATACCCACTCACCAACCAAAAATCCAGGTGAAACCCGGATTTCATAGCTATATTTTCAAGAATGATCTATTTGTTCCATTTCTCTCGCTTCTCTTGATCATCAATTTCCTCACCATCCTCATAGCCCGGATTACTCCTGGATAATGAATTCGTTTTCATAAACTCAAAAATATCTTTCAATCTCTTTTCTTCCCACCAACCTGAAAACTCCAGAAATCAAAGTTCCGGAACTTTTTGAGCTGTATCTTTTTGTGTTTGTTTGCGTTGTCATGAATTTAATCAATAAAAGCATTGAAATATCGTCTATAGACATATTTACGATCATATTCGTTTTTTTCGTCCATACGCTCAAGAATTTTAAGCCTCATAAATCTATCAACAACCTTTTGTGCGCCTGGACGACTAAACCCCGTCGCTGACATAATAGTTTTTGTGGTCACGATTGGATGAGCAAATAAATAATGAAGTACCTTCATGCTGCTTCCTGATTCTCTCTTCGCGAGTGCTTGAATTTTTTCCATATCCTCATCTCGTATAACACGAATTTTCCTTGATACTTCCACTCCATCTTCCGCCGTCTGGATAATACCATCCAAGAAAAAATCCAACCATGCAAAAACGTCCCCATCATTATGATAGGAGCTAAGATTTTTGTAATATAATTTTTTGTGTTTTTTGAAAAAGGCTGACAGAAAAAGTACTGGATTTTCCAAAAGCTCTTTTTTCATTAGCAGAAAAGTGATTAGCATTCTGCCTGTCCTGCCATTTCCATCTAAAAATGGATGTATCGTTTCAAACTGTGCATGAGAATATGCAATGTGAACTATTGATAGAGTAGATTTTTCATCATAGAAAAATTTTTCTAAATCATCTAATGCTCTCTTCATCTCCTCTGGTGGTGGTGGAACAAATGAAGCATCCTTCAACTTCACGGCACCAATCCAGTTTTGTGATTTTCTAAACTCACCAGGATGAGAAAAGTGTGTTGCTCGTGCTCCCCGCATTAATTTATCATGTAATTCTCTCAGAAAACGCAGTGAAAGTGGAAATTCTTTTATGCGCTTCAATCCATAATCAAGCGCTTTGATATAGAAAACAATATCATTAGCATCACTATCATCAATATCAATTCCGGCTGACACCTCCAGAGCATCAGACATCGTCGCCTTTGTACCTTCAATTTGAGATGAGGATGTTGCATCTTTATATGAGAACATGCGAAGAAAAAATTCAATATCTGGCAGTGTTTGTGTTATTCCGTCAAGCTTGCCAACCAACCTTTCTGCTTTTGTTGCCTTGTTGAGTAAATTTTGCGGAATATCGAAAAGCTCATCCGCTGGAAACAGATGTGGAATTGATGCAATGTAATCATCAGGTTGTTTTACCTTTCTGCATATTTTAACTTTTTTCATTTAGTTTGTTTCATTGTTTGAATATAAACTATAATAGTATTTAGTTTACTTCTTGTCAAACATACCAACTAACTGTCAGAACGGCTTTTTTATGCCACTCCTTTCCTCCATCATACCCCTCACCAACCAAAAATCCAGGTGAAACCCGGATTTTATAGCTATATTTTCAAGAATGATCTATTTGTTCCACTTCTCTCGCTTCTCTTGGTCATCAATCTCTTCGCCCTCCTCATAGCCAGGATCACTCTGGGATCCAACCAGAACCTCTCGCGCCTTTGCTCCCTCTGCAGGACCAACCACTCCCTGTTCTTCCAACATGTCAACGATACGCGCTGCACGTGAATAACCGATCTTGAGCCTTCTTTGAAGCATAGACGTTGAAGCTTTGTTTGCCTGAAGAACAACTTCTTTCGCTTGTGCATAAAGCTCCTCGTCTCCATCACCTTCGGTCCCTGTTCCTGAAAAAATTCCAGTCTCATTTTCAAGGTCTCCTTCCAGTGAGTTGGAAAGGTCTTCACTTTCCTTGAAGTCTATTTTCTTCGCTTGTTTTTTTATAAATCGAACTAATTTCTTGACTTCGCTTTCAGAAACATATATTCCCTGGATTCTTCTCGGCTGTGGTGATTCTGCATTTAGGAAAAGCAAATCTCCATTACCTAAGAGCTTTTCTGCTCCTGACATGTCGAGAATAGTTCGAGAGTCTATTTGAGAGCGGACTTGGAAAGCCACCCTGGTGATAATATTTGCTTTGATAAGACCAGTAATCACTTCAACTGATGGTCTTTGTGTTGAAATAATCAAGTGGATTCCAACGGCTCTTGCCATTTGAGCCAATTGAACAACAAGACCCTCGACATCTCGCCCATGAGTTGCCATAAGATCAGAAAGCTCGTCAATCACGATCAAGATATATGGCATTTTCTCAAGATCAACCCGCTTTTCCTTTCCAGTCTCTTTATCAGTAACTTTCTTTTTCTTGCCGGAAGCAACTTTACCATTATATGACTGAATGTCTCGTGAGCCCATTTCCTGAAGAACCTTATATCGCCTCGCCATTTCACTAATTGCCCATTTCAGAGTTCTCACAACCCTATCCATGTCAACAATGACCGGAGTCAAAAGATGCGGAATTCCTTCGTATACCGAAAGCTCAACTCTTTTCGGATCAACCAGGATCAAGCGCAAATTTTCTGGAGAATTTTCACAGAGCAATGTGCAAAGCAATGCATTGATGCCAATACTTTTCCCCGTATTGGTGGCTCCTGCAATCAACATATGTGGCATTTTTTCTATATTAGCCAACACTGGATGACCATTCACGTCCTCTCCAAGAACAACACTCAGCTTCGATGGCTTGTTTTTGAAAACATCGCTTTCCAACATGGATCGCATTCGAACCATCGATTTGTTTTTGTTTGGCACTTCAACGCCCACCAACGACTTACCAGGAATTGGAGCCTCTATTCTTATGGCTTGAGCAGCCAAAGCCAAGGCTAAATCATTCTGAAGAGCAACAATTTTGCTCAATTTCACACCAACTGCTGGCTTGAAAGTATACTGAGTAACAGTTGGTCCAATATGATATTCGCCTGGAGCAACTTCAATTCCAAAATCACCCAGAGTATTTTTTATAATCTCAACATTTTCTTCCAAATTTCCTTGATGAGGTCTCTCTTTGCTTTTTGCAAAAATTTTAGTTGGTGGCTGTTTCCACCCAGAACCACTAAAAATATTTTTCTTGGCTTCGCCATTTTCCAATCCAGTTCCAACACCAGAAACAGTCACTTCTTTCTCTCTTACCAATGCCTCCTCATCTTGAGGTCCTTCTACATATTTTATTGTGTCAATCTTGATATTATCCTCTTCCTCGTCTTGTCCTTGTTCACCTTCCTTTTCTTTCTCCTTTTTTTCTTTTTCGCTTTTTGGCCCTTCCACAAATTTACTTCTCTCCTCATCTGTTTCTCCGTCTGGCATTGCCTGAGCCCGCAATTTAGCCCAAAGCTGGGAAACTGACATGTTGAAAATCAACATGAGTCCAATCAAAGAAAAACCAAACAGAATAATGACTCCAGCAATTTTGCCCAAGAATCTTGCCAGTGGATAGGCCATTGCAAGACCAACATAACCACCGCCACTGCCTGCCTTAGAGACAACGACCATCGTGTCAAGATCTTTGAATATATGAACAAAGCCCAAAAACATAACAAAAAACAAAACCGCACCAATTGCAGCCAGAGTGTACCGAATTGGCTCCATCTTACGAAAATAGAGCGCACCTAGAACAATCATGACCATCGGTAACAAAAACCTTCCCCAACCGAAAAGAAAGGACAAACCATTGTCAATATATTCGCCAACCACTCCAGCAAGTCCAAAAAGACTCAGCAACATCACAAGCGCAAGCATAATCAAAAAAACCGCAATGATGTTCTTCTTCACCCTGTTGTCCAAAACATCACTAACTCCATTTGTTTTTTCCAAATCTTTCTCTTTTTTGTCTTTTTTTGAATTTGATTCCTTTTTTTTCATTTTCATGAATAAATACGTGTATTGTTTCACTTATTAAAGGTTAACACGAATTCTTATCACATTCAATTGACGCCATTGTACAATGTCAGCTTGCCAAGAAATTTTCTTTTCTTGTGTTTGTCGAGAAGAAAAATATTTTTGAAAATTTCGATAATTTCGATTTCCAAGACAGTTATCAAAACTATAATTCCCCATTCTTTGAATCCAATTGTGGTTGTCCCAAGAAATCTTTGCAACGCTGGAATGTAAATTGCAGCAAGCAACAAAACGAAACTGAATATTACTGCCCAATTGAGAAATTTGTTTGAAAAAATGTCCTTGCGAAAAACCGACTCGTGCAAAGAACGAACAGAATATGCAAAAGCCAGAGAGTCAAAGGCCATCAATGTAAATACCAACGTTCTCGTTCGATCAATATCAGCTGTGATATTAAAAGAGAAATAGAAAAACACAAAAGTGATCAAGCCATTGATTGCGAAAATTGACAACATCCATTTCTTGATTTGAGAACTGATAATTGGTTCGTCAGGACTCCTTGGCGGTTGACTCATAACACCTTTTGTTTCTTGTTCAGTTGTCAAAGCAATATCAGGAAAACCATCCTCTATCAGATTGATCCAAAGAATCTGTGCTGCCAGAAGTGGCAAAGGAAAACCAAAAGCCATCGCGCCAACAAAAAGCAAAATCTCAGTGAAATCATCTGCAACCAAATAAATGAAGACTTTCCTGATATTACTGAAAGCAACCCTTCCCTGTTCAATCGCTTTCACGATTGTTTTAAAGTTATCATCAAGCAAAATCACATCAGCGACTTCCTTTGCAACATCCGTTCCGCTACCCACAGCAACACCAATGTCAGAAGCTTTGAGTGCTGGCGCATCATTCACTCCATCGCCAAACATCGCCACTATTTCATTGTTACGATGCAAAGCTTCAACAATTTTCAGCTTGTGCTCAGGAAGAGCACGGGCAAATATTTTTATCTTCCCAACCTTCTGCATGAGATCCGTGTTGCTCATTTTCTCAATTTCATTTCCCTCAAGAATTTCATCACCTTTCACCTCAAGTCCCAATTCCTCAGCAACAGCTTTTGCAGTCAAACGATGGTCACCTGTAATGATTGACAGCCGAACACCCGCTCCTCTAATTTGACTGATTGCTTTTTTAACATCTTTTCTCACTGGATCTTTGAGCGCAATGAAGCCAACCAGCGTCAGATCATTTGCCATCTGAGAAACTGTTTCTTTTCCTCTGTTTTCAACATCTCGATATGCACATGCGACAACACGAAGACCCTTTGATGCTAGACTCTCCAATTTCGACATCAATTTTGCAGTCTCTTGGACTCCTAAATTTTTCTGTTTTCCATCAGTGTCAAGATTAATCGATCTGTTCATCAATTCTTCTGGCGCCCCAACCACAAAAAGCTTTTTCTTTTTTCCTTTCCCTCGAAAAGAAGCAGCGAATCGAGCATGGGAACTGAAATTCAGTTTTTCGATCAATGGATGTTTTTTCTCAAGAGCTTCCATGTCCAATCCTGCCTTAATTCCTGCCATCAGCAAAGCTTTGTCAGTGTAATATCCTCTAACTATCCAGTCGTTCAGCTCATCTTGAGGATTTTCAATGAAAGCGTCGTTTGTCAAAGATGCAATTTTCAAAGCCAACATGTCAGATGTCACACCATTCGGATCATGAATGTTCTCGACTTCAATTTCTTTGCTCAAAAGTTCTTTGGTACTAGTCAGAATATGACTGACTTGCATATTTCCCTCTGTTAAAGTTCCTGTCTTGTCGGTGCAAACAACAGTCACACTACCAAGTCCCTCAGCCGCAGAAAGTTTCTTCACCACGCCTTTTTGTTTGAGAATTCTTCTCATTGCAAGAACCAAAACAACTGTGATTGCCGCAAGTAATCCTTCGGGAATTGCAGAAACAGCCAGGGCAAGTGTTGCAATCAGCACTTCCTCTAAATTCTTTCCAAGCAACAGTCCTTCTATTGAAATTCCCACAATACAAAGCAAGACCACAACACCAACAAGTTTTGAGAGATGAAATATTTTTTTCTGAAGATGGGTCTTTGGTTCCTCTGTCTTTTTCACCAAGTCAACAATTTTTCCAAATTCAGTTTCTATTCCTGTTGCCACAATAACCGCCCTGGCTTCACCAAATTCAACTGATGTTCCCATGAAAAGCATATTGGTTCGGTCCGAAACAATTGTTTCTGTTGGAAGATTGCCAGTCTTTTTCTCAACTACTTGCCACTCTCCAGTCAAAGATGCTTCGTTCATCTTGAGCTCTTTTGACTGGATGATCCGTGCATCAGCAGGAACCTTGTCTCCCGGATTCAAAATGATCACGTCTCCAACAACCAAGTCTTCTCCATCCACCTCTTTTTCAGCTCCTTCCCTTAGCACTCGAACCCTCACCTTGACCATTTTCTTCAAGGCTGCCAATGAATTGTTTGCTTTATTTTCTTGCCAAAACCCAACAACAGTGTTGATAAAGAGCACAAACAAAATGAAGATTGAATCGGAATAGTGCCCAAGAAAAAAAGAAATAGCAACCGCAGAAAGAAGAATATACATCAGTGGTGAATGAAACTGCCTCAAAAACAGCAACACCTTTGACAACTTTTTTTCTTGTGGCAGTTCGTTTCTTCCATAGCGCTTGAGTCTCAGCTTCACTGCGCGTGAAGATAAACCATCCTCTGAGGTGATTAAGTTTTTCAAGACATTGGCTATGGTGTGAACATGCCAGTTTTGATATGGCTGCATTTTTTTCTTGCCCCGTTAAATTGCAATTTTAATTGCAGTATTTAACTGGAATTTTTGTTTTATGTTTATTTTTGTCTTTCTCTAATTTTGGACTTTTCGTTTTCCTCTTTCACAAGGATGCATCCCCTTTTCTCCAGATCAACCAATATTTTTTCTTGTCTCTCGGATTATCTTTTTTGTTTTTGAACCCTTTGGTAAGGATCATCTGGTAACGACCATTGACCTTTTCGCCAAGCAAATTAAAAGACAGGCTCCTTTCCAAAATGCTCCCCTTCATCATGCCCCAACGACCACTGTCCCAAATTTCAACCTTGCCTGCACCATAATTTCCCTGAGGAATTTCACCTTCAAAATTTGCATATTCAAGTGGATGATCTTCTGTTTGCACTGCTAAGTGCTTAATTCCCTTGTCCAAAGGCAAGTTTTTAGGAACCGCCCAAGATTTTAGAACAAATTCACCACTTTCTTCGTCTTTCATCTCCAAACGAAAATCAAAGTGCAAGTTCCGTCCATGATGCTCTTGAATCACAAACCCCTGTTCGGGCACCTTTCGAGTGCCCGGTTTTGGTTCTCCGGACTTTTTGAAATCCCTCTTGAGCCTGTATTCTATTAAGCTCATGATATCTAAATGCTACCACTGTTTTATCTTAAAGTAAATGTTTATAGCTCTTTCAACAAGATTTGCTCCTACCACACGTATAATAAAGGAGAAACGCGAAAAATGATAACATACAAACAAGACAAAAAAAGCGAAAATCCCTGTTGACACAAACAGAAATAAGTGTTAAATTTGGACGTTGTAAAAAAACAATACTTCAAATGTAGACAACACCCTAACAATAACTAGATAACAGGTTGTTTGATTTTTTGCTTTAGTGCAAAACACAAAAAATATATCTTGCAGAAAAATCAGAGCTCCATTATAATAATGATGAATGAGAGCAAACAAAAAGCAAAAAAAATAACCAAAACAAAATAGATGGCAAAGAAAAATTCTTCCAAAAAGGAAGAACGAGAAAATAGCGAGAAGATACAATCACTTCAAGAAATGATTGCAACTGCAGAACGCACCATATCTTCTGCCAAACAAATGTTGATTCAGATTCAAACAGACAAGAAAAGCTCACCAGCAGGTGGAGGCAATTTTTCGTCTGACTCAGAAGGACAAGTGATGATGGGAAAATTTGATGGACAAATTATGATTGGCGAGGATGGAAAGCAATATCCAGTGCCAGCAAACTATGCCTCGAAGTCAAAGTTGGTCGAAGGAGATATGCTCAAGCTGACAATCACTGTTGAAGGAAATTTTGTATACAAACAAATTGGTCCAACTGACAGAAGATTTTTAATCGGAGTGACAGAAAAAGACGAGAGAGGAAACTTTGTCATCAAAACGGAAGAGAGAAAATTTAAAGTTCTTCTTGCAGCAGCAACCTATTTCAAAATTGAACTTGGAGACGAGGTCACCATTGTTGTTCCAAGAGATGAAGATTCCATATGGGCTGCAATCGAAAACATTGTTCGCAAATCATACGAAATTGGCGTTGCAAATGATTCGGCATACCAAGTCGGAAAAGAAGGAGAGTCACTTGTTGACAACGAAGAACCAAGCAAACCACAAGAAGAGGAAGGAGAAGAGCAAAAGAAACCAAACGCTATTGAACGACTCCAAAAAGAGATTGAGCAAGAAAGAAAGAAACAAGCCAACAATGATTTAATTATTAACGAATGGACACCAGATATTGAACAACTCAAAAAAGAGGCTGGCCAACCAGCACAAACAGAAAAATAGCTTTGCAAAACCTAAAAATAAACAAAATGATAAAAGTGCTATTAGAGAAATTCCCTGTCATTGGACAGTTCATTAGATTTGCTCTCATCGGAGGAATGAACACCGGTGTCGATCTTGTCATTCTGAACATTTTAATTTTCTCCACTGGACAAAACGAAGGAGTTTCCTACACGGCCTTCAAAACAATCTCCTTTCTTGCCGCTGCAACATTCAGCTATTTCATGAACAAACGCTGGGCATTCAGAGACAAATCAAAAGATAAAGAGGTTCAGAAATTTTCACAATTTTTTGCTGTCTCGATTGTTGGAGCGGTCATCAATGTTTCTGTCGCAACTCTCGTTGTCACCTATTTGAAACCAGTTGTTGGAGCAGACTTCCTTTTCCTCAATGACAATCTTTGGGGCACTGTCGGCGCTCTATTCGGCACAGCATTTGGATTGGTTTGGAATTTCTTGGGATATAAATTTATCGTATTCAAGAAATAAATTTCCTATATCAGCTTTTTGCAAAAGTCCCGAGCAATCGGGACTTTTTTTGACTTTTGTATCTGGCACTCTATAATTAAGAATGTCCTAAATCACTTTGAGTACCAATGACTGAATATCAATCTTCATGATGACTCTTTACCGAAAGTATAGACCAAAAAAATTCTCTGAAATAAGTGGGCAAGCTCATGTTGTCCGAACTCTAACCAACGCAATCAAAAACAACCGTGTTGGTCATGCCTATTTACTGACTGGTCCTCGTGGAACTGGAAAAACAACAATAGCCCGCCTTTTTGCAAAAACAATCAATTGTACCGACCCTCAAATATCCAAAGATGAAAAAAGTTCAATAGCCATTGAACCATGCAATAAATGCGAAAATTGCAAACTTATTTTGAATGACAAGGCAATTGATCTTGTTGAAATTGACGCGGCATCACACACGGGGGTGGACAACATTCGACATCTAAAAGAAACCATTCCTCTCCCTCCAACTGCGCTGAAACAAAAAGTGTATATCATAGACGAAGTTCACATGCTTTCAATCGGTGCTTTCAACGCTCTGCTCAAAACACTTGAGGAACCACCAGAACATGCCGTGTTCATTCTTGCAACAACAGAACTTCACAAGGTCCCAGAAACGATCATCTCTCGCTGTCAACGCTTTGATATAACAAATTTAACACAGGATCAAATAATTCAAAGACTTGAGCAGCTTGCCAAAAATGAAAATGTGAAAATTGAAAAAGAAGCACTGGAAACAATTGCAATTGAAGCAGAGGGTGGAATGCGTGATGCAGAGTCACTTTTCGGACAAATCATCGCACTTGAAGATGAGTCAGTCACTGCAAAAGAAGTTCACGAAATTCTTGGCACATCTTCCAAAAGAATTGTTCTTGAGTTTGCAAAAGACCTAATTGAAAACGACAACTCTGCTTGCATCAAAAAAATCAGCACTATGCAAAACGAGGGCGTCAACCTCAAGAACTTCAACAAACTTCTTTTATCTTTTTTCAGAGACCTGCTTGTGACCAAGTCAGATCCTGTCGGAAATGACGCACTGACATCATCCTTTTCAAAAGATCAACTCAAGATTGCTCAGGACCTGACAAAAAAACTAACTATAAGCGAGATTGTAACGCTTCTGGAGCTTTTCCAAAAAAGTCTTGAAAGATTTAAAGACACGACAATTCCCCAGCTTCCGCTTGAAATGGCTGCTATTGAATGGCATCTTTCAAAAAACCCGCAAATGACCAAAGAGAGAGAAATTGAGCCTCAACTCAAACAAAAAGAAAGCACGCCAACGCCGGCTCAGCAGCAAGAAAACGTCCCACAGAAAGTTTCAAAGCCAAAAGAAGAACGACCAGAAGCACGACTTTCCCAGAAAGAAGAAGTTTCAGAGCAGGCCAAGCCCAAAAAAGCAACAGCCAAAGAGGAGACAAAACCAAATAGACCTATTAGAAATGTTTCATTGGAAGAAGTTATCGAAAAGTGGTCAAATATTCTTGAAGATGTAAAACCACACAACCATTCAATTCACGCTTTCTTGAAAAACTGTATTCCCTGCGGCACCAAAGACGGAACGATATACATCAAAACGAAATATGATTTCTATAAAGACAAGTTGAGCGAAGTAAACAACTTATTGACAGTCCAGAAAGTGATTGGTACAATTTTCGATACGACTGTTAAGCTTATTTTCTTGACTGAAAAGGAATGTGCGGATATGAATTTCTCCGAGAAAAGCTCGGGGAAGAAGAAAGGCAATATTCTTCATGATGCTATGCAGGTTTTGGGAGGAAGAATAGTCAAGTGAAATTTTCAATTTGTAATTTTCAATTTATAAACAATTTTATCATGACGAAATTACGCAATGAACTATGACCTGGAAGAAAGAACGAGAAAATTCAGCAAGGAGATAATTTTGTTGTCGGCAAAAACCAGAAGAAACGACATCAACGGAAATATTGTTTCGCAGCTGATAAGATCAGCAACAAGTGTTGGAGCAAATTACTGTGAGGCCAATGCAGCCGTTTCTAAAAAAGATTTCAGAAACAAGATTCATATTTGCAGGAAAGAAATTCAGGAAACAAAGTATTGGATAGAAATGTTTTCCACGTCAAATCCAGAACTGAAAGAAGATTTGCGCAAACTTTGGAAAGAAGCTCACGAACTGACACTAATCTTCAACAAAATATCTGGTTCATTAAAAAATTAAAGAACTGTTTAGAAATTGCAAATTAGAAATTAGAAATTAAATTTTGGGGAGTCGCCCCTGGCCGCGCCCAAGGCGCAGCCGCGGGCAGGCAAGTGGTAAGATACAAATATAAATATGAATTACTATTTGTACATACTGCAAAGTTCCAAGGACAACAATTATTATATTGGCATAACAGAAAATGTAGAAAAAAGGCTTTCACAACACAACTCAGGAAAGACAAAGTCTACCAAATCAAGAACGCCCTTCAAATTAATTTACAAAGAAAGATACGATTCGAGAGCTGAAGCAAGGGAAAGAGAAAAATATTTAAAGAGTTACAACGGAGTAAATGAAAAAAGAGAGATAGTTGACAATCACAATTAGTTTTGGGGAGTCGCCAAGTGGTAAGGCACATGGTTTTGGTCCATGCATTCGGGGGTTCGAATCCCTCCTCCCCAGCATAATAATAAAAAATACCAATTTTAATGGGTATTTTTTATTTATGTGTTTTGAGAGAACGGGATTCGAACGGGTGGAAGTGAATTAAATAATTTTTAGCAAAAAATTATTGTAATGAACGTCGAAAAGTTCGAGCAAGCGAGGACTTTTTGCCACCCTGGACAAGGGCCCACTAACGGGCCCGCGAAAATCCCTCCTCCCCAGCAGAGATATATTAAAACGCACCCGCTTTAGTGGGTGTGTTTTAATATTTTGGGAGGAGGGATGAGAAGTTTATGCCCGAAAGCGAAGCATCGGGTAAATCCCTCGGCCCTTTTCATGAGAAAGCGACTCGTGACCGAATCCCTCCCCTCAGCGCTGCCCTGGACAAGGAGCGTAGCGACGCGAAAATCTTTACCCCGTACCTATTTGGTACGGGGCCTCCTCCCCTCCTCATTAAACATACAGAATCAATGAATTCCTTGATTTTCTGCCTAAATTGCGAGTAATCTGAGTTTAGATAAAGAATAAAAGGATATAATCACATAAGCAACAACAAGATGACAACTAATAAAAAAGTCTGGATAGTTTTGATATCAGCTATTATTCTTTTCTTTGTTTCTTTCTCTATTCTTTTTATTTATATGAAAATTCAGGAAGGAAAGCATCTGCAACAAATATATATAAGATGTGTGGCAGGATGTGGGGGGAAATGTTCGAATGATTTTCGAAATGAACTACGAAAATTGTCACCAGATGAACAGGTAGAAAAACTTAGAGGGATTTATTATTCTAAGGAGGAAATTTTAAAAGAAGTCGAAGAATGTAAAAGAAAGAATCATAATTTTAGTGAACCTCTCTACCCATATGAGGAATTGCATGGAATGGAATTGTAATGAATTTTGTGTATCTGAGAAAGGTTACAATTAATTTTTCTTTGGTGCATGAATAGGTCATGTATTCAATCTCACGATCATTGAAAATTGAATAAGGAGGTTAGCTGTGAAAAAAATACTTATTGTGCTGGCAATTTTTGTTCTGTTACTCCTTGTTGCAACTTATTTAACCGTGAAAGAAATCAGGAAAGAGGAAGCCAGGAAGCAACAAACTTTGGAGCAGCAGCAAATCGAACAGCAAAACCAAGAACAGCACCCCGAAGAGATTAATATGAGCGATTGAAAAACATATCGAAATGAGAAATATGGGTTTGAAGTGAAGTATCCAAAAGACTGGTTTTTTGAGAACAACAAACTAAGTCCTCAGAAAATTAAAAATTATGAAATTGGATCGGATAACGCCCCGATTCATTTTGGGGTGTATTCTAAAAATAAAAGGCTGGCCTTGGAAAGCGAGGATATATTGTACGCTGAAAATGACATATCGGATGATACAGGAAAGCTCTACATCAGAAAAAATCCCGACTCAACCATAGATATCAATGGCTTGAGCTTTGATAAATATGACTTGATCGACTCGTACGGAAGGTATGAAGGAGAGAGCGCAGGCAACGCCATCTTTGTTGTCAGCCCTTCCATGGAAAATGAAGATTTCTTTTTGATTTTTGAATGGGAACAAAATCCGGGAGCAAAGAAACTCTCAAATAATAACCCCGAAGATTTTCTTGAAATTGTTTCAACAATTGTTTTCTAAAATAGTGTTTTTATTTAGGTTGCTCCATCTCTAGAATCTCGGGCTGCTTTCAACTCTACGAAAAAGGGAAAGGCCTAAAAAAGGTACCTGATCCTTAATCTACCGCTGACCCCTTTAATCTACCGCAATGATCAAGCTGGATGGCAGAAAAAAGAAGAATAACTTTTTTGTGAATATTTGTGGATAAAATCTTTTTTTGTTAATATGTGATAAGCTGATATGTTAAAAATCATTAAATAAATATTATGAATAGAAAGACCATTATTCTTATTTTAATCTTGGTGCTGGTAGCTGTTGCTGCTGGTTTTTGGTATAGCCAAAATAAAAATCCAAAGAAAAAAACACCGGAAGACATCAGAAGAGAATCAAATGAACGAATTGTGGAAGTTGAAGATGTGGAAAACATTGAAGAACTTGTTGATGGAATGTATGAACCTGAAGAAGTTGATACTTCCGACTGGCAGACATACAGAAATGAGGATTTGCGAATTGAAATGAAGATACCAAAAGATTGGTTTTGTGCTGAGGATAAATTTACCTATAAAAGACCATCTGACAAATATTCACGTGCTTGCATGAGTGAGAGCGCAAAAGATGAATATGATGGTAGGGACATAACAACAGATACAGTAGTGATGCACTTTACTGATGACACAGCAACACCTGCTGATATAAGAACTCACATCAAATTTCTAAGGTCTCAATTTGAATATGAAAGTAAGCTTTATATTATTCAAATTGACACGAAGAAAGAGATCTTAATTGAAAAGGTTGACAAGGAGAAGACCTTGTTTTCAATAATTGTTCGTCGTGGCAATGAAGGTTTCACTTTCCATTTTTACAAAAAAACAGACGATGCAAAAAGAATTTTTGATGGTATCATAAGCACGTTCAAGTATATCGACTGACTACAATTTCAAATGAATCATCTGAAATTCGAATATTTATATGAGTTAGGACAACAGTTCTAAGCTAGAAAACATTGTTTTTTGAAAACTAAATATAGCAAAAGAAAGGAGGTGATTGGAAAAGGAAGATCAAAGGAATGACTTAACCTGGCTTTTGACAACAACCGAAACAGGCAGAAGGAGGATTGCAGATGGAAATTAAGAAACGAAAGAAGAGTTTTGCTTTGGCAATAGTACTTGCTCTCGTTTGTTTGACAACAGACTGCTGGGCAACTGAAAATATCAAGATTGGAATGCTTGATTACACTACGGTTTCATCTGGTAGTCAGAGATTTGCATCTGAACTTGACGACAGCTTTATTGATAGAAAACTGGTGTTTGATTTCAATGGGATGGATGACAAAAGGGTTCGTGTTTGGAGTAGCGATAACACAATTAGAATTGCTTTACGGACTAGGCAATTAAAAGAAAATCTTATAGATATAGGTGATTTTGAGGCAAGTTTGAATAGTAACGGAGAGCTCAAGGTTGATATCGAGGCATTGATAATGGAAGTGACCATTTTATATGCCATTGATGCAGAAGAAATTATTGAAGTCCTTGTTGATGAAGTGACAATGGCAGCTTTGGTGCAAGTTGTGAATCTTGCATACAAGGACAAACTACGTTCAGCCTCGGCTCTCAAGAATTTTCTGCTTGCTTACGAACATCTCCACGACATCCAGGATATAAGTGATTTCGTGGACGAAGTTTTAACTCAAGTGCCGGATGTTCCGCAACTCATTAAGGATAATCTATTCATTTATCAAGTCGAAAGTTCTCCCTGGGCACTGTCTGATCCATGTAACAATGTTGTCAATGATTTTGTTTATGGACAAGTAAGTAGTGCATTAATAGATCCAATCTGGGATCCAATTTGTCGAGGAACACATCCTCTTGTCAAACGCTTTCGTGATCCTGCGACCTGTAAGCTGATTCCAACCTATTCGCCGACCGATGGCAAGCTTTATGTTTATGGGCAGTATTGCAGTTTGGAGAGCTATGCCTTTTTCAATACGGTAAGTTCTTCCTATACTTACCCCTTCGGAGGAGACAGTGATGCTACAAACTCCAATCCATATGTTGACGCAGACGACGTCCACATCACCCATCACCACATCAGACCATTTGACATTGGCTCTTGGCATGAACAAGTCGATATTGATCTTGGCCCTGGCCAAAGCTTTGAATTTCACACCCAAGCAAGAGTGGAAAACAGATCGAACCATGACCTGGAAGATATTGACATTGACTACCTTATTGTCAAAGACAAGAAAGACTTTGACATCCCCCACAGCCAAAGAAAGAGACTGGATGATGACAAAGTTGACATTGACGAAGGAGACAAAGAGAACAAGACTATGGCAAAAACAAGAGTTTCCATTTCTTCTGACTTCACAACCATCAAAGTTGACTGCTTGGGGAGGCACGACTTCACTTTCCCTATAACTCAGGAGAACATCAATGAAAGGGAAATAACGCTGTATTTCTACATCGACGTAGAAACCGAAAGTGGGGATGACAGGGACGTGTCGGATGAAATGAAAACCGATGAATTCGGAAAGCTGGAAATAAACCTCCCTCATTTCAACTCCTGGTTTGTAGCATCCACCACCGAAGGAGAAGCTTCTCTAACAGTCGACTTTACTAATCTATCAGAAGGAAGTCCGGGCTCAATAAGCTCCTATCTTTGGGATTTCGACGACGGAGCTACTTCCACTGAAGCAAGCCCAAGTCACACCTTCACTACGCCGGGAACAAAAAACATAACTCTCGCCACAACAAGCAGTTGGGGAGAAGTGAAGACGGCGATTGCAACAATCGAAGTGATTGAGGCGCAAGAGCCCTACATCTTCTCCTCTGCTCAAACAGCCGAGAACGTCAATGATCTGGGAGGTGGAGAATATGAAGCCGTGAATCCGACAACAACTTTCGAGCTGAATGATCCCATTCACATCCTGGCCAAACTGACCGATGCCACCACTTCCTTTCGTTGGAAATGTGACATCTATCACGAAGGAGTTTATTGGTGGACAACAGAAACTGAATGGAGATCTGCTGCAACCTTTGACTATTTCACCTTCATCCAAGACGGACACACTCTTGGAACCTTTACCTTTGAGGTTTTTATTGATGATGGCGATGGCTATGAACTTCACGCCACACTAAATGCCGTTGTCAGTGAAACTCCTCCTCCGCCACCTCCCGACGGAGACGACTATGTCTATCAAGACACCGTTACCGCTGAAGGAGTGAATGGAGACACTCCCATAAATCAAAAATCAACCTTCAATTTGGGGCAGTACATCCATGTGCTTTCCAGAGCAACGGAAATAAACGTCAACCACAAATGGAAGATTGACATCTTCCATGAAGATAACTACTGGTGGACCATGGAAAGTCCTCAAAGAACAGCAACTGATGATGATTTCTTCAGCTTTTCCCAAGAGGGACACACTGCCGGAACCTATACTTTCAAGGTTCATCTCATCACCATAGATGACAGCCAACTGCATTGGCTCCAAAATGTGGATGCCGAGGTTCTTCCTTGAAAAATGTAACTCGAAATGTTCTTTCAACTGATTTAACGAAGTCAAAAACTCCCCTCTGCACGAAGTGTGGTTGGGGAGTTTTTAGTTGGATTATCTCGTATTGAAACGACAGATCAATGTCGTATATAACAAACACTGTAACGTATCTAATCCAAATTATTCTATGTGACTGACTCTTGCCAAGATGCATCTAAAGATGTATCTAAAGATGTATCTATAATAGAAAAAAAACGATCAGAAGACCGTTACTATGTTCGTGGGTTTTCAGCCATATCTCAAGAACTCGAGACTTAGGCTGGGAATAAATCCAATACTCAGTTGTAATTCTATTCTAACGAAACATGGATAAAAAAACAATCCTTTTTCTTTCCAAAACTATTTCGAGAAAGATCAGAATTGGAGAAAGGATTGCAAACTTAGTATTTAGGAGTATAATAATAAAAATTTTAATAATTTACAGATAAATAAAAATGTCCTTATTGCAAGATATTCAAAATGATCTCATAAAAAAAGACGTTGATGTGTCTTCCGTGTTAAGGAAATGTTTAGTACTGGCTTCCAGACTAGATTCTGAGGAGCTGAAAGATTGGGCAAACAAAGAATTGAATGGCTATGAAAATAAAGAAGAATTGCCTGACTACAGAGTAATACAAGTTCAGTCAAAGGGCGATTTTAGTGGGGCGTTTCAGAGTGGTCTGAAAAATGCGAACATACCATTATGCTATATTCCTAAGAAGTATAGGGCTGATTTTGAACAGTCGTATTGTTTGCAACCAATATCAGCTTACGAATCACTAGTGAATTCTAGCAAGGGAGAAAACCTTAGGGAGCCATGGTCATCCGATTTTATAGTTGTTTTAGGAGAAAAAATATATAAAGGGATGAACTGTCTATCAGCTTGGAAAGAGATACCAAATACTGCGGTTGTTTCATTGGTTGATTCTGTAAAGAACCGCATGTTAAATTTCGTTCTTATGGTAGAAACCGAGAACCCAGAAGCTGGTGAAGTTGAAATTAGCAAGGAGCGTGGACCCATTAAAAAGGAGAAGGTTAGCCAAATTTTCAACAATACAGTTTACGGAAATGTTGGCAATATTTCGAGCAGTAACTCGAATGTGAGTCAATCTGCAACATTTAATATTGTGGAAGGAGATTTCAACAGCCTAAAGAAGCAGTTGGAAGAATTTGATGTTTCAGAAGAAGAAGTAGAAGAGCTTAAAGAAATTGTAAAAAAAGATGATACTGAGAAAGTCAAGGAAACAAAGACTCTGGGGAAGAATGTGAGAAAATGGATAGAAAAAATAACTAAAACTTCTGTGTCATTAGCTAAAGGCGTTACCACTGAAATTATAGCGAAGGCTATATTGCTATATTATGGCGTCGAATGATTTTGAGCGATATAATTTCTAACTTCGCCCCACAATGCCAGCAAATATAACTAACAAAAGAAGCAAGAAAAACTTTGATTTCTGTTTGAATTTAGACTAATCTGTGTTTAGACAAAAGTTAAAGAAAAAATATGAAAAAAACACTTGTGCTTCTTTCTGTCCTAATTATCATATGTGTTGTTATTTTTTTGGCTATACAGAAAAAGAAAACCACACTGACAACTCAACCGATTAAACAAAATCAACAGCTCAAAAACGATAAACAAGAGGGGAATTCCAAGCTTGATAAGCAAATGGAACAGAAAGAACAAGAAAAGGGTGTGAAAAAATTTATTAATGAGGGCTATGGATATAGCGTTGGATTTGAATTTATCTATCTAGAAGATATGTTTGTGAGAGATTGCAATGGATTTGCAGGACTCTCTTTCGATAGTAAGGACATAACTGAATGTGGAGAGGGCAATAAAAGTCTGACCCCAATTATTGTTATTTCAAATGACTACCCTGCTTTTTATCATTCCTGGGAAGAATACACAGATCTCAAAGAAAAGAATTATAACGAAAATTACAATCAAGTAACTATTCAAGAATTAAAAATTGGAAGTGTTCCAGCTAAAATATTCTCAGGAATAATAAAGGAAAAAGAGCAGTTAACAGATGCTTTTATGAGAGATTTTGACGTCTATGTTGCTGGTGAGAGATTAACTACAGTTTTAGTCCGTGGTGATGATCGATATTTTAGTCTGATGTTAAGCTATAACAGAATAGAAGACGAGGATATTGAGAGGTATGAAGCTGCATTTGATGATATCACTTCATCATTTAAAGCGCGATCAGAGTGAGCTTACTGATTAACTCCTTCGCATCATAAAAATCAGCTTTCACAAATTGCTAACGCAATTTCTATACCTTAGCCACGTTCGAACATCGTCCCACAGCGCCAGCATAAGCAAAAAAGCGAGTCCTGATTTTTCAAGTCTCGCTTTTTAGTTGTAATGAAATTTCATTGTTTTGTTTTTGTAATTAATAAGGAACTTATGGAGCTGTGATCCGAAAGTTTACTGGTGCGCCAGGTACTCTAGGCACAATAATGTAACCAGTTTTCGTTTCGGTGTCTGATCCATCAGAGTTTGAGACAGTTAATGTGACAGTGTATGTTCCAGTGTTGGTGTAAATGTGTGATGGGTTTTGAGAACTACTGGTCCCATCATCTCCGAAGTTCCAACTCCAAGAAGTTGGATTGTTGGTTGACTGGTCCGTGAAAGTGACAGTTAAAGGTCCAGTTCCGTTGGTTGGAGATGCTGTGAAGTTTGCTGTAGGAGGTGTTACTGGAGCTATGACAGTAATTTTGACATATTCATCAGAATCAGAATCTTCTTTAGAGGTATTATTGGAATTGTGCTCTTCCTCAAGATCGGAGTCGATGTAGATGAAAAAGTAATATGTTCCAGGAGTGGATAGCTCGGAAATTTCTGCAGAGGAAATCTCCATTTCTTCAGTGTCAGAATCGTCATCTTCTCCTTCGGGCTCAAGATCATAATTGACTTCATCATCTCCGATTTTTTCGTCTTCATCGTCATCAAAGTCTCTGTCTGTGGAAAAGTAGTATTCTATTTCAAAATCATCTTTGTCAGCTTCAGCTTCACCATCGTTGTCAACTCTCATTTCGAGTTCAATGGTCTTTGTTTCATTGGTGTACATCACCAACTCTTTTCGCCAATTGCTCTGGCCGGAGAAACGTCCTTCAAGATAGGAGACGTCGAGGTCGGGGAGGCCTGACTCCCTGTTATCTTCTATGAAGTCAGAAGGACAATAGTATTTATCTCTTATTTGTGATTGAGATAAACCAACAACCCAGGCATCTGGAGCAAAATCACTTTTTCGAATTTCAAAGTGAAGATGAGCAGTATATTCATTGTTATAGCCCTTACCAATAGTGCCTATTTTCTTGCCAACGTCAACTTCATCTCCAACGGATTTTAATCTCGTTTCCAGATGAGCATACTGCGACCAAACATGGTCTCCATCTGGCAATCTATGCTTTATGACAATTATATTACCCCATCCTGAACCATAATTTGCACTATAAACAACCTTTCCATTCGCAATAGAGTAAACAGAATCTCCTTTGTCGGTGTCTCCACCTCCTTCACCATTCCAATCTTCACCAGGATGGTATACACTACCATTCCATTCAAGAAAATTCCATCCTGATATTTCGTAGCCATTGCCATCAGGTTTTCCCACGGGATAATCGAATTCAGTTGCTGTGTCATATGCCAGACACTCGTGAGAATTAACTGCAAAAATAAACATTCCGATTACAAGAACCAACAAAACTTTCGTTCGAATCTTTTCCATATTACCTCTCCTTTCGTATCAATTTATCAAATTTTTACATAAATAATCACTCTTTGAGATTTCTTCTGTAGTAAATTTTCAAAGTACTTAACCTATTTAAAGGAACTTAAAACTTGACAAAATTAACTTTTTCTCGTCATCAAGTTCTTTCGTACCAAAAAACTCAATTGCATAATTTGTTCCATCTTTGTATGAGTTTACAACAACCAAAGAAGGAGAACAGCCAGGACCATCACAATACCCTTCGGGAAGCTTATAGATATTAGCGCTTACTCCGTCTATTGTGGTTTCTGAATTTGCCACAGTATCGAGATAAAACTCAATCGGTTCTCCTTTTTTTAATTTTACAATAAAGAAATCGTTAGTGTTTTTTCTGAAATCAAATGCGATATTTTTTACTGAACTTTTGTCATCAAAAACATATTCTTTTGGATACTTAAATTCCAAGCCCAACTCATCATTCCGATGAGTCTGCCAACCTTCATATGGATCAACAACTTGTTGTTGTCCATTATTATTATTCTGGTTCTGATTATTTTGTTGCTGGTTTTGATTGTTCGGATCAACAATTTGTTGCTGGTTTTGATTATTTTGTTGTTGATTCTGCTGATTCTGTCCGTTGTCATCTGATTTTTTTGAGCACGAAGCAAATACAAAAACACTCAACAAAAAGACTGGAATGAAGAGCTTTTTGGTTGACATATGACCTTAATCAATTTTTAGTTATTTGCATCTTGAAAATAACATCAAAAATTAACTTTCACAAGCTCTTACTGCTATTATCGTGCCTTAATCACATTCGAACATCGTCCCACAGCGCCAGCATAATCAAAAAAGCGAGTCCTGATTTTTCAAGTCTCGCTTTTTAGTTGTAATGAAGTTTCATTTTTTTATTTTTGTTGTTAATAAGGAACTTATGGAGCTGTGATCCGAAAGTTTACTGGTGCGCCAGGTACTCTAGGCACAATAATGTAACCAGTTTTCGTTTCGGTGTCTGATCCATCAGAGTTTGAGACAGTTAATATGACAGTGTATGTGCCAGTGTTGGTGTAAATATGTGATGGATTTTGAGAATTGCTAGTCCCACCGTCACCGAAGTTCCAACTCCAAGAAGTTGGA
>JAYEIQ010000020.1:0-59694 GCA_034660175.1 Patescibacteria group bacterium | reverse complement strand
TATGTTCGGGATGAGATAATATCCTTTTTGAGTTGCTTTCATGATGAGATAGTTTTAAATATTGGACAGTCTATTTCAGCATAGTTTCTTTAATAGAAGTGTCCAATACGTATCTCATTTTATTCAGACAGCATACTATAAGATCAGTTTTTTTTGGCTAACTGTTTCAGAGATTATTTTTAATATTTCTGGGTATATCGTTCACTCTGGTGTGGGACAGATTTTGTGTCTATCGGACTACTGGCGTTATGGATTAGTAGTAACGCTTATTATCATGATCATAGTAATGCTTTCCCACGTCTATCGACAGACAGGTTTTAATGGCGGATAAAAGAAGCCACCAACCGGATTTCCGACTGGTGGCTAATTTAACACATTGAATGTTCAATAATCAAGAACTGACAACTCTATGACAGGTGGCCATAAGTGCAATTCCCTGACTACAATCAAACCTCTTACAGCTTTCCCTGCTTCACCAGCGGAAACACCGATTAAAGAAAATATATCCCCTCCTGCTTTACCAGCGGAAACGCCGATTAAAGAAAATATAATTCCTCCTGCTTCACCAGCGGAAACACCGATTAAAGAAACGATATCCTCTTCAGCCTCACCGGCGACAACGCCGAAAACAGAATAGATGTTTTTGGCTTCGTTACAAAAGCTAATGAAGCAAAAAATATTTCCCTTTGGAGCATCCCTCCCGATAAGAGATACTTTGCTGTTACCTATGTTTATTACTATTATCAGTGATAATAGTAATAAAAGAAAAAGACAAATCACTTTCTTGTTAATCTTCATTTTTCCCCACTTTCTCCCTTTCGCATTTTCTTTGTCCATTTTTCTTTCCTCCTATCTCTTCGTTGAACTGGAACAGTTTCAGTTGACGTTTAAGACTAACATGAAATAAAAGATTTGTCAAGTGTTGTAGCATTCTATAGTACGTACTTTAGTAGCGACTATAGTCGCTACTATTCAAAACCGATTTTGTTTTGCTCTGGGCCGGCAGAGGATTCGATTTTACCGAACTTTTCTTCATATTTTTTCAAATTCTCATCCATTGCTTTCGTCAAGCGCTTGAAATGGCCTGGAGACAAAAGCACTCGGCTGTTCAATGTTCCTGTTGGAGGAAATACGCTCATGAAGTCAATTGCAAATTCCTCTTTGGTGTGAAGGATCTTCGCCAGATTGGAATAGTCCCCTTTCAGCTTCTTCTCAGAAGCTTTGATCTGAACTTGCTGTTGGTTAAGATTCTGTCCTTGCCCCTGTTGATTGTTGTTATGGTTTTGTTGATTCATTTCTTCTGATTAAATTAAATTATTCCAAGTTTTTTATTTTGCCAATAGTATTTAAAGTCCGTTATTTGTTCTTGGAATTCTTTTACCCAGTTTTCGAGCTCTGCTTGTCTTGCGTTATGAATTACTTTTTTATTAATCAACTCAATTATCAACATAGAAAACAATTGGACTTTTCCTATCAACCAATATTGTTCATTTATTGTTGATTTTGACGTCTTAGAGTAAGAGAGAAAACTACCATGAACATAATCTGATAAGTTGTTATAAAAGTTATACAATGAATCTCTTGTTATTTTTCCATCAAATACTTTATTTGTGTATTCAGAGCAATTTTCAAAGTAATTATTTTTTTTGAAGATGGTGTATACTTCTGGATTAATTAGCTCCATTTTTCTTAGTTTCTTTTTGTTGGGTAATTTTTGTGGGTCAACAAACAACTTCCAGTTATCAGAAAAAGACTTCAGTATATCTAAATGTGTGCTGTATTGTTTTTTCAACTCAAGATGTTTACTTTTTTTGTCACTTGGGATGGCACATATATTTTTTGACAATTGGCATAAAACGATACTCTCTCCCAATTCGGCTTTTTTATCATCAGACTGATTTAAAAAATGTAGCAGATTGGCATAGACTTCCAGAAGAGTTCTGAGATTTGGTACAAAGAAAATAAAATTTTCTTTCTTTTCTTCCCTTATCTTTTCTAATAAAAAGGAAGCATGACTGAAAAATATTTCAGCGTAAAATTTTTGGATATTAAAAAAGATTGTTCTTCGAATATTATGCACTCCACTTGCAACAGGTATATTTCCAATCCTATCAATATTCGAAGGCAATTTTTTGCCAATTATGATGATTTTCTTTATTAACTCTA
This sequence comes from Patescibacteria group bacterium, assembly GCA_034660175.1. Taxonomy (GTDB): domain Bacteria; phylum Patescibacteriota; class Minisyncoccia; order Moranbacterales; family DUUL01; genus JAYEIQ01. The sequence continues at coordinate 57,528 of JAYEIQ010000020.1, read as the reverse complement.
CTTGTTTATCGATTGTTTGATCCATTTTTTTTAAAATCAAAGCGGGGCTCTGCGCCCCGCTTGAATAATAAGTCTATTTCTTTTCTTCCTTTGGATCTTCTTTCACTTCCTCTGCCTCTTTCACTTTTGGCTCATCACCGGGCTTGCCATCGGCTCCTTGCTGAGCATCGCCACCTTGTGGTTGGCCATCTCCACCTGGCTCAGGTGTACCCTTGGTTGCCTGCTGAGCTTCTTGTGCGGCTTTATACATCTCTTCGCCTATCTTTTGTGCTTCGGTAGAAAGTTCTTCAGATGCTTTTTTGATCGCTTCGATGTCGTCACCATCTTTGACCTTTTTCAAAGCTTCCAGTTTTTCTTCAACTGGTTTTTTCTTGTCAGTTGAAATTTTGTCACCAGCATCTTTGAAGGTTTTTTCAGTGGTGTGTACCAATGTGTCTGCATTGTTCTTTACTTCGATTGCCTCAGCTTTTTTCTTGTCTTCATCGGCGTGAATTTCAGCGTCTTTTTTCATTTTCTCAATTTCCTCATCGCTCATTTCGGAAGAAGCCTCGATGCGAATAGATTGTTCCTTATTAGTTGCTTTGTCTGTGGCTTTCACGTTCAAAATTCCATTAGCATCAATGTCGAAAGAAACTTCAATCTGTGGAACTCCTCGTGGAGCCGGTGGAAGTCCATCAAGCATGAAACGTCCAAGAGATTTGTTGTCAGCGGCCATTTTGCGCTCTCCTTGAACTACATGAATTTCAACTGATGGCTGATTGTCAGCGGCAGTTGAGAAGATTTGTGATTTTGAAGTTGGAATTGTTGTGTTGCGATCAATGAGTGGTGTGGCAATACTTCCCAATGTCTCAATTCCAAAAGTCAACGGGGTCACGTCAAGGAGCAGAACATCTTTCACATCTCCTCCAAGAACACCACCTTGGATTGCTGCACCCATGGCAACAACCTCATCTGGATTTACGGAAGTTGATGGTTTTTTGCCAAAGAACTCCTCTACTTTCTTTTGCACCAATGGCATGCGAGTCATTCCTCCAACCATCACTATCTCATTGATGTCAGAAGCTTTCAGTTTTGCATCATCAAGTGCCTTTTTCACAGGCTCAAGTGTTTTGTCCACCAAATCACCAATAAGTTCTTCCATTTTTGCTCGAGTAATTTTCATCACCAAATGCTTTGGTCCTTCATCTCCAGTTGTGATGAATGGTTGATTGATTTCTGTTTCTTGTGCTGTTGAGAGCTCAATTTTGGCTTTTTCAGCGCTTTCTTTGATTCGTTGCAGAGCCAAGGGGTCATTGGAAAGGTCAACACCTTCTTGTTTTTTGAATTCTTCCAGAATCCAATCAATAATTTTTTCGTCGAAGTCGTCTCCACCGAGATAGGTGTTTCCGTTTGTTGATTTCACTTCCACGGTGTCTTCGCCAACCTCCAAAATGGAAATGTCGAAAGTTCCACCTCCAAGGTCATAGACTGCGATTTTTTCGTCTTTCTTCTTGTTGAAGCCATATGCCAAAGCTGCTGCAGTTGGTTCGTTGATGATCCTTTTCACCTTGAGACCAGCAATTTCACCAGCATCTTTGGTTGCTTTCCTTTGTGAGTCATCGAAATATGCGGGGACAGTGATTACTGCCTCTTCGATTGTTTCTCCGAGTTTTGCTTCTGCATCTGCTTTGAGTTTTTGCAAGACCATTGCAGAGATCTCTGCAGGTCTGAGCTGTTTGCCATTCATTTGAATTGCAACTGCTCCCTTGTCACCTTCTTCAACCTTAAAAGGAAGTTTTTTTGAAGCTTCTTGAACTTCAGAGTCTGAAAATTTTCTTCCAATCAATCGCTTGGCTGAAAAAATTGTGTTTTCAGGATTGGTGACAGCTTGACGTTTGGCCAAAAGACCAACGAGTCGCTCACCGTTTTTGTTGATTGCCACTATTGAAGGTGTTGTGCGGTTACCTTCTTTGTTCTCCACGATATCGGGATTTCCTCCTTCGACAACTGCCATAGCAGAGTTGGTTGTTCCCAAATCGATTCCTAAAATTTTTGCCATTGTTTTTTCTTGATTAATTATGGTTTTTAAAAAATTCTGTCGTGTTTATGTTATTGACAGATAACAACATTATTATTGACAGGAAAACTCATTCAAATATAGAATTGGAATATGTTTTTCTGAAAATAAAAATGTATCTTGTTTGATAAAAATTACAGGATAAGGGAGGAATAATCATTGGAAAAAAACTAGGGACATGTTGAATGGTTTCAGAGCAAAGGTCAATAAGATTCAAGAACTAGCTGGTCAGGGCACGAATCAGAAAAAGATCAGATTCATAATCGGAAACGCTGAGTTTCATTTGGATGGGTTACTCAATGCTACTGTTACCTAGAAAATCTTGGTAATCAAGCAAGGAAGGGCGAGACTTTCAACGGAAAGTCCGCCCTTTTGCTTTTTACTACTCTTTGACTTGAACTGCGATTTTCTTTGGTTTGACCTCTTCAGCCTTGGGAAGAGTGATTTTCAATGTTCCCTTTTTGAATTGAGCCTCTGCCTCATTTCCTTTCACTTGCATAGGCAAGATGATTGAGCGAGAAAAAGTTCCACAACGGATCTCTTTTCGATAATAATCTTCTTTCTTAACCTCTTTTTTCTCCTCTTTGGATCCAGAAACAGTCAAAACATCATTCTCAACAGAGATGTCAACTTTTTCTCCATCGATGCCAGGGACATCCATTTCAACGATCACATTGTCCTTGTCTTGATAGATGTCTGCAGCTGGAGCAAATTCTCCGCTGATCATGTCGTCATCCCAATGACCTGTGAGTTCCGCAAAGGGATCCCAGTGTACTAATTGATGTCTTCTTCTCATATTTTTTTGGTTCTCGTGTTGCTGACAAATTGATGCAACAACATTTGAACAATTAATAAATTACTAAATACTCAATGTATAAACTACTTTGCTTCAACAATTGCAGGCCTGATGACTTTTCCATTCATTTCATATCCTTTCTTGAGAACTTTGCTCACTTTTGAACTGCCATTCTTGTCTTTCGAAATGATCACTTCATGCTTTGAAACGTCAATCTTTTCTCCTGGCTTGCTCTTAATTTCACTCACCCCTTGTGTTGCCAGGACATTTTTCAGTTGTTTTTTGATATGCATGATGCCAGTGATCCATGGCGAGTCTTTTTGATCCTCAGGAATGTGGTCTGTTGCCATTTCAAAATTGTCCAAAACGGGCAAGAGATCATTTACATAACCTTCTAAACAAAATTTACGAAATTCTTCATTGCTTGTCTCTGTTCTTTTCTTGAAATTCTCAAAGTCTGCTACTGTTCGTTTCCAACTTTCAACTACTTCTTCCATTTCAATTCTCTGTTTAGCAAGGACCATAACTTCTTTTTTTTCTTTTTCAAATCCATCATTTGAGAGTTTCTTGATTGCGTCTTCGAATGTCAACCAAACAAATTTGCTATGCTCTTTTCCCAACTCCACATCTTCACTTTCAGACAAGGCAATGAACCTCAAGCCTCTCTTCTCCTGCTTAAAAGCTTTGTGTGACTTTTCAAATTCGGTGAATTGCAAGAGCGGTCCCACTTCAATTTTCAATCCTGTTTCTTGCATGACTTCTCTTTTCAGAGATTCTTCGATCGTTTCACCTTTTTCAATGTGTCCTCCAGGCAAATCCCATTTATTTTTGTTAAAAAGTTCTTTTCTTGAGCGTTTGAGGAGTAATACTTTTCCACTCTGTGTACTGACCACAACAGCTTTTATTGTTATTGCCATTGGTCGAACCAGTCCAATTTCCTGAGGGTCCTTGATTTTACCTTCCTTGTTATTTGTTTTTACCATGTCCAAGTTTTAGAAATTTATTGTTTGAGAAAACGGAAATGAGACAACAAAAGCTATCATTGTTTTGTCTTTTTCTCCAAAAATATTTTTCACAAAATCGATCAATGTTTTATTCTTGCCATAGTGCATTCTTTTTGGTCCAACAATTGCAAGAATTCCACGCTCTCCACTTGCTGAACGATATGGTGCAATAATCATTGAGCATTTTTGGATTTCCTTGATAGGGTTCTCTTTGCCAATAAAAATTTTTGTTTCCCCATCCTCCAATTGGGCCAGCAATTCCTCTGCTCTTTCGTCAATAAGATCCAGTGAAGCAAAAATTTTTGAAATATCGTCAAGTTCATTGAATTCCGGGTCTTCTAAAAGGGTGTGCATTCCAAAATCAAAAAACTCCTTTTTTCCCACTACTCCGCTTATTGCCATGCAGTGAGAGGTTGCGGAAAGCATTTTTGCGAGTGTGCATGAAAGTCGAACGTTCTGTGTTTTTGTCTTGAGTAATTCAACTTGCAATCTTTTTTGATCATCTTGTGAAAGTTCTTTTGTCTTGAGCGACTTGTCCACGAAATATCGATAACCTTTGTCAGATGGAACACGACCTGATGAAATGTGAGGTTTGATGATGAAGCCATCTTTCTCCAGTTTTCCCATTTCATTTCGAATTGTTGCTGGTGAAATTTCAGGATGATATTTTTTTGCGAGCTGAGTGCTTCCAACAGGCACTGCTGTTGCAGTGTGCTCTCGAACTATTGAGGCTAGAATATTTCCCTGTCTTTCGCTGAGCATATTGACTTATTCTTAATTTAGTCAATTAGCACTCTATACATAAGACTGCTAATTAGATTCTATTACACTGTGAAAAATTTGTCAAATGTTGTATAATTTAGTAAATATCAACTATTGACAATTATTGCAGTTTGATGTATAATGATTGGTTAAAAAACGAGTTTCTTTGTCAATTTCATATTTTCAATTTAATCACCTTTGGAAAAGGAAATGAGCCTAAAATAGGAACAAATATCAAAGGTATTCACGTCTCATTTGGTGATGTAGCGTATTATCTTTTTGGCAAGACAAAAGTATTTTTTGTCAAAGTTGTAACTTTCAAAATCCTTTGGAGGTGGAAACATGGAAATGTTAAGAAAAATCTGGACATGGATCAGTGAGAAGATGGAGGAAATGGAAAATACCAACAAGGAGTGGCGGGAGTTTCGCATGAAGTTCGTGAAAAAAAACGGTTATGACCCTTTTCATCCCTTTGATGATGATTTCGACAATCTTTAGAAACTTGCTTTTGAGGAGGAGCTATGAGTGTCAAGAAGGAAAAACTATGGTATGCGGTTGAGGATGTTTTTACCATCTGAACTGCAATTTTGACGGTTTACGTTGAGTATAATTAACATCTAAATGAGATGAATAAATGTTAAATACTTTAGTTTTTTGAAAATTAACAGAGAATGACAGAAGAGGAGAAATCAAATGTTGAAAGAGCTAACGTATTATCTAATTGGAGAGTTCTCTGGCAGTAATGTGCTCAGAGAGGTTGTGAGGAACAAAATTCTGACGGTACCAAACACAGTGACCATGATTGGAATCTTGTTGACAATTTTCTACATTGTTCAATTCAAATCCAATTTTTGGACTACTACTATTCCTATTGTAATTTTCCTTATCGGGTTATCTGATTTACTTGATGGTTACTTGGCTACCAAATTCGATCAACACAGTTGGGTGGGGAAATTCATTGACGGTTTTCGCGATCGCTTTTTGGGAATTGCCCTGGTGTGGAATTTTCTGCACCACACCACAAATTATTTGACTGTAACATTTGTTGCAATTCTTGTGGGCATTGAAGTTTTTGTTGCCAAGAAAAACATTAGTTGTGGTGTGGAAGCCATCAAAGAAAAAATTGGATTAGATGTTCATGTCTCAAGCAAAATAAGACAATTTGTCCATTTGACTTGTGCGATGGCTCTGGTTGTTCAGTTATACTGGCTGAAGACAGTCTACATTGGACCAACGGCACTTTTGGCAATTATGTTGTTGGGGAGTGTTTGTACTCTTTGGCACAAAAAAATTCTTTGGTGCATCGACCAAGCTGGAAAATCAATACGAAACCAAGAAGAAACTGAACTTGAAATCGACTGAGAAATAAAGACTCAGAACGAAAAAAACGGCTGACTCGAATCATCGAGCCAAGCCGTTTTTTTATGGAAAGATTTTGTGAATACTACATCATTGGCATTCCTCCACCCATACCTCCCATTCCTCCACCCATAGCACCCATAGCTGCTGCGGATGCTGAGTCATCTTTCTTTTCGGGAATGTCAGTAACTGCTGCTTCTGTTGTCAAAAGCATGGCTGCAGTTGAAACACTATTTTGAAGTGCTGACACAACAACTTTCACTGGATCAATGACTCCGGCATGAATCATGTCATCGAAGACATTTTTGTTTGCGTCATAGCCAAAATTTGGATTGTTTTTCTCTTTTTGTAGATCAATGATCTTGCTCACAATAAGCTCTCCAGTCAAACCTGCATTGAATGCAATTTGCTTCACTGGTGCCTCAAGAGCTTTTGTTAGAATTTCAAGCGCAGCATTTTCTTCAACGCTCAAAGTCTCCCTTTCCTGTTTTTTGATCTTTGCAAGCTTATTTGCTTCATTGAGTAGAGCAACACCACCACCAGGAACAATTCCTTCTTCAATTGCTGCCTTGGTTGCTTCGACAGCGTCTTCAACACGATGCTGTTTTTCTTTTTGCTCAACTTCTGTTGCGGCACCAACCTTGACTACAGCTACGCCACCACCAAGTTTAGCTAGACGTTCTTTGAGCTTATCTTTGTCAAAATCACTATCACTTTTTTCGATCATTGCCTTGATTTGCTCAACTCGTGCATCAATTTCTGATTGGTTTCCTTTTCCACTAACAATAGTAGTGTCATCTTTGGTTGAAATTACCTTTGAAGCTTGTCCAAGATCAGAAAGTTCGACGCTGTCAAGTTTCATTCCTTTTTCCTCAGAAATAACTTGTCCACCAGTGAGAATCGCAACGTCTTCAAGGAGTGCTTTTTGATTGTCTCCAAACCCAGGAGCTTTGAGTGCAAGCACATTCAATGTTCCACGCAATTTGTTAACCACCATAGTTGCCAAAGCTTCACCATCGACATCTTCTGCAATGATTACGAGTTCTTTCTTGCCAGCTTGTGCAAGTTTCTCAAGAAGAGGAAGAATCTCATTAATTGCCGAAATTTTCTTGTTTGTGACTAAAATGTTTGGATCACTGAGCTCTGATTCCATACTTTCTGTGTTGGTGATCATGTATGGAGAGATGTATCCTTTATCAAATTTCATTCCACGCACTATTTCAAAATCAAGACCAAATGTTTGAGATTCTTCAACAGTGATCACACCATCTTTTCCAACTTCATCAATAACCTTTGCAATAATTTTTCCAACCTCGGGGTCCTGTGCTGAAATTGTCGCAACTTGAGCAATTTCTCCACCTTCAACTTTGCTTGAAACTTTGTCGCTCTTAATGTTCTTGATTGTCTGCCGGGTATATTTCTGCATTGAGTTCTTCAGCTCTATCACGTTCATTCCTTTTGAAATCATTCTTGCTCCACTCTCAGCAATGATCTGGGTGAGAATAGTTGCTGTTGTTGTTCCATCACCAGCTGCATCACCTGTTTTATTGGCGACTTCCTTGATCATTTCTGCTCCAATATTCTCATATTTATCTTCGAGTCCAATTTCTTTTGCAATTGTAACTCCATCATTCGTTATTGTTGGACCACCAAAACCTTTGTCCAGCACAACATTTCTTCCTTTTGGACCGAGTGTCACCTTCACTGTGTCGGCAACTTTACTAATTCCCTCCATTATTGTTCGACGTGCATCTTCGTCGAATTTTATTTGCTTTGCCATTTATAAGTAATTTAATGATTATGGCATTTGTAAATACGATTTAGCATTCACATTGTTTGTTTGCTAACGTTCTTCATTCTAACGAAACCGTGCTGATTGTCAAGATTTGAAAGATATTATCTGCCTCATTTTAAAAAATAAAAAATGCACGAAAATAAAAATTCCCATACATTTTGAGCAAAAAACAATGTATTGCTACACTATAGTTTTTTGAGTCTTGAAGTAGTTCCACAAACTGAAAAATCCATCATGTATATCTATTTTCACACTGATCTTATCTTCATCGTTTCCGTCCTCTTCGTCATAGAGTTTGACACGGATAGCCACTATTTTGTTGTTTTTGCTAGAAGGTATTCTGTAGTCAATTTCAAAAGGAGGTCTGCTTCTTGATCCAATGTTTTCACCATCAAAAAAGAAATCTACTTGTCTAACTTCAGCAACACCAGAAATGTCTGTTTTGATAGTGATTTTGTCATTATCTATCGTATCATCATTCCCTGGCGATGCAATTTTGATACTAGAGAAATCGTTTGAGAAATGATCTTCATCACATTCTTTTTCTGGAGGAATATCTCTTCCTTTGCCATCAGCGTGTTTTTCGCCCCACTTTTTAACTGCCTTTTCCCAATTTTTATATTGAGGGTCATCCTTCGGCCTTTTCGGTTCCTTCCCCAATGGATCTTCTTTGTCGACATAGTGCAAAATATTATGGCCAGTGAAATATTTTTTGTCATCTTTCTTTTTCTTGGGACAATGCTTGTTGGAAAGACAATATTTTCCATCGTCATATTTGCAAACATCAATTCTTTCAACGACTTTATAACCACCATCGATGATCTTTTTGTCACTCTTCTCTCGCTTTTTTGGATCCTCAAACTTTTCATCTTGATGATTACTGAGCGCTTCTTTCATGAAAGTGTTCCAGATTGGACCAGCAACGTTTGCTCCTGCAGCACCAACTGCCATTTCCCTATTGTCATTGTTTCCTGTCCAGACACCTGCAGCAAGTGACTTCGAAGATCCAACTAACCAACCATCGCGATATTCGTTTGTTGTTCCTGTCTTTGCAATCACGTGTCTTCCTGAGATATTTAGTGGATTTGCTGTCCCAAAAGTAGGCGCTCGAAATTTGTTGTTTGAAAGAATTTCACACATTTCAAGGGCAACTTCTTTTTCAAGAACACGTTTGCCTTTTGAGTCTTCATAGTTTTTCAGTTCCTCACCTTTTGAGTCTTCAATTTTCAAGATCACTCTTTGATCATGTTTAACTCCCTCATTCGCAAAGACTCCGAATGCACCGACATGATCAAGAAGTTTAACTTCTCCCCCACCAAGAACCAAAGAAAGGCCATATCTCTCAGGTTGATTGAGATCTGTAATTCCCATTGACTTGGCAAGTCTGATTGAGTCTTTGACTCCTGCAAGGTAGAGCGCCTTTACTGCTGGAATGTTTAAAGACATGCCCAGGGCATCTTCCATCTGTACTGGTCCTCTGAATTTGCCATCATAGTTTTGTGGTTTGTATTCATTCTGAGCTATTTGAGAAAACTCAGTCTTAACATCAAAAAGTGTTGTTTTTGGTGTATATCCTTCACGGAAAGCTTGTGCATATACATATGGCTTGAAAGATGAGCCTGGTTGTCTGAGTCTTGTTGCAACATTAACATTTCCGTCAATTTCTTCATCAAAGTAGTCTCGAGAACCAACCATAGCAAGAACCTGGCCATTTCGAGGATTGGTTGCAACTAAGGCTGCATTTTCAAAATTATAACGCTCACCATTTTCTTCAACACCTTCTCGGACGGTTTTCTCTGCCAGTTGTTGCAAGTTCCAGTCAAGTGTAGTCACCACTTTTAGTCCTTCGCTTTTAATCTCATCTCCTCCAAATTCTTCAACAAGTTTTTCTTTTACATAGAGAACAAAATGTGGAGCATCAATATCATCTACAAGTGATTTAACTTGAGACAAAATGTCTTCATTTTTTGCATCTTCGGCTTGTTGATCCGTTATGTATCCCAGATTAGCCATTTGATCAATGGTGTGAGACCATCTTGCTAGCAGTCTGTCTGTGTGCGTACCGTGAGGCGAATAGTATGTTGGTGCATTTGGCAGTGTAGCCAACATTGCTGCTTGAGCAAGTGTTAGTTCTTTTGCATGTTTGCCGAAAAATGTTTGTGCAGCAGCTTCAATTCCATAGGCGTTTGATCCATATGGAATTTCATTCAAGTACATTCTCAGAATTTCATCCTTTTCAAATTTTTGTTCTATTTCTATTGCCAAAATGATTTCCTTAATCTTTCTAGAATAGCTTCTCTCAGAGGTTAAAATTGAATTTTTAATAAATTGTTGAGTGATCGTTGATCCACCACGTTGAGGGCAAAGACCACCAAGATCACCCATTCCAGCCGCAGAAGAGGCTTCGTGGCAAACAGCCTTAATGAGTCCTCCAATATCGAAGCCACTGTGAGCATAGAAAATATCATCTTCAAGTACAATTGTTGCATATTTTGCCGCATCAGGAATTTCTTTCATAGGAATGATTGTTCTTTTCTCTTCCCCATGAATTTCATAGAGAAGCTTTTCACCTGTTCGATCATAGATTTTGGTTGATTCTGCAACGACACGACGATTGACTCGTTCTGGATTTGGTAGATCTTTTGCATAGAAAGCAAAGAGACTTCCAATTGCCACGATACCTGTTAAAACAAGCATTCCAAACAAAAAAAGTGCAATTTTTGTCTTGCGGTATTTTTTTGGTTTTTGAGATTTCAATCCATCTCTGTTTTTATTCAATTTTATAACTTTTCCAGTTTTTGAATCCTTTTTCATGGAATATTTATTATACAAAATTATTTTCGCCAAAATAGCGAGTCCAATTGATAGAATTAATGTTTTAAATAAAACTACTTTTAACACCTCCGTTATTTTATTTATTGTTTATTGTAATAACCACTCTTTTTGTCTCATCCAAGCTCTCGGCTGTTATTTCTGGTGTCTTTGTTCTCCTGTTCCGGTTTAAATTATTTCCAGTCTTTCTTTCTTTTTTTTTAAATCAAGAGCTTCGTATGTTGCGGTAACAATTTCATTTCCCCATCTGTTCAATTTTTGAGGACTTTTACAGATTGTTTCCTTGGTTATTATTTTGACGATTTTCTTATTTTTTTTTCGCACAACTCCTTTGCTTGGAATCCCATCTGTTATGATAAATTCCTTGGGATTTTTTATATCGTTAAACTCGAATCCCAGACGCTCAAATTTTACATGCTTTTCTTTGTCGAGAGAATAGACACCACCAGAGATCTCATTACCACAAACGACATCGTGTCTTTTGGGATTGAACAAGATCAAATGAGCTCCTTTTTTCCGTTTTCTGTTATTATAAATTTCGGAATCTTTAAGAGAGTATGAGATATCCAAAAAGTCCAGTACGTGAAACGCAATCAGTGGCACCGTGCCAGCTTCCAATTGAGAAAAAACTATTGTTGGAAAAGCCCCAGTTATTCGAACGTTTATCTCATTTGGAACCAAAACATCTCTCTTTTTATCCCAAATATAATCAACTCCGAAAATGCCAAAAACTTCATTTTCTTTAAGTTTATTGCCAATTTTTTCAGTAATTTCTTGAGATTGCTCTTTTATATTATTAGGAATATCGTTTGAAAGAACCCAGTCATTCCCGCAAAAAACCCCCGTTGCATCAGTTTTACCACAAGTGACCTTCTCTATACCTATCAATTGATACTGTGGATCACAAGAAATAGTTCCGTTCTCTTTCGTGACACAACCAAGCGAGCTAAGGGATGGTCCTTCGAAAAAACTATTAATAACAACTCTGGAATCATCAGGAACATCTTCGTTTAAAGTTTTCACTCTTTTTTTGATCAAGGTTGGAATTTCTTCTTGCTGTTTTTTGTTAAAGAAAAAAGTTCCCCTGCCCCCACAACTTTCTGGTAATTGAATAACTATATCATTGCCCAGTTTCTCGAATGCACTGTTAAGCTCTTTTGGAAGTTCAGTTAGATTAACGGAGATTGCATTCGTAGGAACATTAATTTTTTTGAGTAGTTCTTGAAACTCATTTTTATTGTTGTATTTTTTGACAATTTCATCTTTATTTCCAAGTAAGGTCCAACCATTTCTCTCACAAATTTCCGTAGCCTTTTTTGTAGGCTTCATGAGTAAGATACCAACTTTTTTATTTTTTGACCTTTCCTTGATATGTTCAACGACCTTGGGATTGGCAAGTATTTTGTCTGGCTTTTTCACATAAAAACCCTTCTCATTTCTCATTTCAAAACAAGTGACTCTGAGCTTTTTCTGAACACATGCAAGATCGCCAGAAGGAACTGTACAGATCAATTCAAAATCATCGATGAGAGAATAGATTTCCGCACGTGTTATTGGTGTGCCGCCAATTCCAAAAATTTTATAATCATTATTACCAATCGATCTTTTGACATCTGTGACAGATCCTATTTTTGTGTTCATTTCTTGCATTGTTGTTAAATGATTACCTGTTATATCTGATTGACACATTCATTTCTGATTACCTCAAGTAATTTTTGATAAAAATGCCTTCTTATTTTTTCTTGTCCAGGCTCAAAATACATCCCCGGCATTGAATTAAGTTCGACAATCCATGGTTTTTGCATTTCATCAAACATAATATCGACAGTAAAGATCTTGGAAGGAAATGGAGAAAAAATATTATGAGTGAAACTAATAATCGGATCCAGCTCTCTTGGAAGCTTCTCTAAAGAAACAATTTCCATTCTCCCACCCTGAACAAGATTGGCAAGTAGTTTCTCTTTTGCTGGTTGTCTATAATAAGAATAAACCAACATGTCGTTTATGAAAACCAGTCGTAGATCATGAACTCCTTTCATAACTGCAGGGATTCCTGCTGATGTGTTAATAAACTCTTGAACAATATATGGAGTGAAAACAAAATTATTTTTCTTTGTTAGTCTTAGAATCTCATCCTTTTTGTCAATGATGATCCCTCTTCCTCCGCTTTCCTCGAGTGGCTTTAGCACTACTGTTTCAGACTTAATATTTTCCAGTGCAATTTCAAGCTCTCGCACGTTCTTTGTTAATAAATTACCCTTAGACCATTTTGGAAACAGTAATCCTGTATATAACTTGTTGTCTATGAGCTTTGTGAAATGTAGATCATTTAAAAAACTATACTCTTTAGCGATCTTTTCTTTTTCGTAATAGGCTTCCGGCGTGGCCTTTGTTTTATCAAAAATCAGATCCGGCTTGATGTCACTTACTCTTTTCCATTGTTTGTTTTTCCCTTCAAAAGTCCAGGCATTATCAAACTTTTTATTATCATGGTTGTACCACTGATATGAAGCCCTGTATATCTGCATTCCCTGCTTCTTACACAGTTCGTAGAAATATTCATAAGAATATAAATATTTTTTGTTGCCAAAGGGTTTACTTTTCTTCCAATTCGATCTTCCAAACAAAATTAATACTTTTTTCATATACGATTTAACAACTTTTAAACATTTCAATTAAATTGTCCCAGAGAATTCTTCCTTTTTCCCCTTCATCTTTTTCAAGAGTAATCCCCGGCCTGGAGTTCATTTCAATTATCCATGGTTTGTTTTTTTTGTCGAAGGCAAAATCAATGGAATAAAGTTTGTGGTGAAAATTTTCAAGTTTTTTTGAAATATGTGATGCTATTTCTGGGATCTGCGTCGGTAAATTTTCGATATCAATCACTTTGATCTTTGCTCCCTGTGAAAGATTTGCCAGTAGTCTCCCTCTGGATGGAATTCTCACATATGAATATATCAATTTGTCATCTTTGATAATTACACGCAGATCATGAGGACCATCAACTATCCCCTTGATACCCGTGTTTGTTGTTATAAGCTCTTGGGCTATGTATGGAAATTGTTTATTGGAAATTTTTTCATGATCTACAATTTCTATTCCACTTCCTCCAGAACCAGAGAGCGGTTTTAAAATTATTTTTTCACAGTCTAAGCTTTTTATTTTTCCCAGATCGTCACCCTTTTCGATTAAAACAGTTTTAGGTGAATATATCTTGAATTTTTGGTATGTTAGCCACTTATCACTCATCAATTCGCTTAGAGCCAAATCGTTTATAAAGGTGAAAATTCGTGATATTTTTCTTCGATCCTCTTTAAGTTTTTCACAAATATGGAACGGCGTTTTGTCATAAATAACATTCGGAACTATGTCTGGCTTTTGTATCCAGTGGCCACTTTCAAAAAATTCGGCTTTATCAAAACTTTCCTCTTTTTTATTAAAGCAGGAGATTGGTGCCTTACAAAAACATATTCCTCTTTTTTTGGCAAAAATATACAGGCTTTCAAAGCCTTTTTTTAGCTTTTGACTTTTTTTGTTTTTGTCAATATATTGCTTGGAAAATAAGATCAGAACAATTTTTGTCATTGTTTCTATTGAATTTCTACCATAAATCTTTTGAGGTCCCTTCTTCCAATGATCATTGGATATTTGAGATCTGTTCTACGAACGATGTTTGCTCTTGAGACAACTTTTCTTCTATCCATCACGTAATTCAGGATTATTTTAGGTCGGATTGTAGCACCACTTGGAGAATAGATAATGCCGATATCTTGCAAATCACGATGTTTTTCAAGATATTTTTTTCTTATTTCCTTCTTTATTGTTCTTCCTGTTTTTCTTGTGATGTCTTTTGGTTTTTCAATTTTGTCAAAATAGTCAATTACATCAGAGAATCCTAACTTGATCGCAACATCTTTGTCTATTGAAGTTGAGTGCGCCCCAGTATCGATCTTTGCTTCTATTTCAAGTTCTTTGCCATTTTTTCCGGTGAGTTTTATTTTCTCAATGGTTCTTATTATCTTTTTTCCAGACATATCTTCAATTTCCCCTTCAATTTCTCCGCCGAATAGATTTTGTGCAAGAGCAATTGCTCTTTTAATTGTTTTCACTTTTAGTCCCTCGACTCTCCTTAATCGTCCAAGCAACCCTTCTTCATTTGCATTTTGAATCGAGAGACCTGGCCTTGCATTCAGTTCCATGAAAACAGGTCCACGTTCACGATCAATGGCGATGTCAGCTCCGAGATATCCAAGCCCAGAAACATCTTGAGCTTTGACAGCATAATTGAGAATATCATCCCAGTAAGGAATTTTTACTCCACTCAATAGAAGTCTCTTGTTCGGAACATATTCAACCGATCGATCAAATTGAATGGCGCTCGTCGTAACTCCAGTTGCCATGTCAATCCCAACTCCGATTCCACCCATATGCATATTTGATGTTCCACCGGAGAGCTCTGTTGGAATTCGTAACATGGCCATTACAGGCACTCTATTGAATACAATTACGCGAATGTCGGGAATGCCTTTGTATGTATATGGCTTGAAATCCTTGCTGAGCATGATACGTTCTTCGAAGAAAGCAATATCTGGTGTGTTGGTTCGTGAGAAAGAACCGTCAAGAATGTTACCAATTTGTGTTTTGAGATCATTTTCTGTAATGATTTTTCTGTCTGCTTTGACCCATACATTGTCCTGGTCTTTTCTTCTCCCATAAACAACCAAAATACCTTCACCGCCAAATCCAAAGTTTGGCTTGAGAACGAAACTATTTGGCAAACTTCCAAAATCAAAATCGTCCAACTCATTTCTGGATCTGATTCTTGTTATCAGTTTAGGAACTGGTAATCCAGCCTTTTTCATAACTTCCTTGCTATAAAGCTTGTCGTCAGCAAGACGTTTAGAGCCAGAAAGATTGTATGGTCTGATATATTTCAAGTTTCGAGCGTTCATGCCCAAAATCTCCTCGCTATTTTTTAGGATGTTCAGCATTTTTGATGACGTGTTTAAAACGAATATATTCACTGATACGCAAACCTGTCCATTTGCCAAGAGCAAAGTTTATCAAAAGTATTATCAAAATAATCCATGGATATTGTTGGACAAAACCTACCAACTCTCTCCAACTAACAACTGTATAGCAAACCAGGGAGATAATGAGAGTTTCTACAGATAGGATGACCGCAGTACGTGCCCCTTTTTCTATTTGAGTTGAAACAAATTTTTCAACTAATGCAACCATAATCAAGATTGGGAAAATTGATACACTAGCAAGACCAGTTCTTTGAAGAGCACCTCCAAGAATCAAAATCATTAGTGTTGAAAAAGAAACGATGGTGATCACAATTGCAACTCGAGGAAGATATAGGAGGCGAAGACGTTTAAGGATAATTCTGGTAAGTGTGCCAATGGCAATTACAGTGACGAAAATTGAAATTCCATATTTCATTCCTTTTAAAAAACTGTCGGCGTCAATACCGATTCCAAAAAAAGCAAAAGTCACCAAAGTTGGCGTGTAAATTCCAAAAGCCTTTATTCCAACGATCTGACGAAAAAAAGCAATTATAGTTACAACTATTGGCAGCATAAGGATCAATGTGACCGTTTCAATTGGAACGCCTTGATCAACTGCAAATTTAACAAAATCGCTCATGAATTTTTTTGTTTAAATAAATTATCTCAAAAAGGTTTTATCACAAAAATATAATGTCATTTCTTCATGACATTTATCAATCCCCTTCTTGTTATTTTTTTATGTTTTTTGTGGGTAAAACACTATCTTTTCTGTCTTTAATGATAGCACTTATGAAAGATTTATGTCAATGCTGAACATCACCAATAAAAAACTGCTTTAAATCGGTGTTTTTGGTGCAAAAAAGACACTTCGAAATAAGCTTGAAGTGTCTCGGTGTGACTTGCTGTAAAGTTTGTTATTTTCTCTTTTTCTTTGCTTTCATAAACACTGCCAAGCTTGCTCCGAGTGCTGTGCCGATTCCAGCAGAGATCAACGCTGCTTTTTCTGGGTTTTTCTTGACAAAAGATTCAACTTTTTTGATGCTTTTGTCCATTTCTTTTTTAATTTTTGCAACCTCTTTCTCTGCCTGCTTTCTTGTCTGCTCAACATTTTTTTCAGCTTTTGAAGCAACGTTTTTTGCTTTTCTTTTAGCTTGAGCCACTTTTCTTTTTGCCGTAATCTTGTTCATTTTCTTTTAGCGTTTAATTGTTATTCTCCTTTATAAATTATTTAGAACTTTTTCCCAACATGTGTATTAAATATCCCATCAAAGTCAAAGCGATTCCAATAAACAAAAAACCTGATCCTTTAATTCCCAGTGCACTATCAATTAAGTTTGCCATACCAACAAAAAGAAACAGAACACCAACAACAACAAGAAATGTAACTGTCGCAACCCGTTTCACATTCTGCAGGAATTTATTAAGTTTAACTTTCACTCCCTCTTTAACTTGATCAAAAAGGTTGTGAAAAAAAACTCCCCCAACTTGCAACAATATGTCTTT
Organism: Patescibacteria group bacterium; assembly: GCA_034660175.1. Taxonomy (GTDB): domain Bacteria; phylum Patescibacteriota; class Minisyncoccia; order Moranbacterales; family DUUL01; genus JAYEIQ01. Next base: position 40,406 of record JAYEIQ010000020.1, on the reverse strand, counting down.
GATATGCGAAGACTTTTTTGAATTTGACTGTCTTCTTTTTGTAGTACTCATTTCATTTTGTTTTTGTTTTATACGTTAAGTGTAACACACGTTTTTTTTTGGTGCAAACAAAATAAGTATCAGACACGGAAAATGAGCAGTCTTAAAACTTGCTAGCAACGTTGAAACCTTTTATAATTAAAGCATACTTTTCTTAAAAGTTATTCATGTTCGAATTCTCAGTGGAAGAGCTTTCAAGGTCACTTCCTAGTTGGGGATATCCCATTATGTTGCTTTTGATGATTGTGGAAGGTCCGATAGTAACAATGCTGGCAGCGTTTCTTGCTTCCTTGGGAATTTTCAGTTGGGTCGTTGTTTTTGTTTTGAGTGTAACAGGTGATATTTTAGGAGATGTGATTTTGTATGCCATTGGTTTTTTCGGAGGAAAACGAGTTGCAGATAAATCACAAAAAATGTTGGGCGTGGGACAAGAAATGATTGAGAGACTTGAAAAACGATTTGATAAAAGCGGAGCAAAAATTGTTTTCTATGTAAAGTCGACAACGGGACTTTGTTGGATTGCTTTCATCTTAGCAGGAACTGTTCGAATGCCTTTTCAAAAATTTCTTGTTTATTCTTTGCTTGGTGGTGTTGTGTGGAGTGGAATACTGGTTGGTTTGGGCTATTTTTTTGGTTTTGCAGCTGAACAAATAGATCGCTATATTAAATTTGCGGGTTGGGCTATTTTTGCTGTTGCTCTGCTCGTTTTTGTTTATATAACTGCAATCAAAAAGAAGCTTCTCGAGAAGTTCTTTGTAAGTGGTAATAAAATAGAAAAGTTGAAGAAAAATAAAATAAAAAATGAATAACATCCAGAAGGCAAAAAAAATCGCTTGTAAAGACTTAAGAGCTTGCTATAAAAAATGGGGTGTTTTTGCATCTCTAGTGAATTTTTCTGATTATTGGGCTCGTGATTCTTTTTGGGCCGTGTTTGGTATGCTTGAAGTTGGTGATTTTGAGCAAGCAAAAAAAACTCTTGAACTTTTCATGAAGTATCAGCATAAGAGTGGCAAAATATCTCGTAAAATTTCAAATGATTTTAATCAAGTAAAGTATCTTTTTAAAATTAAAATTTTGCGCACAAGACTGAAGCCAGTCTATCGTTCCTCACTCAGATCAGGTTTTTCCATGGATGGAAATTTGCTTTTTGTCATTGCCTTTTGTCGATACGTAGAAAGAACTGGTGATATAAAATTTGCGAAAGATAATTTTCTTAAAGCTCGAAGTGCTTTGGAATTCTACCCAACAAAGCGACTTATTAGAGGATGCCTCCTAAATGAGCATGGTTTGAGTAGTTGGATGGATACAGTGTTCAAAAAAGGTTTTGTTCTTTATACCAACTGTCTTTGGTTTGAGGCGATTAAGCAACTTGATTTGGTGACAAAATCACTTGGATATGCAAGAAGCGTTCACATTCCCCCAGCTAGACTTGTGAGAAAAAGTATTGTAGATGTTTTTTGGCTGCCAGGAAAAAACTTCTTTGCTGATAGCGTTTCAAAAGAGAATGTGACTCAGGAATATTTTGATTTGGCTGGAAACACACTCGCAGCTCTTTTTGGTATTGCTGGTAGAAGGCAGGTTGTGTGGATTTTCTCTAAAGTTGAATCGATCATATCGAAAAAAAGTGGTCTTCATCCCGTCAATGATCCTCCTTACCCTTGGTGGAAAATTAATCCATTTGCCTCACTAGTTGGTATTTATAGTTACCACAACGGTATCAGCTGGCCATGGGTTGAATGCATACTTATTGTTGCTTTGATCGAATATGGAAATATTAAACTAGCAACAAAGACTCTTCGTGACTTGTCTTTGGTGATTGTTGAAAATGGACATTTTTATGAGACATATAAACTTGACGGTAAACCTTTTGGAAACTTTTTTTGGAAATCTACTGTTCCTTTCGCTTGGAGCTCTAGTTTGTTTTTGTATGCAATGAGTGAACTTGAAAAAAGCAGGAGGAAATGATGTTATAAGTAAAAATATTTTTAAATTAGCATAACAGAGAGCTCCCAAGAGTTCTTTTTTGTTTGGCTGAATTTTCCTCGCAAAGAAAGTTCAACATACCGCTGTTCAATATAACAAATAGTCTGTTGTCTTCAAATTTTTGCTACTAATCATTTTTTGTTTTATAATAATTACAACAATATAATATATTATACTTTCAATGTTCATAGCAATGCCGAATTGTTTTTGAGATATGGTCAAAAAAATACACCCTAAAACTGAAACCACCATAGAAACTGATCACTTTGAGATTGTCGCCTGCAAGGATTCTCAGTTGCAGTCTTTTTTGAATGTGTTTCATCTTGAAGGTGAAACACCAATTCAAAGCAAGCTAGGTGAAGTTTTCGGTGTCATTCAGGTCCACGATCACTCTGAGCAATCAGCATACTTACCAAATCTCATTACGCAAGTTATCAGAAAAGAATTTTACAAAAATTCAAAGAGGCCAACAGGAGAAAGCTTTGAAGCCGCTCTTCACAAGGCCAACTCTGCACTTGCTGAACTTGCTCAACATGAATTGGTGGGATGGCATGGGAAGCTAGATGCTGCGATTGGGGTGGTTAATAACGGTCATTTCTTTTTTACACAAACAAACAAAGGGAAAATATTTCTCATAAGAGATAAAAAAATAGTTGAGATATCAAAAGGACTTGATGAGCCAGCCAACAATCCCATGAAGACTTTTTCAGATGTTTCTTCTGGAGTTGTTGAAATTTATGACAAGGTTATTTTCTCAACACCTTCTATCCACGAACCACTTCCATTTGAGGATCTAAAAAGGCACTCGAATACTTTTTCATCCGATGAATTTGACAATCTTATTAAATCTACCTTGGAGACCGAAGGAGAAAATGTCGGTGCAATAGTGGTAAATTTTCAAGAAAAAACAATTGCACAAGCTCCTGCAAAAAACAAAAGGAGAAGAAACAAGAATTACTTTGGAAAAAATGATGAATATAAAAAAGAAAAGAAGTCTAAAGACGATATGAAAAAAAGGGAAGATGAAAAAGAAAAAGACAAAAGTGATCTCGCAAAGAAAACAGAAGCCATAATCAACGGAGACAAGAAAGAAAAAGAAGAAAACGAGAAAATGGAAAATGAAATTCAGAATAAAAATCTTTCTCCATTTGAAAAACAACCAGAACTATTCATTAAAGAAGGTGACCAAGGATTAGGAAACACTGAAAGCGAAGATTCCGCGATCGATTCACTAAAGAATAAATCGAACAAAATAGTGGAGAAAATAAAGAAGAACCTTCCATTCTCTGAAAACAAAAAAGGGATAAAATCAAAAAAAACAGAGATTAAGAAAGAAGAGAGAGCGGAAAGAAAGAAAGAAATTTTTACAAAAAAAGAATCACTAAAAGGTGTTGATAGCGAAAAATTTTCTACTGAAATTCCACCAGTTAAAAAAATAAAAAAAAGTTCACTATCGTCCAATTCTTTTTTTGAAGAAGATATGCTGATTGTTGACAAAAAGAAATATATAAAGTTCTCAGACAAAACAGACATGAAATTAAAGAATTTTTGGAGTAAAGATTCTCGGAAAACCAACATCTACAAAGAGAAAATTAAAGATATTTTCAAGAAAAAAGAAACCCTTTCTTTAGGTACAAAAAAGTTGATTCAAAAGGCGAAAAATGCAACAAAAAAAATAACTGCAACAGATCAAAAATCTGACATTCATGGAGAAGGAAAATTTCCTTTAAAAATAATTGCAATAATCATTGTTTTGTTTTTATTTATTGTTGGAATTTTCTATGTCGTATCTATTTTTTCTAATAGAAACGACGCATCCAAAGATGAACAAGTTTTCGACGAAGAAGCACAGCAAGAACAAAAAGAGCCAGCCTCAGTCAATGACAATACAACCGAAGTCAAAAAAGTCGTTGACTTAGAAGCTGACGTTGTTTCTATGGCATATGATGACGGATCCATTTTTATGTTAACAGCATTAAATTCTTTCTATCGATATGAAACTCACAATGGAACTTTAGAAGAAATATCAGCTGGTCAACACATCAAGAATCCTCGAACAATAGGAACTATAAACAATCTCAATTTGATTCTTCTTGTATCCAATGAAAAAGTTGTTAATTACAACAGGGTGACAAAATCTTTTGACGAAAATAAAGTCGATCTTCCGGAAGAGCTGGATGTGATAAGCGTTGGATCTTATTTGTCTTATTTTTATATTTTTGACAGAAAGTCTGGTCAAATCTATCGTTATTCACGAGACACTGATAAGCCTGTTGTTTGGCTGAAAGATTCAATAGACGCTTCAGGAGCCACTGATATGGTTATTGATGATTCAATTAGACTTGTCTATTCAGATGGCTCAATCGAAAAGTATTTTAAGAACAAAAAAGAGAACTCATTCCTTCTTGACTATGAGCCAAAGATAACACCAGCAAAAATCACGACTGCAATTGATCATGATTACTACTATGTCCTCGATGACAAACAGGGTGTGGTTGGAATGGTCAATAAAGAAACTGACCATGTTGAAAGAACCTTCAAAAACTCAAAGATAATTGGTGCAAAGGATCTACACTTTGATGTCAAAGAAAATAAGATCTATTTCGTGAGTTCTGATGCACAGCTAATGATGATTGGATTATAAACATATTATTACAAATAAATAAAAATCAGCTAGATGCTGATTTTTGTTTGAATATAATTACACTATCAATCCTCATTTTTTGGACTCTCGATCTCGACCTCTTCTAGTCGCAAGGTTTTTTCATTGCCTGTTATTTTCATGATATCTTTATCTATTTTCCCGAGCTCTTTGTGAGATTTTTTATAGTGGTTGACTGTGGTTGCAAGACTGTTGCCAAGTTTCTCATGAAAAGATTCATAAACATTTAGATGTTTGGAAAACTTTTCAACGTTGCTTTGTATTGTTTTGGCTTGCTCTTCTATTTTTAATGCCTGCAAGCCGAATAAAACTGTTTTCAAATATGCAGAAAAGGTGGTTGGTGAGACAATAACAACATTTTTCTCTTTTGATGCATAATCGATAAGTGAGCGAGTATCTCCTTTTACTACTCCCACTTCATTGACTAATAAATCATAATAAATTGCTTCTGCAGGGATGAACATGAAAGCGAAATCGAGTGTTCCTTTGTTTGGCTTCACGTATTTGCTGGTTTCGTTGATTCTTTTTTTTAGATCATTTTTAAACTCCTTTTTATAGTATTCTCTTTTGTCTTCATTCTCCTCATCAACAATTCTATTATAGTTTTCCAAAGAAAATTTTGCATCAATCGGGATTATTCCATCTTTCGTGAAGATCGCAGCGTCAACTTTGTCACCATCATCAAATTGATATTGCAAACTAAATGCGTCTGGTGGAAGTATATTCTCCAAAACCAACTTTAAACCTGCTTCTCCAAGACTTCCTCTTTGTTTTTGACTTTTAAGGACCTTTTCAAGACTTGAAAGTTGCTCAGAAAAACCAATTACTTGCTTGTTTGTTTCGTCTAGCTTTGTAAGTCTCTCTGTCACTCCCTTAACCATCTCTTGCGACTGTTGGCTTATCTTGTGTAGCATCTCTTGACTGTCTTTCGAAATACCGCTCATAAACTGGGTTCCTTCTTGAAACTGTTCCCTGGTGATTTTGTTTGTCTCAGAAAGCTTTCTATCTAGTTCAGATTTGGTTTCAGAAAGTTTCTGATCTAGCGTTTGATTTATTTGCCCAATTTGTTGTTGTAGCATGAGCATTTCTTTCCCCATGTCTTTTGATTGAACAGATGAAATTTTCCTGCCTATGAAAATAATAATTGTCGCAATCCCAGCAATAAAAATAACTATCAACAAAAGTATATCGCCACTCATTTTTTATTCGTTAAGTTTTGTTAGATCTTGAAGTTTTTTCCACTGGTTGTCAACTTCCTCTTGAACTTTGCCAAGAATTTCATCCTTATTTTGTCTTCTGAAAATGTGCTTAAATCTTCCTTGAGTCTTATAGAACTCTTCAATGGGAAGCTTGTTTTTTGGTTCATAGTTCAAGTAATATCGTCCATTTTCTATTTCAAACAAAGGCCAAAAGTTCGTTTCTGTTGCCTGCTTAGCAATGTCTATTGTTTGAGAAGGTTCGTATTTCCAACCAACAACGCAAGGAGAAAAGACAAGAATAAACTTTGGTCCTTTCATTTCAAATGCTTTTTTGACTTTATCTTCAAAATCTTGCAAAAAACCGACGTTAGCAGTTGCTACATATGGAATATGATGAGCAGCGACAATTGACATCATGTCTTTTCTTCTTGTTCTTTTTCCATAAGATTTTTTACCAGAAGGTGTTGTTTCTGTATCTGCACCAATAGGTGTTGCGCCGCTTCGCTGATTTCCTGTGTTCATATACGCACCATTGTCGTAGCAAATATATAAAAAATCATGTCCACGTTCCAGCGCTCCAGAAAGAGCCTGTAAACCAATGTCATATGTACCTCCATCTCCTCCAAAAGCAACAAATTTCACGGGTTTGCCGGTTCTCAACTTATTCTGCTTTTTCAGTGATCGATAAGCAGTCTCTATTCCCGATATCGTAGCTCCTGTATTCCCGAATGCGCTATGGATATACGGAACATTCCATGCTGTGTTGGGATATATCGTTGAGGTCACTTCCATGCATCCGGTAGCATTGGCAACAACAATATTATCATCCGTCGCGTTCAGAACAGTACGGATAATAAGACCGATCGGACAGCCGGCACAAGTGGTCGCAACAGTAAATTTTTGAGTCTTCTTGTTCATAAACTGTATTATTCTTTTATGTCTTCATTTAAATGTTTCTTTAAAAACCTATTCCTGGTTTGTTTCAAGGCTTCAAGAGTCTGAATTGCTGAAATATTTCCATCGTCCATATCGCCAAGCCTTCTAAAGCTACCTTTGCCAAACATCCCCTCAACTATGCTTGCAATCGGTAATAGTCTACCAGTAAAATGACTTGCTAGAAATTCTGATTTCACTTCTTCAAATGAGGAATATTTTTTTGGAAATTGTTTCAGTACTTCTCTGCAAACATAATCAAAAACGTCCCTGTGCTTCGGATAGTGTATTCCTGCATATTCTTTCCCGTCTTCACTAATCCAAGAAATGTCTTTTGGAGAAACTTTGTAATGGTCAGCAAGCTGTCTTATTTTTTCTTTCTTCTCAAACAGACTAAGGCGTTCTTTTCCTTTGGAAAAAAGAGGTAAGTTTAGAATCTTTTTCATAAACTCTTTCTCGGAATCAGAAACAATAGCTTCGTACAAGCCCCTAAAATGTACGTGCTCGCTACCAGTGTTTTTTCTCTTGCGCGGAGAAGACTATTACGCCTTCCCTGTAAAGAGACTTGGTGATCTTTCCATCTAATTTCTGAGCTTCAATTGATAAGTGACCTTTTAAATGCATTAATTCATGAAACACGGTTTTGATAAATTTTATAGGTTGCTCTTTAAGGTTCTTATTATTTATAAGCACCGTCTGATCTAAAGCAAGCATTGTGGCTAAACTATTTCTTCCGATGGCTTCATGATACTGTTTGGAGAAAGCATGTGAAAGTTTTCTGCAGGTATATCATAAGAAGGCAGTCCTGCTCTTTCCATGAGTATATTGCTTTCTTTATTCGCATAATCGAACAATCCTAACTCCATTTCTGTCTTTGGGCGCTCCTCCTTTTTAATTATTTCTAAGTCTTCTTTACTAATAGTTGGATAGTGATCATATAACGCGCGTTCAATTTCTTTTTTGATCTGGCGCTTCTTTTCTGTCGAGGCTCCTCCAACAAACCTGATTTGTGGTCCTTTTTCCATTTTTTTATATTATATAACCGCTCTTATTTTTTCCTTTAAAAAGATCGATGATTTGTTTTTCATATACATCTCTTCCGCCTAAACCGTAAACAACACTTTGGACTTCCCTTCCAATTGCTTCTTGAACCTCACTTGCCAAAACTTGTTTTGTTCCAAATGCCATATTTTTATCCATCACAACAACATTCTCGACATTCCCAAGAGCCTCTTTGACGTTTTCAGATGGAAATGGTCTGAAAAGTCTTATTTTGAGCAAACCAACTTTCCCCCCTTTTTCTCTAAGTCGATCAACAACTTCCTTTATTGTTCCAGCGGTTGAGCCAATTGCAACAATGACCTTAGTTGCATCTTCTATTTTGTATCTTTCAACTTGATTATAACGTCTACCGGATATTTTTCCAAAATCAACGGTCACATCGTTAAAAATTGATCTTGCCTCTTCCATTGCATCAAAAATTTGTTTTCTAAACTCGAAATAGCTATTTTGTAATGCGACTGGACCAAAAGTTTTGGGATTATCAAAATCAAACAAGGTTTTTTTTGGCTCATATTTTCCAATAAATTCTTTTACCTTGAGATCATCAAGTAGCTCCAAGTTTTCAACGCTATGTGATGTTACGAAACCATCCATGTTTATCGTAGTTGGGAGCAGTGCTTTGTGCGCAATTTTTGTTGACAATATTGTGTTGTCATATGCTTCTTGAGCATTTTCAGAAAAAATTTGAATCCAACCGGTGTCTCTCATGGCCATGGCATCGGAATGATCGCCATGAATATTTATTGGACCAGATATTGCGCGGTTTGAAACAGCCATGACAATCGGTAAGCGCATCGATGAAGCAACGGGCAGAACTTCCATCATATACATAATTCCCTGAGAACTTGAAGCTGTCATAGTTGTTGCACCTGCTGCAGCCGATCCAATGCAAGCACTCATAGCGCTGTGCTCTGACTCAACAGGTATTATTTCAGTATCTGACTTGCCATCGGCCACAGCTTTTGCAAAATACTCAACAATTGGTGTCTGGGGCGTGATTGGATAGACCGCCATCACATCTGGATTTATTTGTCTTATGGCCTCTCCGGTAGCATGTCCGCCAGTCAGTGCTAGATTTTTAGTTTGAATGTTTTTCATATATCCATTTTGTTTTTGTGTTCCTCGATAAGTCTTTTTAAGTCATCAAAATTTTCAATTGTATGATCCGCCTTCTCAATAATATTGTCACGTTTGACATTTTCAACAAAGGCTACAAACTTATCAGCACTTCCGGCCTTTTTGATTTCATAGTCAGTGAAGCCATCTCCTACAACCCAAATTGTTCCATCCAAATCAAGAGCGTTTACTGCTTTTACTTTGCCTTCCTGTTGAGCAAGACAATTCTCTTTGTTGATTCCTGTGATCCGATCTCGCTTATTAAAGCAGAATTCATTTGCAAGAATGTGATCCCACGCAACTCCAAAATTTTGGGCGATCGGAGCTATGTAGTCTATGAAACCACCTGAAATAATATAAATCTTATCTGAATTTTCTCTAAAGAAATTTTGATTCTTTTTTATAGATTCTGAAATATTGTCGCTGAGCTTCTCAATCAGCTTGTTGATATGTTGCTTATTTGCTGAGAAAAGTTTTAATCGTCGAGAAAGTGACTGCGGAAAGGTTATTTTACCCTCCATTCCAAGTTTTGTTGTGGTTTCCACCTGTTGAAGAATTTGTTTTTTTTGAGGATTTCCCTCTAGTGCAAAATCTGCTAAATTATCAAGAGATTCAAGTTTCACAAATGTACTATCAAAATCAACAACTAAATAATTTTTATCATTTCTTTCTTTCATCTTCTTTTTTCGTTTCTTATCACTGCTTCTTCATTTCTATTGCACCAACGGGGCAAACCTGCCCACAAATCCCACAACCTTTGCAAAACTTATAATCAACAACAGATTTGTTTTTGTCACCAATTTTTTTCATCGATATTGAATTTTCTGGACAATGTCTTGAGCACATTGCACAGCCAATGCACTTTTCTTTGTTCACGACTGGAATTTGGTCTCTCCACTGACCTGTCTGGGGATAGTTCTCAGGTTCATTTGTTATGACCGCACCAAACTCACTTCCAACTTTTTTTTTGGATTTTTTTACTATTTTCACATGTTTGAATGACTGTTTTTCTTGAACCATAAAAATATAATCAATGTGTGTTGTATGCTTTCATAATAGCCTCAACATTTTTATCTGTTTTTTCTTTACCTATTTTTGACTCATATTTTTTTCTGAAAACTTCTACAATGCCTTCGATCTTGACTACTTCTGTCACAAAAGCAAATTTACCCAAAATCACCGTGTTTGGCCTATTTTCTCCAATAACTTCCAGAGACATTCCACTTGCATCAACAGGAATAATTATTCCTGAAAAGTTATGTTGCTTTCCAAGCTCCTGCTTTCCTTTTTTTGAATTAATCACAAGAGGTTCTTTGTCTGAGAGGTTTGGTGTTACATCAACAACATCTAAAATTGTATCATCAAGCACTAAAACACAATCCGGATCTGTAACGGGTTCATGAGTTCTGATTGGCTCATCTGATATTCTCACAAATGATCGTATTGGTGCACCACTTCTTTCTGGACCAAACTCAGGAAAAGCTTGAACATATTTCCCTTCGCCCACTGCTGCTTGAACCAAAATTTCTGCTGTTGTCTTGGCACCTTGTCCACCTCGTCCGTGGATTATAATTTCATATTTGTTTTTGTTTTGCATCTATCAAAATTATTTGAAGCGTAAAAAACTTTTTATTGAAGCTCTTTTTCTATCAAAGAATTGAGTTCTTCTTGTTCAACAACTCCACTAAGGAATTGACCATTTATGAATGTTGCAGGTGTTCCTGAAATTCCAAAATTCTTTGCTTCATCCATATCTTTCTCGATCTCTTCAGTGAACGTCTCCTCTTCAATGCATGTTGTAAAATCAGCTCTGTTGAGACCAAGCTTGGTTGCCATAGTTATAAATGGCATTTTTCCTTCTTGTTTGCCCCATATATCCTGTGTGGAATATAATTCTCTAGCCACTTCCCAAAACATTTCTTGTTGTCCGGCACATCTTGCTGCATGTGCTGCATTCACTGCTTTTGGATGAAAATCCAATGGCAAATCTTTATAAATCAAAACCACTGATTCGTTTTCTTCGGCAATTTGCTTTACTTGCTCGAAATATTTGCTACAATAAGGACATTGAAAATCTGAATACACGACCATTTTCACTGCAGCTTCTGGATTCCCAAGAACAGCATCCCCTTCTGAAATTGTTGGAGTTTCAAGATATTTGCCCACAGGGATCCCAAGACCAGTAGAGTTTAAAACAAAATCACCTTCCTTTTCTGCAAACAAAACTCTTGCTTCTCCCTGATAAAAACTTGAATCTTGAACCGCATCTGAAAAAACAAACGATGGAATTGATTTGAGGTCATATTTTTCGATCAAAGCTTCTCCTTCAGCAGATGATGCGTCAACTCTTTTTGTTATCAAGGTTGGAACAAACCTCTTGAGCCACATCAAAACTTCTGTTGGGTCACAATTTTCACATTCTGCGAGCTCTCCATCTCCAACACTCAAAACCTGAACTTCAATTGCAGGATCTTCATATGCTACCCAAGTCTTTTCTCCTGCTACAAAAATTTCTGATTCTTTCAAAGCTCGCTCTGAATAGCCACTTCCACTCATAAATTGAACTACATCTATAAACAAACTTCCAATCGCAACACCAGCCAGAATTATAACTAAAGAGATTAGATTTTTCATCTTTCTGTTTTCTTCCTGTGTTTCCTCAATTTCCTCTATTGGTTTCTGTTCCACTTTCTCCTCTTTTTCGTCATCATGTTGTGTGACAATTCCAATTTGATCTGATTCTTTTTCCTCTGCAGGATCTTCAGATCCTGTTGCAGTTGATGATTCATTGTTTTCTTCTTTTTCGAAGCCCTCCCTAGAATTTCTTTTGTCGTCCATGTTTTTTTAGTGTTTTTAAAAGTTTTTTTGTTAATTATTTTATGCTTTTTATAATTCCTCCTCTTCCTCCATCACTTCTTCTTCAACTTCTGCTGTTTCCTCCTCGTCTAATTTGTTGCTTGAAAGATCGAACTCGTGCTTTGATTGCGCAAGCTTATAATCCTCAAAGCCCATTGTAACTGTTTTGAGTGCATGAGTTTTCAATGTGACTCCAATAAGAATTCCCAAAACAAACAATGCCACAATTCTCGTGTCAATGAATTTGAGCCAACTGGCTTTTGTGTTATTTTGAGTCTCCGTTTCTCCCTCTCTCTCGTTTTGCCAATTTTGTTGCATATACAAAATCAGATTAATAATTAACTCATTCCTCCTGTCAAATTATAGATGGTTACTCAACTGCAATATATTGAATGTATCACAACAAAAAGCCATTGACAAGCTTGACAAAAGTCGATTTTAAAGATAGTTTCGATAATTGAAAAAATCCTTGAAACAGGTATACTTGTAAACAGCGAATACTAAATTAAAACTATCATGACCAAGATTCAACGAAGACTGTACATGCTTTTTTTTGTAGCACTTTTTCTGGTGACTGCTCCAGTTCTTGTTTTGTTTGCACAAGGATATCGATTCGACCGTATTGGGAAAATCTTCGTTTATAGTGGCTCAGTCACTGTAAAGAGCTGGCCGAGAGAAATAGATCTTTTCATTGATGGTAAGAAAAAAGATAAAAAAAACCTTAACGTGATCAATAACTCATATACTGTAAATGGTGTTCGACCTGGCAAACATACAATTCGTTGCGAAAAAGAGGGATACACTTCATGGTCAAAAGAAATAGAAGTTCATTCTGGGATCTCAACCGAATTTTGGAATGTAGTTCTTTTTCCTCTCGACAATAGAGATCTTGTGAAATATGAAACTGGTCAAATTGATCAGTACTTTATTTCTCCAAGAGATAAAAATGAGATTGTTTTTTTCACAAAAAATGATGACGATACTTTAGTTTCTTTGTTGAATATTAAAGAAAAAACTGTTGAGAAAATCTATTCAACGAAGAAATTTCAATTTCTTGGTTCAACTTTTGAGGAAAACGTTGAATGGAGTAGTGACAACAAAAGGATCTTGATCCCTTTTTCTCTTGATGGCAAAAAAAATTATGTAATAGCAAGAGTCAAAAAAGAAGATCTGCAGGATGTAATCAACTTTAATGATCTTTTCGACAAAGAAATTAATGAATTTTCGATAGATAAGACTGAAACATTGACAAATAATGCAAATGTTGAAGCTGAAGATTCAACAGAATTTGAAAAAGTTCGATGGATGTTTAACAAGAATGATGAGTTGGTAGCGTTGACCAAAGATTATGAATTGTTCTATATCGACATAAATAAACCCGGAGAAAAATTACTCATAGACACGCAGGTTAGCGGATTTGATTTTGCTGAAAATAGAATTTATTATACTCAAATGTCAAATAATATTGTTTGGGAGATTAAAGAAGATAATTTAGACTCAAAACGCCAGATAACAAATCAGCCGATTGATGCTCCTGAAAACACATTTGTAAAACTAACTGTTTATGACCAATATCGACTCGCAATAGAAACTTCAAAAAGTGAGCTTTTCGTATATAATGACGAAAAAGAAAAAAAAGAAACTTCCATGGAAAAAATCAGTAAAAAAATCAAAGGAGTTCAGTTTAGTAATGATGGTAAAAAGATGCTTTACTGGACAACTAACGAAATTTGGTGCTTGATCTTGAGAGAATGGAAAGTTCAGCCCATCAGACAAAAAGGAAACAGGATTTTTGTTACAAGATTTTCAGCACCCGTCCAAAATGTACAGTGGATGGATGATTATGAGAATCTTTTGTTTACAGTTGGGAATTCTGTCAAATCTGCGAACATTGACACTCGTTGGGGAACACATATCATTGATGTGTATAGTGTAGAAAATAACCTTTCAAACCGAGACATTTTATATGACAAACAAAATCAATTGCTTTTTGCTAGAACAAAAAAAGACCAAACACACAAACTTCAGACAATCCAATTGATTGACAAAGGATTCTTTGGATTCTAAAAAGATACAACAAACTATGAGAAACGTACACAACATAGAAATAAATCCTGAAACCAAATTTTTATTTTCAACATCTGACAACCAAGCATCAATTGAGAAGCACGATAATGCACTAAAAAATTGGATTAAATCTTGTATATGTTACATTCTATAATGATATCACTCCCGAAATATACACAGAATTACTCAGAACACTTATAGTTAGAAATGCTGTAGTTACCAGTAGAGAAGAACTAAAGTCAACTACAATTCCACATCTTGATGTAGTTGAGTCGCTAGCGAAGAAAACTCTGGCAGTAAATACTGTCATCAACAATCAAGGAAAGCTCTATAGTTATAACACTGATGCTTTTGGACTTAAAAAGACACTTCTTAGTGACATAGAAAAATTAAAAGTCAATATAAAAGTTGCCATCATTTATGGAAATGGATGGACATCATGTATTGCCTTTAAAGTTCTTAAGAATATGGGAATAAAAGTCACAATGACAGGAAAAAATCTCAAGAGAGTTACAGATGAACTTGGTATAGACAAAATCCCACATTTTAACGGGCACTAAGACATCGTTGTAGATGCGACGCCAATATCTTCAAATGCAAATTTTTTAGACTCCGATAACTTTCCTGAAACACCAAATGGTTGCAAGATGGTTTTTTTCACATAACATGCCAGAGAAAGACAGAAAAACAAACTATTTGCTTGATCACTGCAAAAAAACAACATCTTTTATATACTTGGTAAGTGGATGTATATTTTTCGAATGATGAAGCAATTTGGACTATATTTTGAGGATTATCCAAAAAAAGAAGATCAGATATTTCTGAAAAAGACATTGTTGCTGTCTGGGGTCTTGAGTAAGAATTTTCGACAATTTTCAATACGGCTATCTGGAAAAGTTTCATAGCCGTTTTTTTAATATAAAAAATAGACCTTACTATTGTAAAGTCTATCGAAAGATCTAAATAAATATCCCTCGGCTTTTAGTCTTCAATGATTGCCAGAATTTCATCTTTTGCATCCAAAATCACGTGCTCTTCCTTTTCGATCTCAACTTCATTTCCACTATATTTTTTGAAAATGACTTTTACTCCCTTTTTAATTCTCTCATTAATTTTTTCACTCTCACCAACTGCAACAATCACGCCCTCCTGTGGTTTTTCTTCTGATGCTGTTTCAGGAAGCACAATTCCGCTTTCAGTTGTCTTTTCGATTGTCACTGGCTTAACAAGAACATTTCGTCCAAGTGGTAGAACCTTGCTCATATTTTCGGTTTTAATTTATTAGCAAACAGTTTGTCAACTACTAAAACATTCTATCAATCAAAATTTTTTTGTCAATAAGCTACTTTTTGTCAATCTTCCTTTCAATTCGATCAATTGTTTTTTGAATGGCAATAATCCTTCGCTCTGCACGACGATCTGTCGCCAAGTCATTTATTGCTCTTTTTCTGTCTCGCTCTGCCTCACGGTTTTGACTCATCAAGATTATCGGTGCTGTATATATAGAAATTACGCTCAATGCAAGATTGAGAAATATAAATGGATATGGGTCCCAACTTTTGACAAGACCATACACATTCAACAAGACCCACACCAAAACAAAAACAGTCTGATAAACGATATATGTCCAACTTCCAATTGCTTGAGATGTCACATCAGCCATATACTGACTCCTCATTCTTTTGCCATTACTCAGTCTCTGAGTGTTTTGAGCACACAACTCTTTCTTTTTTGTTTGTTTTTTCATGAACATGCTGTTGGAACTGAAAACAACCCCTGTGATCTCCTTGGTCAACTCAGACAAGATATTTCTTTCTGAGCCCATCTACGTTTCCATGATCAACAAAACTATCTTCGATTCCAATTATTTTAATCTTGGTATTTATTTTTTGAGCAATAAGTTTTTCCAAAATTCCACTAGCAAACCCACCTGCCTTTGCATTTTCCTCGATAATAGTTGCCTCCTTAGCCCTACCTATCATCTTGATTAAACGATTATCAATTGGTTTTGCGAAACGGGCATTAACAATTGAAAAATCTTTCTTCCCCCCAACTATTTTCAGAGCCCTAGCCAAATGATTTCCATAAAAAACAACGATTTTGTCTCTTCCTTTCAATAAATATTCTGCCTTCCCAATAGTAATCTGCTCATGTTTTACATCTTCAATTAAATTATCATCTATGCAGCCTCTCGGATATCGAATGGCAACAGGCTTCTTGATTCTTAAAGCATAGCTTAGCATCATTTCCAACTCATTTCCATCTTTAGGGGCCATCAAAACAATATTCGGTATAAATCTCAAAAAACTGACATCAAAAACTCCATGGTGCGTAGGTCCATCCTCCCCAACAAGACCCGCTCTATCAATTGCAAAAATCACAGGTAACTTCTGCAAACAAACATCGTGAATGATTTGATCCAATGATCTTTGCAAAAAGGTAGAATAGATAGCAACAACTGGTCGATATCCGCTCTTTGCCATTCCGGCAGCAAAGGTGACAGCATGTCCTTCGCAAATCCCAACGTCAAAAAATTGACTTGGGAGTTCATTTGCAAGCTTATTCAGTCCTGTTCCCGAAGACATTGCTGCCGTTATCCCCACTATTCTATCATTTTTCTTGGCCATTTTCAACAACTGATCACCAAACACGTCCGTATAGCTTTTTTCTTTGGAACATTTTTTGCTATTACCATTCTCAACCACAAAAGGAGAAACACCATGAAATTTATCCGCCCTATCCTCAGCAAATCCATAGCCCATTCCCTTTTTTGTTCTGACGTGAATTAAGACTGGTCCTGTCACTTTTTCACCTTCTTTTAACACTTTTTCAAGCCCAGAGAAGGAATGTCCATCGACAGGACCAATATAATTTATTCCCAATTTTTCAAACAACAAACCCGGAGTTCCAACTTTTTTAAATAATTTTCGTAGTTTTGATATTCGGCGGATACATTCTTTGTCATCAGGATGACAATTCTCTTTTACTTGATCAAGTAAATTCTTCACATCACGATATGTCTTTGTTTTTTCAATTCTTTTGGTGTATCGAGAAAGAGCTCCAACATTTTCAGCAATTGACATTCGATTGTCATTCATAATGATCGTCACTGGAGTTCCTAAGTATCCAATTTGATTTATTGCTTCAAGCGTCAATCCTCCAGTGAAAGAACCATCACCAATCACTGCAACAACTTTACTTTTCTTTCTCATTCTCAAGTTTGCTTCAGCAATTCCCATTGCAATAGAAATTGAAGTGCTGGCATGACCAGTCTTGAAAAGATCATATTCGCTCTCCTTCGGGTCAGGAAAACCACTCATTCCACCTTTTTGGCGCAATTGATCAAATCCCTTTTTTCTTCCAGTTAAAATCTTGTGAACATAACACTGATGTCCAACATCCCAAATCAAACTATCTTTTGGACAATCCAGGAACTTATGCAGGGCAATTGAAAGCTCAACAACTCCCAAATTGGAAGCCAAATGTCCTCCAGTTTTTGAGACTTTCTCCAAAAGAAAGTTTCTAATTTCTCTCGATAAAACATTCAACTGTTTTGTCGAGAGCTTTTTAAGATCTTTTGGATAATTTACTTTTTCAAGTAATCCCATTTTTTGTGACTTTGTTTTTTTCAGAAAGACAATACAATTGTATACCACCAAGAAAATAAAATAAACTAGTCAATAAAACATTTGTGCATAGTCCCAATAGCATTCTTTTCAGACTTCTTGTTCTCAATAATCACGTCAAAATAGTGCTCTTCTTTGCCCATTAAGATACCTTTATCATTTTTTTCAACAATAAGTTCAATTTTTTTTCCAAGAAACTTTTCTTCATATTTTTTTTCAAAAGATTCTCCAAATATTCTCAATTTTGAAGCACGAAATGCTTTTTCTTCTGATGAAACCTTGTTTTTCATTTTAGATGCAGGAGTTTTTTCATGAGCAGAAAAAGGAAATACATGCAACTTGCTAAAAGCCATTTTTTCTATAAACTTGAGTGTCTCGCAAAAATTACGTTTCGTTTCCCCGGGAAAACCAACAATCACATCAGTCGTGATTGAGATATCAGGAATAAGCTTTCTTGCTTTCAAAACAACACCTTCAAAATAGGAAGTGTTGTATGGCCTATTCATAGCTTCGAGAATTTTGTCTGTTCCTGATTGAAGGGGAATATGCAAATGATCACAGATTTTTTTGCTGTTTTTTATTAGCAAAAGAAGTTCATCAGATATATCATTTGCCTCAATTGAACTCAGACGAACCCTGCCAAGTCCTTTAATTAAAACAATTTCCCTCAGAAGCCCAGCCAGATCAGTTGTTTTTGCTCCCTTTTCCTTTCCATACAAACCAAGATGAATTCCACACAAAACTATCTCAGAAAACCCAACTTTTATTGCCATTGCAATCTCTTCGAAAATTTCTTTTTCGGGTCTACTCCATAAATTTCCCCGTGCATAGGGTATGTTGCAATAACTGCAAAATTGCTCACAACCATCTTGAATTTTGAGAAAATAACGCGATCGCTTACCAGTTTTTGGAGAATCTACTAACGTACCCACACTAGCACTTACATTTATACTTATGTCCAAAAGCACTTTTATTTTTTCAACAAGCTCATCCAAATTTACTGTTCCCCAAACAAGATCAACGTCAAATTTTTCGGCATCCTTTTTGTATGTCTGCGGAAAACATCCCATCAAAACGAACTTTGCTTCGAGGTGCTTTTTCTTCAAACCGTTAAACATCTTTCGATCCTTTTTGATCGCATTTTTTGTAACAGCGCATGTATTTATGATAACAATATCCGGACTGTTCACATTCTCAATAAGACCACTCCTGATTAGCATTCCCTTTAATGCTCTTGAGTCAATTTGATTGACTTTGCAACCAAGCGTTCTTATTACAAACTTTTTTCTTTTTCCATTCATGTCTTTTTGCAATAAAAAACTCGCCATTGGACAAATCAAAAAAACTTTTTTATCATTTGAAATTCAAATATTGAAAGCTCATTGAAAATTTCAAATTAAAATTTGTAAATTATTTTCTGTGGACCCTAGGGGATTCGAACTCCTGACCTCCTCGGTGCAAACGAGGCGCTCTACCAACTGAGCTAAGGGCCCATTTCATTGCTATATTTTTGTAATCATTTCTCTGTGGGCGATCCAGGACTTGAACCTGGGACCTCAACATTATCAGTGTTGCGCTCTAACCAGCTGAGCTAATCGCCCGATTAAGTAAAAAATGTATAAAAAAACAGACAACAAATAATATTGTAGCCACAATATCGTTTTTTGTCCAGTGCAGAATTGGTTTAATCACAAAGTGTGTTTCCTTGAATCAAAATCAACTATTTTGTTATTCTTTTGTGCAATGGCAGAGTAAATTTCAAGTGTTTCACGTGCACATTTTTCCCAAGAGAAGTTCTTTGCTCTAAGAAATCCGTCTCGTGCTAACTGACTCTTTCTCTCATGATCCTCAATGAGAGATCCTATTTTCTTTGCAATATCTTCTATGTCGTGAGAATCAATGTATACAACAGATTTTCCAGCGATCTTTCTGAGAGGGTCAATATCCGAAATGATACTTGGAGTTTTACAGGATAATGCCTCAAGAACAGTCATCCCAAATCCCTCATAGAGTGATGGCATCACAAACAATTTTGCTCCCTTCATCAGTTTCTTCAAGTCTTCACCTTCTACATATCCCAAAAATTTGATATCTTTTTCCAATCCAAAATCCTTGGCAATTTGAAAATACTCCTTAGCAAGCCAACCCTTCTTTCCTGCTAAAACGAGTTGATAATTTCTTGGGTTACCAGTTTTTTTGTTGCTATCTTTGAAAAGCTTAAAAGCCTGAATGAGTCGAGTTATGTTTTTTATTGGTTCAAGGGTCCCAACAAATAGAACATAGTCTCTTTCAATTCTGAAACGATCGCACAAATCATCTTTCAATTGATCTTTGTCTATTTTCATTTCTTGCAAAAACCTTTTATCGGCGGCATTGTGAATCACAGAAATTTTTTCCTCAGGAACATTGAACAAATCAATCAAGTCATTCTTGGTATTATCTGAGACAGCAATCAATTTGTCTGCCCTAGTAGCCATTGCTTTTCGATTATATTGAGCCTTAAAACGCCTTCCTTGAGAAAAATATTTCGGAAATTTAAAGACAGCTAAGTCTTGAAATGTGCAAACCACCTTTCCTCGATATCCAAGAGGAACTCTCGCGTCAGGAGAAGTGATGTGCAGAACATCAAAGTCCTTTCCAGTTAGTGTAGCCAAGCCCAGGATTTCACTGTAGGCACCTGGTAAATACTTTTTGTAATCTGACCAAGGAAAATACTTTATTTTCACGTTTGGTTTTGAAAATTTCTTGATATCTTTTTGTCGAACTCGATAATCAAAAAATATTTCATATTGATTACGTTGGTCCAATTTCAAGAGGTGTCGGATGAGCTGAAAAGTATAGTGTCCAACCCCAATAGCTGGATTTTTTTCTGGATTCAATATTGATCTGGCGTCTATTCCAATTCTCATTTTTAGTCTATTTTATGCTAATAAAATGCCTGACTTTGTGTGATTTAGTATAACATCAATTTTTAAAAAGTAAAATTTTCCAAACCTCTTGCCAAATAAAAAAATATATGGTAGTGTTATCCTTGTTACATAAATTTGTTGGTACAAATTACTATGCCACAAATCATAATATAAATTTATTTTCATGAAAAAAGATATCCACCCAAACTATAACGATGATACAAAAATTACCTGCGCTTGTGGAAATGTGATTAAAGTTGGATCAACCGCAAAAGAAATGGAAATAGAAATTTGCAGTGCCTGCCACCCTTTTTATACTGGCAAGAAAAAGCTTGTTGACTCTGCAGGTCAAGTTGATCGCTTTAAGAAAAAGATGGAAAGACACTCTGAACTGAAGAAATCAAGCAAGGACAAGAAGGCAAAAGCTGCTGCTAGAGCCAAAGCAACAAAAATAAAGAAAGAAACCAAGAAAAAATAGTTTCTTGCATTCTTTTTGTATAAAACGGACCTACTTGGTTCGTTTTTGTTTTCGGCTTGACCTCAGAAACAATTTCATAGAGAATAAAGGTTAGAAAAACTTTAAAAATCAACAATGAATCCCAAAGCACAGCAATTCAAGCAAGAATATCAGAAAATTCAAAATCAACTCACAGACCCTGAGTTGATTTCTGATGCAAAAAAAATGGCAGATCTTGGGAAAAGACAAGCTCAAATGGAAAAAACCGTTGTTATGATTGAAAAACTTGAAAATATTGAGAAACAAATGCAGGAAAATTCAGAAATTATGTCTTCGGCAGACACTGAAATGATTCAAATGGCAACAGAAGAAAATGTCACTTTAGCTAAACAAAAAGAGAAAATTGGAAAAAAACTGGAGCTATCCTTGATACCAAAAGACACAAATGACAAAAAAGATGTTATTGTTGAAATTAGAGCAGGCGCAGGTGGAGATGAAGCTGGACTTTTTGCAGCGGACCTACTACGAATGTATAATCGTTTTGCTGAGCGAAACCAATGGAAGACACTTTTACTCAATTCAAGCCACAGTGAAATAGGTGGATATAAAGAAGTTATTTTTGAGATCAATGGTGAAAACGTGTTCTCCAAAATGAAGTATGAATCAGGCGTTCACCGTGTTCAGCGCATTCCAGAGACAGAGAAACAAGGCCGTATTCACACATCAACCGCAACAGTAGCGGTGCTTCCACAGGCAGAAGAAGTTGACTTACAGATTGATCCTGCAGATTTGCGTATTGACACCTTTGCTTCATCCGGACCAGGAGGTCAAAGTGTTAACACCACAAATAGTGCAGTGCGTATAACTCACGCTCCAAGCGAAATTGTTGTTTCATGTCAAGATGAAAAATCTCAGCACAAAAACAAAGATAAGGCTATGAGCGTTCTTCGCTCTCGACTTTTAGCTGCTAAAGAAGAGGAAAAATCCCAGGAACAAGGAGACGCGAGAAAGAGTCAGATCGGAACTGGTAACAGATCTGAGAAAATAAGAACATACAACTTCCCACAAGATCGAATTACTGATCATCGAATCAAGAAAAACTGGTCTAATATCGAGGGCATTTTGAATGGAGATGTTGAAAAAATAATTGACACACTGGTTGCTGAAGACCAAAAAAGATTATTGGAAAAATAAAGAAAGTCGCCGAAGCATTCTCGGCGACTAATAAGTATTAACTTGTCGTGATAGGATGACACATTTAAAAAAAGTTGTCTGTGCTCAAAAACCACTACAAGCTAGCACAATTCAAATATGAAAAAAACAAATAGACAAGCGCTCACTGAAGCAATTACAAAATTGAAGAAAACGAATATTCCAACTCCGCAACTTGATGCGGAGCTTTTACTGGCCAATGTCTTGAGAAAATCTCGTGAATTTGTCATTTCTTACCCAAAAAAGAGACTTAATGAAAAACAAATTCATGATTTTGAATCTATGATAATTCGACGCACAAATGATGAACCACTTGCATATTTAACTGGCGAAAAAGAATTCTATGGTCTGAGCTTCCTTGTTGATAAAAACACTCTCATACCACGCCCGGAAACTGAATTAATAGTTGATAAAGCCCTCGATATGTTACGTAGCATGTTACGTAACAAAATAATTGTAGTAGATGTTGGAACTGGTAGCGGAAATATTATTATATCTGTTGCTAAAAAACTATTACAAACAATATCTGGTGAAAATACTGATCTTTTCGCGATTGACCCATCAATAAAAGTTTTGAAAGTTGCACAAAATAACGCAAAAAAGCATGGTGTTTCAGAAAATATAAAGTTTCTTAACGGAAGATTTCTCAATCCTTTAGTCAACAATCCCCTATTCGACATTCGAGATTCATCAATTTTAATTCTTGCAAATCTTCCATATCTTTCAAAAGACATATATAACACCTCGCCTAACTGCGTCAAAATTTTTGAACCAGAAAATGCTCTTCTTTCGGGACAAGTTGGTCTTGATCACTATCGAAAATTACTCAATCAAATAAAATTACTAACCATCGAACAAGGGATTTCTGCCACTACTCTTATCGAAATCAGCCCTGAGCAAAAATCTCTCATTATTCAAGAAATTAAATCACTTTTACCAAGTGCAAAAATTGAATTCAAGAAAGATCTTGCAGAAAAATGGAGATTGGTAATTATCACAATGAAATAGAAATAATTGGTTCTTCGTGGTAGTTTCTTCGATTTCTTTAAAAATAACCATATTGTGATATAATTGGGTTACAAAAGAAATAAAAACATCGAAGACGAAATAGTTTCGTTTGATTTAGTTAATGTTAGACAAAACAAAAAAACCACAGATTGTTCTTGAAAAAACAAGTGTGGTTTACAATCAAGGCCAATCCAATGAAGTGCGTTCACTTGAGAACGCCAATTTGAAGCTGTATCCTCAGGAGTATGTGATCATTTTTGGTCCATCTGGTTGTGGTAAATCAACTCTACTTTACACCATTGCCGGGCTACAAAAACCAACCAGTGGAACAGTCTCGATTGATAATAGTGAGATCTATTCACTCAAAAAGAGTGACATGGTTGAATTTCACCGAAGAAAAATTGGCATGATTTTTCAAGCTTTTTATTTGATTCCATCACTGAATGTTGTCGATAACGTTTGTTTGCCAAAAACAGCCTCGGGTGACTCTAGTAAGGATAGAAAGATTGTGTCCGAGACACTCCTGAAAAGATTTGGGATTTTGAACCAAGCCAAAAAGATGCCAAGTGAACTCTCTGGAGGACAAAAACAAAGAGTTTCGATTGCTCGTTCTCTTGCGAACAACCCAGATATTATACTGGCTGACGAACCAGTTGGTAATCTTGACTCTGTCTCATCACACAATGTGATGAAAATTCTTCAAGAATTAAACGAGAAAGACAAGAAAACAATTATTTTAGTCACTCACGATCCTGCCCACCTGCGTTATGGTGATCGAGTGATCTATATAAAAGATGGAAAAATTATCAAAGAGGAAATAGTCAAGAAGAAGATTTCACCAGACGATGAACTTCAAAAAGAAATTGAAGTAAAAGAAAAAATATCACCGGATCTCAAAATGCTCATGCGCGCCTTCAAAGATCTTACTCTTTCACAGATTGGTGTTCTCATGGCTCCTTTCAAAGCCCAACAACTTCTGTCTCACATCTTGCTTTCAATGACGTTTGAGCAAATGGACAAAACAACAAAAGCTCTCGAGGAGATTTTCTATTCAAGAAAAAACTTTGATGAATTGGCTAAAATGCTTGACAACAGCCTTGAAAGAGGAGGTGCTGGCTGGGATAAACGACTTGCTCAAAGCTTTACAAATGAAGTTAGACAGATAGTATCACAAGGAAGACAAATTGATTTTGATAATGTTATCGAAAGCACCAACAAACTTTTTACATATCTTTCAGCTAAATTTCGTCTCGGTTTAACACCAAAACAAAAAGAAAGATTGCGAGACATTATCAACGAACGTCTCAAGAACAAATATTCTGTTGAGAAAGTCATCCTCATGATTGATATGCCTATCAAAAATGGGGGCGCTGGTCTGGACAAAAGAACAGCCAAGAAAATTTCTCGTGAACTGGAAATTTTGCTTTTGGTGCGCTATGGAAATAAAACAATATGAGAACAAAAGACATCTTCAAACTATCGACAAGAATGTTTAAGGCGAGAATGTCTCGAACAATTTTGACTATTCTGGGAATGGGTGTTGGTGTTAGCGCCATTCTATTCTTGGTTTCATTGGGTTATGGACTACAAAATGTTTTACTTGAATCCATCACAACTTCTGACTCACTTTTGTCACTTGATGCAACACCATCAAACCCAAAAGAATTGCGTATCACACAGAGCGTTCTTGATGAAATTCAACAAGTTGATGGTGTGGCTGACGTGAGTCCTGCATCTCAAATGTTCTCACAAATTTATTTCAACAATCTCACTTCTGATGTTACTGCTCTGGTAGTAAAACCATCCTTTTTCAAACTAGATGGAATTAAAATAGCTGAAGGGGAAATACTATCAAACAATAATCCTCGAGGTGTAGTGATTTCTTCTGCTTTTGCAAAGATTTTCAATAAAGAAGGAGATGAAATGATTAATAAGGAGTTCACATTGATGCTGAAAGTTCCAAAAGACCTTGAACCAAAAGATGACTCTGGCGATGTTGAAACAGAAGCAAAAAAATTTAACGAACCTTTCAAAATTATTGGAGTGATCGAGCTTGAAGAACCAGTTATGTATCTCAACATTCAGGACATCACGTCTGAAGTGTCCATTCCCTACTATTCAAAAATGAAAATAAAATGTGTTGACCAAGGACAACTTGAACCTGTCAAAAACCTTCTAATTTCACAAGGATATGCAGTTTCTTCACTTTCAGACACGGTTGACCAAGCAAATAAAGTTTTTAAAGGTGTTCAGGTTGTTTTGGCTCTTTTCGGGGTGATTGCTCTAGTTGTGAGCGCAATTGGAATGTTCAACACAATGACAGTGACACTTCTGGAGAGAACCGAGGAAATTGGAATTATGAAATCAATTGGAGTCTCGGACAAAGACATTTTGTTAATGTTTGTTTTTGAATCGTCCATTATGGGAGCTTTGGGTGGTATCTGTGGAATAGCGATTGGTTTTATTGCTGGACAAGTAATGAATTTGCTCTTAAACCTTGTGGCGTCTAGATTTGGAGGACCGTCAGTGGCACTTTTCCAATCGCCTATCTGGTTCATGGGACTTATCATCCTTCTTGGAACAATAGTTGGTTTCATTACTGGTCTCGTTCCTGCCCGACGCGCCAGCTCAATAGATCCTCTGGATGCATTGAGGTATAAATAGACATAATTTTCATAGAAAAAAGGACTTTTTAGTCCTTTTTTGTTTTGCTCAATCACTCCTATCTTTACTTTTTGATGTTAAGTTGATTGTTTGAACCATATACTCTATTATGATGATATGTAATTTGCATTATTTAAGAAATGAAAACAATTGCCATCAATCGCAGAGCAAGGTTTGATTATGAGATCCTGGAAAAGTTCGAGGCTGGTTTGCAATTGAAGGGCTATGAAGTAAAGTCCATTAAAACAGGTCATATCTCACTCAAGGGCTCCTTTGTAACATCACACAAAGAGGAGTTGTTTCTGACAAATGCTACCATTCCACTCTATAAGCATGCTGGAAAGATTGCAGACTATAATCCAACCGGACCAAGGAAACTGCTTTTGCACAAGAAGGAAATCAAGTATTTAAAGGGAAAATCGGGAACCGAAGGGTTGACATTAGTACCACTTTCAGTGTATAATGAAAAAGGTAAAATAAAAGTTCAATTTGCTCTCGCAAAAGGTAAAAAGACTAGAGATAAGCGTCAAATGATTCAGAAACGTGAGGATGACATCAAGATGGAAAGGACAATGAAAAAATGTATACATAACAAAATCTAGTGCTTCAAACATAGAATTTCGAATTGGATTTTCAAATTCTGCATTGGGGGTGCTAGGATTCGACAGATTGTGCTCTTTTAAATCCGCAAGTCAAGCCGTCACATCTTGTGAAACTGTGGCAAAGTTTTAAGTGCAAACATTATTACAAAAGCAAAAAGAGCTCTTGCGCAAGCATTTGCTCCTCAATTTGCTGCTGCTGTAGCCTAACGGCTCCAGCCCGTTGGCCAATCGATGCTCGATAAATTGATCCCAACGTCGTCATCGAGCTCATGTCTTTTGGTGCTTTCTGCCATTTGACAATAGCGCACTTCCAGAAAGAACACTTAAGGACATTTTGCTTATTTTAAGTCTTTTTGGTGTCAAAACAAACAAATAAGCTACGCTTGTAGAAGATTTATTTGATCCAAGACTGGACATGGGTTCAACTCCCATCACCTCCACATCATGGAATATACAGAAACAAAAAGAGTTGAAGGGTACAAGTAGGAAGCGAGTAAGCAAGCTTTCTGTGTGTAGCACCCAGGATTCGAATCGGAGCAAGAAGAACTCCCATCACCTCCGCATAGAACATTTGGACATATTTAAAATTTAATATTACAACAATAAAAAGAAGAAGTGCTTTCAACCCAAAAATGAATACTCGCAGAACCAGAATAAATGAAATGATTAAAATTTCACCAATTCGTTTGATTGACAAGAACGGTGAACAGTTGGGAATTATTGAAACTCACAAAGCATTCAAACTGGCACAAGAGATAGGTTTGGATCTTGTAGAGATTGCACCAAATGCTAGTCCTCCTGTTTGCAAAATAATTGATTGGGGAAAGTTTCAATATCAAGAGGCAAAAAAACTGCAAAACTCCAAAACCAAACAAAAGAAGACTGAAATAAAAGGAGTCAGAATTCGACCTGCTACAGGTGAAAATGATCTTAATTTCAAGGCAAAACAAGCAAAAAAATTCCTATCCAAAGGTAGCAAAGTTAAAGTCGAGATTATTTTAAGAGGAAGAGAAAAAGCTTTTATGGATCAATCCAAGGAAAAACTAATCAATTTTGTTGACAAAATTGATTTTCCGATTAAAATAGAGCAAGATGCCAAAAGACAGTTTAATGGTTTTAATATGCTTTTAGCGCCTAAAGAGCTCAAAGAGTAAAAAACTTAGTTTGACTTTAGCAAACTAAAGACATAGTGTTTTTAGTTTTTAATTTTCAAGATTTAATTCCTTCAAATGCCAAAGATCAAAACGAGAAAAGCGGTTGCAAAAAGATTCAAAGTAACTTCCAAAAAGAAGGTTCTTCGAAGACGATCCAATCAGAATCATTTCAATGCGCGACAAACGTCAGACAAAAAACGAGAAAAAAGAACTGATCAAATAGTTGAAGGAAAGACCGCAAAAAACATCTTACAAGACATCAATTGTTTATAGGTTTTAATAATATTCATCAACAGATATGTCCAGAATCAAAAGAGGAACAACTGCATCAAAAAGAAGAAAGAAGGTCATTAAAGCAGCCAAAGGTTTTCGATGGCGAAGAAAATCCAACTATCTAGCTGCTAAAGAAGCTGTTATTAAAGCTGGAAAATATGCCTACAGGGACCGACGTGCCAAGAAAAGAGTTTTTCGTCGACTTTGGATCCTGCGTCTCAATAATGCAGTAAGAGAACATGGACTTAAATATTCTTCATTCATCAACCTGCTGAAAACCAAGAAAATCGAACTTGATAGAAAGGTGCTAAGTCAAATAGCAGTTGAGAATCCAAAGATATTTGCAAAATTCATTGAAAAAGTAAAATAAAAAAACTTCTCATAAATTATAAAATCCCGAAAAGTCGGGATTTTTTTCTTATGCTTGTATTTTCAAACACTAGCCCTTCAATATTGCAGTCGAAAGTCTTGTTATTTCATCAATATCATCATGCTTATCCACAAACATCCTGCTCTCATATCCACATTTTTCACAAATTTGGATGATTTTCCATCTTCCTTGTGTGTAATATGCCATGACAGGCCTCATGAGACCTTTGCAACTGTGTTCTCTGTCTCCTGGATTGATGTCAACATGTTTTGACCAAAGACACTTCGGACAGTGATTGGTATATCCAGATCCCTTCACCATCTCACCACAATTTTCACATTCAAAATTCTCTATTCTTCTTGTAAACTTTTTTGACATGATAAGTTTTTAAAACCAAAACCACATTACAAAAATGAAAAATGCCAATGCAAGACGATACCAAAAAAATATATTATAGCTAGCCTTTTCAATAAACTTTATCAATCCGGCAATTGCGAAATATCCGCTTACCATTGCAGCGGCAATTCCAACAATTTCTGCAAAACCAACAGTAGTTGCAAAGAAATGTTTCACCTTAAAAAGATTCGCACCAAGAATTATTGGTACAGACATTAAAAATGAAAAACGTGCAGCATTTTTTCTGTCTAATCCCTGAAGCAATCCTACAGTGATTGTGATTCCAGAACGTGAAACACCTGGCACAATTGCTATTGCCTGAGAAAAACCAATAGTCAGAGCATCAACAAATCCAATCTCATCAACTTTTCGCTGTTTTTTGGCAAACTTATCTGCCCAAAACAGAAAAAAACCAAAAAATGCCAATGTTGAAGCGATTAGAAGCGGATGTCGAAAAGAAGATTCTGCTAGATCACTAAAAAAATATCCTGCAACCGCACCAGGTATCGTCGCCAAAGCAATCAACCAAATCATATTTTCTGGATATCTTCTTTCTTTTCCTTTACAATCATCTTTTTCACAACACGCCACTCCAAAAATTATCTCTACAATGTCATTGCGAAAATAAAACAAAACTGCTATCAAAGTCCCAAAATGCAAAGCGACATCAAATGTCAACCCAGGATCATCCCAACCAAAAAAATGCGGAATCAAAACCAAATGAGCCGATGAAGAAATGGGCAAAAACTCTGTTAAACCCTGGAAAATACCTAGTATTATTGCTTGAAATATATCCATAAACTTAGTTCTATTTTACCATTGCTTTGTCTTGTTTGAAAGAGAAGAAGTATGAGTGTTTGTTATGATAACATTCCTGTGTATCTGAATTTTTTGCCTTTCTTCCTTATTGTAATATAAAAGAAAAGAAAGACAAAAATTTGAGCGGAGTAAAAGAGAAAAATTAAATAATTTACCTGATATTAAAACCATTTTTCTCTTTTATGGAACCAGATACACAGTGTTAAATGAAGTTTTGACGACAAATAATATTAGATTTGTGATTATTTGAAAAACTTTTTTATCAGCACTAACTTTTTTTATTTCTCTTTACGATCATTACAAGGCAAAGTCGTTGCGGGAATGTTATTTGGCAGTCGCTGTCAACTTTCTTTACAGTGACAGTTCACTTAAAAAAATTACAGACTCCCAAGAAGAGTCGAACAAGCCCCAGCTAACAGCCGGGGCTTGCTTTTTTATATAAGTAAAGTTCCATTCTACCAATAAGCATCAATAAACTTATCAGCTCTTTTCTTTTCCTCTTCTGGCAACTCCTTAATTCCAAGATACATAGACGAAATTGCATCTTTCCGTGTGGAAGAAATAGCCTCAGCCGAACCTAGCAAATTTACTGTTCTGATCATCGCTCCAATAGCATCAAACATTTCCTTATCCTCCTCAGCTTGTGCAATGCCAGATTTACCAACATAATATTCAACCGAGCTCCAAAGACCCAAAGTGTTGACACATGACTTGGAATATCCTTCTGAAAATACATTCTCTGAAACAATCCCAAACTTCTTGCTTTTGGCAATTGACATTTCTGTATTTGCACCAAGATCTTTCATTGCAGACAAAACAATTGCGTGATGTGAGCCAAAAATCGCTTTTCCGTCTTTGAATCCAAGATCAAATGAAAGTGATGTTTCTGGTATCTTGTATGAATACATCTTACCAAATTCAGTCTCTGCTTCAACTAATGTAGAATTTTTAATAGCTTCAATTTGTTTTTGAATCAGCTTTTTTTGCTCTTTTGGAATTTCAGAGCAATAGTCTGTTCCATATGCACCATACATATTTCCATATGTTTGCTGTTCTGCCTCTGTTTGAAAACAAATTGCATTTGGATTCATTCCCAAATACATTTGTTTTCCAACTTCAATAACTTTAGTTACAACTTCTATCACTTTTTGATTGCTTTCAACATCCCCAAGAATAACCATTTCCGGCTCAAAACCTTTTCTGGTATATGCGACAAATGCCAATGAACCAGTCAACTGGTCTATAAAGTCTTTCTCAAAATCAAGACCTAGCATCTGATTCAATTGACCACGAGCTTTGTTCCACTCTTTAAGTCCTTTCGATGTGAGATTGTTTCTCTTGAAACTGTAATACATACTCTTAACATTGTCAGACTCCAAAAATACATCGGCCCACCTGTTATCCATTTGATTTGGTATTTGCTCAACCAAGCCCTTGTCTATTGCCATATTATCAGCTTCGTCAAATGTGAATTGGTTTGAAGTACTTCTGAAAACAATCCCCTCTTCCTTGGCTTTGATGAAAAAGCCTCCAATATATGGCTCTGGATACTTAAAATAATCTGAGTAGTTCGTTCCTGATCCACTTGGTGTAGTGTCAAAATCAAAAAATTCACCAAAGTCAGTCTTAAAAAAAACACTCAAAAGACTTTTTTCCATTTCAGAATTTTGGGCCTGCAGATCCGTCAACACCATATGAAAATCTTCATTGTCTTCAAGTGATTCGAAGTCTTCCGCCTGTGCTTTGTTGAAAGAAATGATTTGAGTTAGAGCATGTTTGTTTTTCCTGTTCTCAATGATTCTTTTAACATCGTCCTCAATTGTTGCCATGACCCAATTTCTTCCAACAATAGCGTGATACGTGTCCTTTATGCACACTAACCCTTCATCATTTTCAACTTTCTTATTTGTAATTTTGAAATAATCATATCCCTGATGCTTCAGATCGCTGATTTCGTATGCATTAATGTTTGTTTTCATTTTTTCAATCACACGCTGAGCTTCTTTCAAATCTTCAATTTCTGCACCAATCACAAAATCCACGGATTCAACCTTTGTTTTTTCTGAATTGGTTGTAAAGTAGTCACTTGTTGTGCCAAGAACTCGAGTGTCTTGCTCCGTCGAAACTTGAGCCACCTTTGACAAGTCACCACCAAAAGCAAAATAGTTTTTCGCCACCACACTCACTTCACCACTAAGCCAAGAAAATTTCTTTTGAAATTCTTTTTCAATAGGATCCAGCTTTGGAATCAATACATAACCAGTTTCACCCAACACGGGTTTGATATCTCTATGAAAATCTAGACCATGTTGCTTCAATTTGTCTTGCATGAACTGAGAAAGAGTCTTCCCTTCTCCCACATTATCAAGTTCCTTCATCAAATGTTTGTGTCCAGGAAATTTTTTGATGTGCTCATCAAGCAATGCATATTGAGATGATTCCGGATCCAAATTGACCAACAAGACTACCTCAACATCGCCAGGCAACACTTCTTTGATTGGAACACTCTTAAAAAATCTTTCATAGAGTTCCATACCCCAAATTCCACCCGCAGACAAAACAAAAACTGCGATAACAACAACAACCGCAACCACATATTTCCTTGCTTTCTTTGTCGTTTTCCTAAGTCGATCATCCTCTTCTGATCCATTGTTCTCATCAACCATTGAATCAGGAGAATTTGAAACAGGAATATTCTGTTCTTCTTCATCTTCAATTTCAGAATAGGATGGTTTTTCGTTATTCATGTTTTTTTCCTCAACTTGAGAATTCTGCTCCCCGGAAGATGTTTTTCTCAAGTCTATTTTGTTGTCTTGGAGCATTTTTTGTTATTGAGTTTTATATGCTTAGACTAGTTCACGCCTTCCAAAGCCCATGGAGATTGCAATATTCCCTCGCTCCAACTTTACCGTCTCCAGAATAGTCAAATTCTGCTTGTGGAGATTTCCCCACAGATAAAAATTTTCTTGCGTAAAAATTTCCATCTACAATCAATTCTATCCATTCGATATGGTGATCTTGCTCCATTGGATGTTCCACCGAACCAACTGTCACTTTGAATCCGTTTTCAGTTTTTTCAATTACTGGAATATGTTTTTCGCTCCCTTCATCCTGAGTTTTCTCTGCTTGAAAGTCCATCGACTGGCCACAACACACTAATTCAGCACCACCAACATGGAGAACCTCAACAATGTTTCCGCAAACACTGCATTTGAAAATCTCTTTTTTATTTTGAACATTAGCCATTTTTTTAATTTAAATATTAGTATGTCTCATTTTGAGTTTGAAAATATCCTTGGGGATGGCCACAAGAAGAACAAATGCTAGGAGCTTCATTCCCCTTTTTCATATATCCACATTTTCGGCAAATCCAAACTTTTTCTTCTTTTTTCTTGAAAACTGAACTCTCTTCAAAAACATCTTTGAGTTTCTTATATCGCTCTTCATGATGAGTTTCTGCAATCGCGATTGAACGTAAACGTGCAGCGACATCAGTCAACCCCTCTTCCTCTGCTGTCTCGGCAAACTGAGGATACATCTGGGTATGCTCATAATTTTCTCCATTGATTGCCTCTGCTAGATTATCAATCGTGCTTCCACAAACAAAAGGAACTCTTGATTCAACTTTTATTTCTCCTGTTTTTTCCTTCCCATTGAGATCACAAATCATACGAAAAAGCCATTTTGCATGCTCTCTTTCCTGATCTGCAGTTTCCTCAAAAACTGCTGCAATCTGCTCAAATCCCTCTTTTTTGGCCGTCTTGGCAAACATAGTGTAGCGATTACGAGCTTGTGACTCACTAATAAACGCTTTGGCCAAATTCTCCAATGTTTTTTTCATTGTTTTTCTTGAAATTAAATATTTCTATTAATTTTGGTCATCTAAAATTTCTTCTGTCACCCTGTTCTCACAGTTTTTCCTCAAGCTGTCATCATCAATTTTTTTGCAAATAGAAAAGTCTTTTTCATCTATCGCTTTGCGACGATAACATATATCCGCTTCTATATCCTCAAGGTCATCGCAGTCATCATTTGAATCATCACTGTCATCCCTGAGCCCACAAATTTCTTGACAAATTTCAAATTCTTCTTTGTCATCTTCCCAGTCCTCACATTCGTTGTCGCAGTCACTAGCTAAGATGAGACTCATTTCTTCTTCATCCAGATCATCCAATTTTCTCTCTTCTTCTTCCTTTTTTTCTTCTTCAGTTTTAAGTTTGTATTCTTCCTCTTCATCATCCAGATTGTCAAGACCATTCTCCTCTTCATCAAATTCTTCATTCACTTCATAGCTCTCTTCACCTTGAAATAAAAACTCTTCACGCCCTTGCCAAACATAATATGCAGCCACAGAAACTGTCGCCAAGATAACAATTACGATAAAAAACCTCTTCATGCCTTTTTAATTTTACTAATATGCAGTATAAATGTCTATTCCATCATAATAATACTCCAGAATACGTGTATAGCTCCAACCAGCATCAGCTCGATCAAGAGCTCCGTGAGCAGAAAGCCCCACCATATGATTACCATCAGAAACAAGCTGCCTCGTACTTTTTGTTGGATGCTCGCCCCAAGGATCACTCACCGATTGACACCAAGGATAATTTGTTGATCCCCAACGATCTTCAAAACTACGCGTTCGACCATCAGTCCATGAGCTGTAAGGAGTAATTGCTATTCTCCCATCATAAATAACAATTTTTCCTCTTGTGTCTTCTGCTGCAAGCCTGATCCTGTCATAAGTTGTTTCCCAAACATATCCTCGGTAGATCTGATTCCCAGGTGTTGCATTAACTTTGAAGCCATGAGCTGCATAGGCAGTACTATATTTCATCTTCCAATAACCATATGTTCTATAGGAAATTGTCATAGTGCGATTATAGTCCATATCACCAGTTCCAGTGATCTCTCCCATTCCCCAAACATAATGCTCTAGTGGCAAAATATTAATGATCCAGGTTCTATCATTGCCACTTCCCGAAGGATCATAATAATTCAGTCTGACTTTATCTCTGAACTTGTCATATGAGCTCCCATACGAAGAATGATAAATCTCAAACCATATATCGTCCTCGTCTGCACTTTGTGGTTCAAAATTTATCTGCCTTGAAACAGTTGTTGTGCTGTTATGTTCTGTTGTTCCATCAAAATGATACAAAACAAACTCATTGTTGCTTATATATTTCACACGAGCCTGTTCACCTTCAGCAACACTGGCTACAAGATCACCGTTCCTGTCTTTAATGTCAAAGGGCAACGCATCATCATTATCAGGATTATCATCATTGTCTGGATCGAAAGCTCTAATTCTAAACGAATCATCTTCAATTTGCTCGTCAATCATCGCATGTAATCCAACACTAATGCTCGGTCCCAATGAACCACCACCCAAAGTTGCTTGATTATTTCCCTGAGTCCGCCTGTATCTTTTATAGGCTGCTTCATAAGAAGGCTCATCATAGCGGTCATATCTTCCATCTTGGTCATATTCCTCCTTATTGTACTTTTTATATTTCTTGTATTTTTTATATGGTCGTCTGTATTTTTTTTTGTAATTTTTGTAATCTTTGTAATCCTCATAACAAGAATCAAGTTTACGCACTGCACTGGGTACCCCGATCTTTTTCATTTCTTTTATTTTATAATAACAGAGCTTAGCAGCAAACTTATCAGCTGATGAATCAAAGCCATATTTATCCTTGGCTTTTTTATATTTCCGATATTTGCTTCTGCGATCATCCTTTTTGAACTTGTCATATTTCAAATATTTTTCAAAATCAGAATCACCAGACTCAGCATCTCCAGTAGCAGCATCCACATTTTTCACAAAATAACCACCTGGCACAACAAAAACTGTCGATAACATCGCCAATCCTAAAAATACTGCTAAGATTTTTTTACCTTTGTTTTTCAAGTTTATTTTTTATTTGAACTTTTCAGTTATTCTGCTTTATTTGATTACTATTTCTGATCCTCCTACTCCTGTGACTTTTCAACGGTTCCCAAATAGTTGATGTCCATTTGAATTCCTCCCAATTTCTCACTGATTAAATTATACACGAAAGCACCAAGCGCACCAAGCACTAGCGAGACCAACGTTGTAACAGAAATAATGAATATGTAAAAGAAAATAAATTCTTCTTCAAGGAATATTTCAATCAAATATTCAACGTCCATCGATCCATATCCCCAAAATACTGCTTCCAACATGCCCGCCACAATGACAACAAAAGTTGGAATAATAAGCGTTGTCTCAGCACCAAAGATGGAAACGCTTCTCGCAAATGGCCAAACATGAATTTTTCTTATTTCAGACATCTCATTTTCAATAGTTTTTACGCTTCTCCCTCTTTCTTTTCATATTTTGTCTGCGTGTAGTATGCTAGCACTCCAAAAACAGCTGCCAAAATCACCAAGATCACATAAATAGCTATGTTTCTATATTCATCCATCACAAAATTTATTGTTTCACCCAACAAATGAAATATCATCCAGAATGCAAAAAACATAAAGCTGATCAGGAGTGGCCTCAACTGCTTGTTTTTCTTCCTGAAATAGAACAATACAAAAGATAAAACAAAAATTGGAATAATCACACATGCATGAATAATCAATTTCCACATCATATATCGTCCTTTTTCTGAGGCTTTGTAGTATATTCGAGTGTTTGGAGAAACTCCCATTGATTCAGAAAGCATCTTTGAACTCTGGAGTTGAGGTGCTGAATATTCATATCCCCTTCGCAATGCACCTTGATATTGGTTCATTGACTCCGTATACCCCTTATCGATAACAGGATTAACCAAACGATTGAGATCGAAAATGATTCTCTCACACAACATCACCATGACACCAAACAAAATGATTGCCATAAAAATTCCAAGCAAAGAATATTTACTCTTGACCGGCTTTGGTGGAGCCGGAGACATTACTGGACCAGGACTTTGATTTGCATTGCCAGGAAGAACATTTCCTTTGTTGTTTGGTTGATTTTGGTTGTTATCCATTTTTTTATTTTTATTATTAAGATAGATCACAAGAACTATAACGACTACTATACCCAGAAAATTTAAAAAGAACATTCTATTCTTTCAATGATTATTTCCTTTTTTTGTTTTCGATTTTTTTCAATTCGTGTGGCATAGCTTTTACCGGCAAATTCTTTTTCTTTTCGTTTTTCAAAACAAACCCAACCATAGATCCCAAAGAAACAAGACTCAGACCGATCAAGACAAACACCCAGATCATTTTTGTTTCATCATTACCAACAAAATTATACAAGCTCTGATCCTCACTTTCCGTGGGATAGAGATCTTCGCTCATTTCAGATGTTGTCATGTATCGATAGTGTCTTGTCAAGAAATATTTATTCTTCTTGGGAGAGATCCATGGAATTTTTCCATCCAATTTTGCAATGTTTTCAATGCTTTCCTTGTCTATTCCTCCAGCATATTGCTGATCAAAACCGGCAATGTCATATTTTTTCTCAGCAAAAATATAGAGCAAAACACCCATTGAATCCATTTGAGGATATGTATTGTTGTTATAGATTGTCTTGGAAAATATTCTCATGACTTCATTACTGCCATCAAGAGAAATATCAAGATTGTCATCAAAATTTGCACTGAACACATTTTTCCCATTTGAATTTATCTTCAGATTATCCAGCAAAAGATCTGCTGTTCTGTCAATATAAATATTTGGAACCCTTCTCACAGCACTCCTGTCGCTAGCACCCAAGCCATCTGCATAACCAGTTTGCGCTTCGAAATAGTTTCCTCCCACAACAACCCTTGGAAGCTCCGTAGAGGCTTTTGCATAATTGTTTGATGTCATTGTTCTATTCAATGTTCGCTCTGCCCCATCAATCATAAATGTCACATCAAAACCTTTTCCAGCAGCACTTTTCTTCCAAGAAAAATCGAATTTCTGCCACTCGTTTTCCTTGAAGTCACTACCCAAATCAACCTGATATTGTTCGTAAGAGTCCTTAACTATTGTGATCTGGAAAACGTTATTTCTATTATTGGTGATTATCACAGAGTCATATTCTGTTCCACTATTGTTCGTTGAACGAACTCCCACGATCTTGTGCACGGGATCACTGGATCTTTTCTTGAGACCAAAGCTAATCTTTCCGTTTTCTGCAGCAAAACCAGTCAACACCTTGTCAGTTGCCAATATCCGATCACTGTCCAGTTTTGCGGCTTTACTGTCAGCACCGTCAACGTACGTAATTTGTCCATCAGGCGCATTGTCTTCCACTCCACTCAAAGATGAAATTTTCAGTGGATAAACAATCTGGTCCGTTGCAAAGCTAAGCTTGAGTGGCGTTGCATGCCCACTGCTCATTTGACCCTGAGCCAAGTTTTGTCTGTCAGAGTCAATTTTCACTGCAGTGAAATACCAGCCCTTCTGAATATATTCGTCGATTATATAATTCCCTGCTTGAGCGAAACGATATCCATGGTCATTGAGCCAATTATACAGAGACTGATTGTCAGAAGCCTCCAAAACGCTGATATCATAATAGTCTATTTTTTTTGTTTCAATCACGGTGACACCTTTTTCTGCATTGTCTCCGCTGAAACCTCCTTGCAACAACGGAAGGTCCCTTGCTGGCTCTGGATATTCAGGCTTAGTCAATTCATCAAGTCTTGTGAAAAGAGCGTCTGTTGATTTTTCAACCTCTGGTTTTGCTGGAGTTGGCACAATCCAGGCAAAATCACCAGCATCACCTTGAAAAGAAATTGACAGAATCAAATTCTCCATTCCGTCTTCAAAGAAAATGACTGCCTTTTGATCTGTTTCAAAAACTTTCCTACTTGGTGGCGAAACAACTATTCCGTCGGCATTTGCCATAAAAGCCACTGCCGAAGAAGCAACAGCACAAACAGCAAAAAGCGAAATCACTTTTTTTGCAATTTTCATTTTTTGTTTTTTTTGAATATTTAGTTGTCTTTATTATAGCACAAATTATCCGTCCTAGGAATTCCGCCTAGTCAACGTTTTCGTATGTATTTTCCACTCCCTCATTCTTGTCTTCGATCATTTCAATATCTGTGAGTGCAAGGTCTTTGTGGTATACATTTGGACCAATCTTGATCCTTGTTGGAGCTTCCACAATCTTGGTTTCATCTCCCACTGTTAGTTCTATTTTTCCTTTGGTTAGATAGAGAGTTTCGGGCATTTCATGTGTGTGATCTGCGCCCCTTGCTCCCTTTTTTCTGACAATTAGATTAACTTTTTCGCAATAATAGATCACTCCTCTTTCGTCTTCTTTTAGGATCTTAAGTTTTTGCAGGTCCATGTTAAAAGTATTAGGGATTATTACTACGTGCTTCAATGTACTTTTTTATTGAACGATCGTAGGTTTTTTCAATTTTTTCGTCAAAAAAACAGCCCGGCAATTCACCTATTTCTCTATGATGTCTCACACACTCACAGCATAGACCTTTTCTTGGGCATCCTGGATAGCTACAATTGCAATTTTCAAGATTTTCCTCACGCCTGCATTCCATTGATTTTGATCACCTCTCTTTTAAGCTTTGTTTTTGTTTATGTCCATTCCAACCCTTTCAAACGCTCGCAAAACTTCCAGCGGAAGAGCGAAGATAACAGTGTTTGATTGATCGGAAGAAAGGTCATTGAGCGTGTTCAGTGTGCGTAAGTGAAGAGCACCAGTTGTTTTTGAAAGCGTGTTTGCAGCTTTTGCAAGGTTCTCTGAGGCAATAACCTCACCCTCCGCCTTGATAATGACCGATCTCTTCTCTCTTTCTGCTTCAGCCTGCTTCCCGATCACACGCTTCATTTCCTCTGGGAGCGTAACATCTTTGAGTTCAACAGAATTGACATCAATCCCCCAAGCATCAGTAGCCCTGTCAACAATGTCCTTGATCTTGTTGGCAATCTCATCGCGCTTGGAAAGCAGCTCG
The DNA here is from genome assembly GCA_034660175.1 of Patescibacteria group bacterium. Lineage (GTDB taxonomy): Bacteria > Patescibacteriota > Minisyncoccia > Moranbacterales > DUUL01 > JAYEIQ01. The sequence continues at coordinate 1,061 of JAYEIQ010000020.1, read as the reverse complement.
TCCAAACTCACTTCACCAGCAACATTTCTCATTGTGGTTTGTGCAAGTTGTGAGACTGCAAAAAAGAAATTTTCCACCTCAATGATTGCCTTCTCTGCATCTTTAACCTTGTAATAAATCACAGCGTTCACACGAACTGAGATGTTGTCTTTGGTGATTGCCTCCTGATCTGGAACATCCACCGCTTTCACTCTCATGTCAACTTTCTGATATCCCTGAAAAATTGGAATCACAATCCTCCAACCAGGATTCATTATTCCTGTGAATTTTCCCAGTGTGAATTTCACACCTCTTTGGTATTGATTGATTTGCTTAATCGAAGCAACAATCAAAAGCAACGCCAGAATGATGATAATTGGCATGTTTTTGGTGCTAATTGTTATGTTTTTATTCTAACATGTTGAAAAAATATTACCAATCAAATTATACGAGAATTACACACCTCAATCCATCCGCCCTAGCCTTGTCAAAAAATGTTGTTTTTCGCAGCTGCCGTGCTTGCGAAAGGCCGAAGAAAAATAACTTTTTTGGCAAAACACAACTCTCCTGGACTCAAACACACAAGCCCTATAATTGAAAATTTCCCAAACAAAAAACAGGGCTGTGCGAACCCTGCTTTAAGATCTGACAATATCAAAAGGTCTACCAGTTGCTATTGCTTTCTCCTCCGTCGTTGAAATTCTGATTGTTGTCTCGGAAGTTCTTTCGTGGAGGTCGTGCTTCGTTTACAGTCAAGTCTCTTCCTTCAAACTCTTTTCCATCAAACATCTCAACAGCTTTTTGTGCTTCTTCTTCTGTTGACATCTCAACAAAACCAAATCCTTTTGAGCGACCAGACATCTTGTCCATGATGATGACTGCTGACTCAACAGTTCCAGCTTGTGAAAAATACTCTTTGAGAGCTTCTTCAGTTGTGTCGTAATTTAGACTACCGACAAATAGTTTTTTCTTGTTAACTTCTTGTTCCATTAGTACCTTTAAAAATATTACGTGTAGATCGCCTTTTTTCAAAGAACACTTTTCTTTCCTTTGATGCCGCACAAACCTCTTTGGAAAAAATC
>JAYEIQ010000019.1:0-8150 GCA_034660175.1 Patescibacteria group bacterium | reverse complement strand
CTATAATAGTGTCCTCACTCCCAAGTGTATATATGTTAGTTGCATCTAGTAGTACAATATTAGTGTCTAATATAATGTAATTACTCATTTATATCCTTTTAAAATTACTTTGTAGTCTCTGTCCGATCAATTCTTGGGACAGATCCAATGGCTTTGCAAATTTCAATTGCGCGGACGAGGCGTTGTTTGTTTTTGGAATCAATTGTTTTGGAGCGGGAGGAATCAAGTTTTTTCAGTTGAGTATGTAGTTGTTTGGTTGTTTGTTTTTCCAACTTTTTGCGCAACACGTGGTCTGGTTTCACTTGAGGAAGGACAACTCCATTGACAACTGCATCAATCCAGAAGCCTGTTCCACCACAGATGATGGGAAGTTTTTTCCGAGCAGAAATTTCGTTGATAAGTGTCCCGCAGTTTTCCTGAAAATGACTCACATTATAGTTACCTCGGGGTGAGCGAAAATCAAGCAAGTGATGAACCACTTGCTCTGATACAAAAACCTTTCTTTTATTCTTTTTCTGCCACTCTCCTTCAACCTTTCCGGTTCCCAAATTCATATCTCGATAGATCTGGCGTGAATCTGCTGAGATCACTTCACCATCAAATTTCTTGGCAAGCATAATGGCAACATCAGATTTGCCCGAAGAAGTTGGGCCAAGAATGACGATTACTTTGGTCTTTGGATTGGACAATCTGTTCATGTGTTTATATTAACACAATATGATGGCACATTGGCAAAAACTGTCAATGATTAGCTGAAAAAGAGGCAACAGAGACATGTTATTTGTGATCTTGTTAGAGGCTATTGACATTTTTTGAAAAACATTCTATAATACCTATGGTTAATATTAAATAACCCTTATGTAAGCGATTCCTGCTTACAAGTTGTCTATCTGGGTGTCTCGAATGTTTTTTCGAGCTCTTATGGTACAACCAAAATAAGTTGGGATTAAAAAGTCATAAGAAAACAAATAATCCCAGCGAGAGAACCGGGAATTTACTTTTTTTGGGATAGAACTTTCGTAATTGACGCACTTCTTCATTGAAGCCTGTGTTTCTCGTTCGTCGTATTTTAAATACGACTTGCTCGTTGCTCGGTTTTGTCTCGAATTGCAACAATTTTGAAAGCTCTGACAATTTATATGTTGTGAATTTTGTAGGGAAAACAAGCTTCCTGTTGAGCTCATAATTATGAGCAATTAACAATCAACCCATAGATCAAGTCAAGAAGGAGTCGATGGATCAAAGTTGAATGCGTGTCTTTTGCCCCGGAGAGAAAGAGAATAATCCAGTTTCAAAGAAGTGATTTTATACATAACGAAGTTCTTTCAATTTGTTTCTTGTCCTGTTGTCTGGGTGTCTAATATGATTCCTAGACAGACGGACAGGAAGCTATGTCACATTAAGAATTTTTCTTTAACTACAAGAAAAACTTCTTTAGTTCTTGAGGGATCTTCGAGCAACCCTCGAACTTTCATTGAGAACTTTTCTGTTCTTGTGGTATTTTTTTCTTTTAACTTTTTTGGTGAATGGGAGGAACTTGTGGATGTGCAAAAAAAAGAAGGACGGTTTCACAAGGAAGCAGAGAAAAATTTTGAGGAAGAACAAAAAAATGAAAACAGCGGCTAAAGCAGTTCTAAAAAAGGGTGTTCCTAAGCGTGTTATTTTTGAGGGGATAACACGTTTCTCTTATTCAGGAGAAATGCCCAGTTGGATAAACGCGGCAAGGCCCAAAACAGTTTAATTGGCACAAAGGGATGGTTGTTTAAAAAACGCCATCCCTGCAAGATTCTTTTATGACAGTTTTTCAAATCGTGCCAACGATGTTTGACACATTTTGAAATATTGTTATAATTTTTACGAGTCAGTCAGCTTTGACTGACATAACTAAAACCAATGAGCGAGATTTTTGCAACAATGTATTTGTTTATTATTCTCTTTATCGTCCTCTGGATTATCCAGACCGGTTTTGGTTTATCGAGAAAAAGAATATAAGGCAAAAAAGAGTTTCTCAATAGTCCAAAGTCGGCCACGAGGTCGATTTTTTTATTTAGTTCCTTTTAAAATTTGGTTAAAATAATTGTAGCTATCGTGTAGTTATCGATTCTAAACTGCAACAAAAACGTAAGAGGAGGTCATCATGTCTAAAGCGAAGCACATTACACCTGGGGAACAAACAATTTTTACAATTTCGGCAAAGAAAGGAGGGTTCGCAGAAGAGGTGCTTATGGCGATGTCCGAAAAGTCACCGATGTACAATGAAAGAAAATTTGGTTCATGGAAAGATGGGACTTGCCTTGGGAGTGTCACTCTTCCTAATGGAGAGGAGAGAGAAGTTGCTTTGAAGATTGGCGCTGAAGAAGGATTGTTTCTTAGGGATAATCGTGAGGGTTTTTCCCTAAAGCATAAATGTACTGGAGATCTCTGTATTTTGCCCGTTTGTCAGACCAAAAAAGGGTGGAGACGACGGAGCATCAGAAACCCTATGACTGTGGCAAACAATATTTTCGCTACCTGGATAATTCATGGAGAGGGCTGGATTGACCGGAAGGGCAATGAATTTCTTTGGCCATATGGAATCGACAAAAAGCGCAAAAAAGAGTATTTGTTTGATGTTAAAGATGGGTCGGGTGCTAAACTGAGAGATGTTATCAGGAAAGGTGCCGTAAGGGCTGCTCATGTAGGCACTTGGACAAGACCAACAACCTTGGTTCCAATAGCTTGCGGTGTGCCAGGTGTGCTTCATGAATTTGAAGAGCGTGCTACCGGAGGAAATGATATTACAGTATTGGGAGACGTGAAGATCTCTGATGATGGCGATGTATGGGGTCCCTATGCAGAATTTTGCGTGGGCGCCGAAACACATGTCAATGGTTATGAGGTTAAAACTCCTTTTTCTTTACATGTTGCAAAGACAAAGGAAATTTTTCCCAACTGTCAGCTCTCATCCACTTTCATGTTAGGGGAGATGGGGGAACGGAAAATGTTCAGAGTTCTTGGTAGGATTGCCAGCAAAATGCCGGAGAGATTCTACCGCTTGATTGATAAAGAGGGAAAGACCTATCGTCTCAAAAAGGTTTCTTCTGGTATTGGTTGTTACTCGAGTGATGGTAAGTCTGACATTGAATTTGACATTAAAAATGAAGGATCGTCAAATATCATTGATTCGTTTGCAGAATTGTCCAGACTGGAAGGCGACCACTCTTATGTAATGAAGAGAGTTCCAAGATTGGTGCTCGACTCTCATTTCTTCATTGTCATCTTTGCATTGCTCAATTCGAAAAATGGGCAATCGCATCAGATTTCCGGGAGTGAGATGTATCGATACATGATAAGAGATGATAGTACTAGTGAGATGCACAGAATTCGTAATGACGCGCTTTTTGAGTTAATTCGCCCGGAATTTGATGTTGAAAGAATGGAACTTTATGTTTATCCGGCGAGTTCACTGCGTTTACCTGAAATCAACCAGTACAATTTTAACCAAGAAACCTGGAATCCTAAACACTGGCTCGGAAAAGAGCTCAGGTACTAATTAGTACGGGGTATGTCTAAAAGGAGGAGTCGTAGATTTTCAAAAAATCTAACAAAAAACGACTTCTCTTTTTAATTTTCAAGGAAATAGTTGTGTGGCAGTAATTTCTTGAAGCTTTCTTAATAGTTGTTTTTCCCTAGCAAATGATTCAGTAAGAAAGTCATGCCTCCTTGTGTAGCCAGAAGATCTCCATCATGAGCAATGGAAGGGAAAATTTTCAGTTTTTTATTTTGAGGGTTTAGCTCAAGAAGTTTTTTGTGGAGATTGACTGATTTTTTGCAGTTAATGACGGTATCTTTCTCTCCATGAATGATAGCAATCTTGTTTTCTGATATGGATTTAAGATTTCTCATGGGATCAAACTTCTTCTCTTTTGCAAAAAGAAATGTGTCCCAAATCGGATCTTCCATTCCTCTATAAATATTTTTATAAATTTTCCTGCCCTCTCGTAGAAAAGATTGGATGCTTTGCTCTTTTGGAAATTCTCTTGTGGCCTGGTTCTTGAAGTCAATAAATGGTGAGATCAGTCCAAATCTGTCCATTTTTTTATTTGGAAAAAAATGGTTAATATACCAAGGGACCCAAGCTCCGAAGCTATAGCCAATAACCAAAACATCTTTAAAGTTGTATCTGGTGGAGCCGTTCTTGGATAAGTCGTAAAATTCTGCTCCTTTTTTTAGGAAATCAATCATGTCAGTGATTGTTTTGGCGCAGTTTTTTGGAGAAAATTTTCCATTGCTCCTAGAGTGACCATAATAGTCGGGAATGAAAACTGGAATTCCAAAATTAACTGTGGCTTCGTGAAATCTGCGCTTTCCTGCATCGCCCGGATTAATTGCTCCTTGGGCAATTATGATTGCCACTTCATTTAAAGGCTTCTTTGTTGGGAGATATGCTCCGGAAACTAAATCTTTGTGTTTTATATAGGCATGTCTATGGTTATTTCTTTTTGTGGACATGTTGTTAAAAGTTTTTACATATGGTATAGATGAATAGTAAAACAAAAAAAATCTTTAAACAAGAAGATCTAAAATAATAAGTTACAGGTTTAAATATGAAAATTGGAATTTGCGGAAGTGAGGGGAGCTTTTCTGAAGAAGCCGCCAATCACTATTGTGGGAAAAATAAAATTGAAGAAGCTGATTTTGACTATCTCATCACTGCAGAAAACGTTTTGACCGCACTTGATGAGGGGAATGTTGATTTGGGAATTTTTCCAATTGAGAATTCGAATGGTGGCGTTGTAATTGAGGCTGTTCACGCCATGGCATGCCATAACTTTGAAATTGAGAAAATTTTTGAGATTGATGTTCGCCACTTTTTGCACTGCAGAAAAGGATGCACTGTTGGACAGATCAAAAAGATAACTTCTCATTCTCAAGCGCTCAAGCAATGCAGGATGTATTTGAAGAGAAAATGGGAGGATACCGAAATTGAAGAATATGCTGACACTGCCAAAGCTACCAAGGATCTGGGCGAGGGAAGACTTGGTGATGATGTTGCTGTTATCGCACCAGAAGGGTGTGCCAAACTCTATGGATTGGATGTTTTGGAAGAAGGAATTCAGGATTTGAAGTTTAATTATACCAGCTTTATTGCTGCTAAGAAGAAGTAAATTGTTTTTGAAAGTCTAATGCTGTTTTCTTGTTGAAGTTTCGCTGCTTTTTTATTATTAAAGAAGCTCTATTGTTGCACGAAAACAACAATAGACTTTCATTTATCAACATTGAATCTGGATTTATGAACATCTGCATCGTTGGTTTTGGTCAGTTTGGAAAAGTATTGGAACTCATCCAACGTTTGGTCCGGACAGTGTGAAATATGGATTGAAAGGGCTCCAAATCATTCTTTGTCTTTTGAGAATCTTCAAAAAGAAATTAATTGAGATGAAAAAACTTTTCAAATCTTTCGATCCGAAAGTTATTAAAACAACACCAACTGATCATGACAGGCAAGCTGCAAAAAGTTTGTCGTTTGTTCGCTTTCCAGGCAGGGCTTTGGGTGAGATGAAAATAGACAAGCAAAAAATAAGTTCAATGTGTTTTGAGAGAATAATTGCAGTAAACGAAATCGTGACCAATGACACATGGCAATTTTTTTTGACATGCAAAGATATGATCCAGATACAGAAGATGTGCGAGATAAATTCAGAAAAAGTTGTGAAAAAATAGATAGGAAAATAGAAAAGAAAAAATAAACAAACGGGCTGTCGTATAATGGTAGTACGCAAGGCTGGGGGTCTTGTAGCTCGGGTTCAATTCCCGGTAGCCCGACACAGGGCAGTGGCCATGGCCACTGTTTTTTGAAAGAAAAATTTGTCACTTTCGTTATTAATAGTGTCGATAGTTAAAAAGTAAAAATAAATTTCAAATGGAAAATGGAAACAAGGAGACGAAATCAGGAGTCCTTATGCCTCTTTTGGGAGAAAAGCTTCCTGAGGTGAAGGTTCATACAACGCATGGACAAATGACCTTGCCAAATGATTTCAAGGGAAAGTGGTTTGTGCTTTTTTCCCATCCGGCAGATTTTACACCTGTTTGCACAACAGAGTTTGTTGCTTTTGCAAAAAGAAACAATGAGTTCAAGAAGTTGAATACTGAGCTTGTTGGTCTCTCTATTGACCAAGTATTTTCTCACATCAAGTGGATTCAGTGGATAGAAGAAAATTTGAAGATTAAGATCAAGTTTCCTGTGATTGCTGATGACCAGGGAAAAATCTCGCAACAACTCGGAATGATTCATCCAGGCAAAGGAACACACACAGTGCGAGCTGTTTTTGTTGTTGATCCGAAGGGTACTCTCAGACTTACTCTCTATTATCCTCAAGAAATCGGAAGAAATTTTGACGAGATCTTGCGCGTTGTCAGGGCTCTTCAAATATCTGATTCAAATAAGGTTGCCATGCCAGCTGATTGGCCGAATAGTGACTTAATTGGTGATCATGTAATTATTTTTCCTCCAAGAGATGAAAAAACAGCCAAAAAAAGAAAAGGGAAGGGTTGTTATGACTGGTGGTTTTGTCATAGGCAATTGAAAAAAGGAAAAAAATAAGAAAACAGGAAAAAAATGGGTCAGCTTCAAGGGTTGATCCATTTTATTTCTTGGATGCTATTTTGAATGTTATAATGAAACTATAATTAAGTAACTAAAAACAAATGACTGATGTTAAGAATCATTTCACACAAGAACAAGCAAAAGAAATTGGTGAGCAGCTTGGAGTCGATTGGAGCAAATTCGATGTTGAACAATTTCGTCATGGAATGGATGTGGAACTTGAGCATGGCATAGAAGATGTGAACACCAATGTCTCTGATGATGATCCACTCACAACAGGAAAAATTGCTTTGGCTCATCTGAATGAATTTCCTGACTATTATGATAGGCTGGACAAAATGGAAGAGGAAGCTGAAGAGTATTGGGAACATAAAGAGCAAGAATAAAATTCAAAAATAAAAAATGAACCTTGCTTCACTGGGATTTCTTTATCTGTTTGTGGTAATTTCCCCAATTGTTTTTTGGATTTGGTTTTTTCGTCGATTGGACGCTACGGAGTCAGAATCTGGAAGATTCTTGTTTCGAATTTTTCGCTTTGGTTTTGTCGCTTTGGTCATCGCTTTCATTGTTGAAATAATCATAGACAGAACTTTTTTTTCTCAGGCAATTGAATTTATGGGTACATATGAGGATGTTGAAATTGATCCGACAGTGTTGGGATTAATTTTGATATCATTTTTTTTGGCTGGTCCGGTTGAGGAGTTCATAAAATACTATATTCTCAGAAGAGTTACTTTTAAGAATCCCGAATTCAATCAAATAGCTGATGGTATTATCTATGGTGTAACTCTTGCGCTAGGTTTTGTTTTAGTTGAAAATACTGGGTATTTTTATGACCTGTATGCAAATGCTCCTGAAGATTTTTTGTTTTCTGTCTCGTTGTTTCGAGGAACTGCGACAACTTTGTTGCACATTGTTTCAACTGGAATTATAGGACTATACCTTGGAAGGTCAAAATTCGAAACTGGCGGTGGTCTTAAACTTGCACTAAAGGGTGTTTTGATCGCATCTTTGCTTCATGGCATGTTTAACGTCTTTTTGTTTTTTGAGTTTGGTTTTTTCATGAACATATTATTGGTTATTATCGCAATGATCTATCTTGTACTTGAGATAAGACGAGGAGATTTTCAAAAAGTGTGGGTTGTTGCAAAAAAAGAAAGTACAAAAATGGAAGAATGATAGAGATCGTGATGTATCCAATGGTGTGAATGTTTGATGTTTAAGAAAAAGACAATAAATAAAGTTCAACACTTCGAAATGCCCACAGACGATATTAAAAGAGCTGGAGATTTCTATTCCAAGTCTTCTTGGTGGAAAATTCAAGATATCTCAGTTAAGGATATGAAATATTACATGGCCTATACAGCAGGAGCTGGTGATGACTATATATCAAGGGAAGTTAGGGCTGTAAGTGGTGGTCTCTACGAAAGAAGGGATGGTGAGTGAAGGGCAAATCATTGTTATCTCAGTCGAGGCAAAGGGTGAAGTCTTGGAAAAAGTCGAAGAGGTTAGAGGAGAGATTGTTGCAGATCCAAATAAAGTTGGAGAAATGGGAATCTATGCT
>JAYEIQ010000018.1:0-63312 GCA_034660175.1 Patescibacteria group bacterium | reverse complement strand
TTTTTGGTGTTTATGTTTTTAGATTCATCCATAGATGCATCTATGGATACCTTCATTCTATCACAACTCAGAAAACAAAAAAGCTCCTGTTTGGAGCCTTTTCTTTGATTTGCGGGGACGACCGGACTCGAACCGGCGACCTACTGCGTGACAGGCAGTCGCTCTAACCAAGCTGAGCTACGCCCCCAGATTTACCTATAATTTAGTTCTCAAAAATCTTCTTCCTGCTGCTGACTTAAAATAAACCTCTCTTTTTCTTGCCTCATTCCTGTCTTCAAATTCTTCTTTATAAACGAGTCCGGGATTCGCCATCTTGCCGGTAGTTATAGTTTTTCCTCGTTCATGTTCCGCAAGACGACGAGAAATGTTATTTGTCATCCCTTTATATAACTTTCCGTTGTCATCTTCCAGAACATAAACAATGTACATGTTCTTGTGACAGGCAATCGCTCCCCGCCCGACTGAACGATACCAGTCGTTCGGGCGGGTAACCAAGCTGAGCCTTGTCCGAACAAGCTTCGCTTGGGCGGATACGCCCCCAGATATGCATTCTACTTTCAATTGATCATAGAATTAATACTATGATCAAATATAGATTTAAATCTATATTTAAATTGTAATTTTCAAAGCAATAAGACAATTATACACTCCTGATATCAAAAATCAACCTTTTCCAAGTCTATTTCTCCTTTGCGCAAAACTTCAAGCTTGCCATGTTCAATTTTAGCCAAACTCGAAGGAGTAGCGTCCAACGCCCCTCCATCCAGATAGAAATCAGCTTTGTCACCAAAATATTCTTTGGCTTCCTTAACGTTTTTTGCCGGGGACGTCCCTTGAAAATTTGCACTTGTTGAAATGAGCGGCCCAGTTTGTTCAATAATTTTCCTGATCCCACTGAGTGCAGGCATCCGAAAACCAAGTGAGCGCACCCCTCTATGCAAAAATTCAAATTCTTTTTGGTGCTTTCTTGAAATAGGAAGGATAATCGAAACTTTGCCTGGCCATATTTTTTGAAAAAAAGATTCTGTTTTCTCAAACAACCCAATGCCGAACTTTTCAATCTGCTTGACGTTGCTGATCAGGATTATGCAAGGTTTGTTTTTGTCACGCTTTCTGACTTCATAGACCCTTTCCACGGCTTTTTTGTCCAAAGCAAGACAATGAATTCCATAGATCGTGTCTGTCGGTAAAACGGCAATTCCTCCATTCTTGAGAACTTTGACAGCTCCGTTGATGTTTTCTTTATTCAACTTCATCAATCACACTGATTATTGCTGCCAACCAAATCCAGAAGAATCCAAGAAGCAACCCCGAGTTGAAAAGATTTGGAATAATGATCGCTCCTGATGTAAACAAAACAAACAACAGACCAAATTGTACATTTTTTACTATCTCAGTTTTTCCACTTTTCAGGTCAAGAAGCTTCTTTTTTGCCTTCACCAGAGGGGCCAGCAACACCAAAACGATCACTGCAAGCCCACCAATACCCATCGAAAACCATGTCTCGAGAAAAATGTTTGATGCGTTGAAACCACTTCCATGTGAATCCTTTCCCAAGATTGCTGAGCTACTTCCCAGGCCTTGTCCAAGAATTGGATGTTTTTTTATTTGTTGCCAAGATTGCGCATAAATATTTTTCCTAATTTGCACATTTGGATCAGGTCTAAAAACTTCTTTTACTTCATTTCCAGCGGAAATCTCTGTTGCGATTTCCTCCAGATTGATATGTCTGCAATCATACTTTCCCAATTTTGAAATATTTTCTATCTCCCTGGGAACATTACTTCCCTTCTCACAACTTATCGTAATTTTTTGCATTCCACTAACTGAACTGGAAGCTCTGTTGGCAAAATGAAAATCAGAAAGATCCAGTAGATTTATTGTGATAAAACTCAAAACAAAAACAAGGGCGAGCGCAGCCAAATTTTTTCCAGCAACATAGCTGAGATTTTCCTTGAAAATAAAAAACGATCCTGCAAAAAAAGCAAGGATGACAATCGCTGCTCCAAGCCACGCACTCCGAGAAACAGTCATGATCAACAACGATATTATGAGGAAAACATCGGCGAATACAGCTCCTCTTGCCAACTTAAATGCATCAAACTTCCCAATCATAACTTTCTGCACTTTCGATTTCTCAATCGCTATCAAAAACAACAATTCAAGTGCGAGCAAGAAAGCCAGGTAGATCCCAAACCAATCCGGCTCAGTAAAAGTTGCATTGATCCTCGCTTCAAAAACCTCAAAATGCCTCCATCCAAGCTTGAATGCCAATGATTGATAAATGCCAAACAAAAGTACCGGGATGGAGCCAATTGCAAAAAACCAGAGAGCCTCAAGCCGTCTAATCGTTGTTTGCAGGAAATTCCGAGCCAACCAAAATAGTGCAATAAATGAAATCAGCACCAATGTCAATTTCAATGAAACTGCTCTGTCCGGAGAACTCACAAGTCCCAGAAAAGCAAAAATCGGCAATGAAAAAACGAGTCTATCATAAAAACCAAATGATTTTTGACTTTTTCCAAGATCACATTTATCTCCAACTGCCAGTCGACAAAGAAGACAAATTTTCTTGAAGCTTATAAATCGAAATTTGCTTTTTCCAATCACCCATTTAGCGATCATCACAACAATTAAAATCGCCCCTATAAGTTGATATGGCCTGAGCGACAAAGGAAAGTTGATTGGAGAAATAACTACTTTCTCCAACGGAAGCAGCGCAAAAAACAGCCAGAATAACCAATTTGCATTTTTCCATGCGATAAGCATACAGACAAGTGAAACCAAAATGAAAAGGAAATTAGCTAAATGATTGAAGTCGAAAAGATCGCTTATAATCAAAATAACACTCACCAAAACACAACTAATCGATGCAAAAATATATTCTTTGAATTTCATGCTTCGTGTTTTACTTGGTTATTGTAGCGATAATTGATTCCACAAACTTATCCAAACTAAATTTTTTTGCACTTTCTTTCGCGCTGTGAATTTTTTCATTTCTCAATTCTTGATCAGTCAACATAACATGAATTGCTTTTGCAATGTCTTCACTTTGTCGTGGATCAACAAGCAACGCATCTTTTCCACTGACAATCTCTGGTATTGAAGAAACGTTGGAAGTCACAATCGGGCAACCACAATTCATTGCTTCGAGCACAGGCAGTCCAAAACCTTCGTAAAGTGAAGGATAACAAAAAAGCTCTGCTTCATTGTACAAACTTGGCAGATCTCTTTGCTCGACAAAACCAAGAAGTTTGATGTTCTTCTCCGGACAACCATATTTTTTGTTCACATGAACTATTGTTTGAGGAATGTCCGTGACCAAAGGAACCAACTTGGAATGAAAATTTCCAGCCAAAGCCAAGTATGGGATATTCATTTCCTTATGATATCTTTTCCAAAAAAGAGCATAGCCCTCAATGAGATTTCTTATGTTCTTGCGCACATCAAAGCCTCCCACATAAAAGATATATGATTTCTCATCATCCTCACCAAGATTGTATTTTTGTAAAATTTCATTAGATCTTTTTTTAGATATATCTTCTTTGAAAAGTGGGTCACAATCATTCAGAGAAACTGATATTTTCTCTCCAGAAATTCCACACAGCTTTTCAATGTCTTGTTTTGAATTTTGCGAAATTGTGATTATTTTGTCAGCCTTTCTCATGGCCTTTTCAATAAGCTTGTAATATATTTTCTTTCTAAAATTGCCTAAATATTTTGGAAAGATCTTCCATACCACATCATGAACAAGCATCACGTGTTTTGTTTGTTTTGTGATTGTCGCTGATTGATAGAGCGAAAACAAAACATCACAGCCATCTTGTTGCACTTTTTTGGGAAGAATTTTTCTTTCCCATTTTATCTTCCTAATCAGATCATCTCGACGATACAAAGGAAGAAAGATCTTTTTTTCAAAGTTTTTCGGCAATACAAGACTCTCGGGCAAATCTTCTTCCAAATACAAAACAAAAGAGTGCTCGGGATGCCCAATTTCAATCAACTTTTTCAAATAATTTATTGTCACCTGACCTGTTCCCGAGTCTGGCTTTCTTGCAAACGAAGCATTAATTCCAATTTTCATGAAAAACTTTTCAAAAATTTATTCATTTCTCAATCACTCGAGTAATCCAAATTGTTCAATATACCAAAGCACATCATAATAGTTGTCCAGAACAAGAGCAGTTTGATCTTCATTGAAATCTTCATCCAAAAACAAACATATTTCAATTGTTCTCACAAATCGATTCAATGTCAGAGAAAAATTCCTCGTCTCATAAACAAATGATGTCACTTGCTTGTTAGAACGAGGGTACACCTGGATAGAAATGTCATCAAAATATTCGTCAAAACTGCTTTCCAACAAGATTGATGATTCTTCTATTTTTTTCAAATCTCGATTCAATTTCGTTTTCTCATCAATAGAAAGTGGTTCTCTTTGTTCAAGCTTCTGAATCTTTTCGTCTATCAACCAAATATCTCTTTGGATATTGTTCAGTGTTTTCAATGCGTCAGCGTGATATATCATCTGCTCTTGTTCAATTTTCCTATCAAGACAATCAACGGCTAAATTGAATATTGATTCAGAAAGAAAATATATCTTCAAACCAAGAACTGTCAGCACAGTCAAAAAAACAGCAATTGTTATTGATATCACAAATCCTTCCCAAATTTTTGAAAGAATTTTGAATTTATCTTTGACGTGTTCTTTTTTTGGATCTCCTGTTTGCATATTTCTTTTGATGAGTTCTTTTATTATATCAATTTTGCTCACTTTTTTGAAATTACTTTTTTCAACATAGCAACAATTGGGTAAAAATATTTCTTGATTCCAGCAAACCGCTTACCATCAATCAGAAGATGCTCACCAAAAAATGAAATTGTATGAATGCCTTTCGTATATTTTTTTGATCCAAATGGAGACAACACTGACACTTTCTCTTCGGAAAATTCATCAGGAGTAAGTTTTTTGATTTTGTTAATGACTATTTCTTTCCCATATGTGCCTTGGCAATTTTGTGCAGGACGAAACAATTCATCATCATACCGGAAAACCGGCCCGGCAGGTCTTGCACTTTCAAGATCAATCTTTATTGGGTTTTTCTTGTGCGGTTTCCATTCTCCTTCCAAATCCTCGCAAAAAAATGCGTACAAATGACTATTGGGTCCTTCCTCGGCGTTTGTGCAAAAAAGCCAGTATTTTCCTTCGTGAAAAAAGATTATCGAATCTAGTGCCGGAAAATCTTTGAGCAACACAAATTTTCTTTTCCATTCATCGACATTATCACCCATTTCATACATAGCAACTTCATTTGCATCAGATGTCTCTGGAATCATGAACTTCTGATCATTCTTATCAAAAAACAAAGGGAATGACATGTGGATAGTTTTTTCAATGGCTGTCTTGCTTTCAGAAGCAACTGTAATTTTTGAATCAGAAGAAAGTTCAACATATGAAATTTTTCCTTTTTGATTCTCTCCTTCAAACTCTTCAAAAAAAATATAATGCTTGTTGTTCACAGACAAATAAAATGGGTCTGCATAAAATCCGTTTTTTTTCTCATTCAACAACCACTTCGCTTTGGAAAAATTCACTTCTCCACGAACCACGTCCTTCTTTGATGCTTTCAAAACACCAACATTCCACTGCTCAATCCAAAGTTTATTTTTGAGTTTCAGATAAACCTCCTTCATGTTTTTTATTTAAATTTGAAACACTTTCGAAGATTAAACCGACATTCGGATTGTGCATCCCTATAGACGTTTGCAATGTCTTCAGCAATTACATCCCAGCTATAGCACTCTTCGACACGCTCTTTTCCCAACATTTCCTTACTTCTGACTTCGTCCGGATTGTCAATGAGGTGTTGCAACTTCCCTCTCAAATCTTCAACATTTCCACTTTCAAAGACGAAACCTGCTTGTTCAACTGCTTCAAGATTTTCAGGAATATTACTTATTAACGGCACAACGCCATAAGACATCGTCTCCAAAAGAGAAATGGAAAGTCCTTCAGCTTCTGTTGGATGAGCATATATATATGCATTAGAAAATAATTCTGCCAATTCTTTGCTTGTTCCGTCAATTCTCCCAATTAACATGACACGAGGATCTTTTTGTGCTGAATGTTTAAGTTCTTGCTCATAATTGTCCGTAAACATTCCTTCGCCACTAATGACAAGCCTTTTGTCTGTCCGAACTTTTGAAAATGCCTCTATTAAATAGTGCAGACCTTTGTGACGAATCAATCTTCCTCCATAAAAAATATAGCTTCCTTTCTCAAGTCCTCTTTTCTTTATTTCATCAGGCTTCACTGGTGAATAATTCGGAACCCCATTTGGAACATATGATGCTTTAACTCCATATTTTTTTAAGACATATCTTCTAAGATTTTTTGAAACTGTGATCAGTCTATCTGGAAATTTGCAACAAACATATTCACCAACTTTCAAAGAAAATTTTGCAAATTTTCCCCATTTTTTATGGTAATAGCACTGAGAATGAAAAGTTGCAACAACAGGAGTTAGTGGATTCAACAATTTTGCCAACCAAATAAAGAATGATGGACCAATTGAATGGAAATGAATCACGTCAATGTCTCTGCGAAAAGAAACATCCAAACAGGCAAAAAAAGTATGCGATATTGCATCCAGATGTTTTGTCGCTAAACTTGGCAAACTGACAAGTCTCACTCCTTTATATTCATTGAGCTTCTTGTCAGAATAATTCGGACGTGTATACACGATAACGTCATGACCTTGTTTCGCTAGACGAATCGTCAGCTCTTCAACATGACGCTCGATCCCTCCCATTAGCGTTGGTATTCCTTTTTGTCCGATAAAAACTACTTTCATCTTCTTGTCTTTATTTTTAACTCTCCTTTTTGCCATTCTTTGAACTTTTTTTCTTTGATATTGCTTGTTGATAAATAGCCATCACTCTGTTTAAAAAAACCTCACTGCTATTGTTTCTTATTACGTCCAGATATCCTCTTTGAGCCATCCTTTCCATTTCTTCCTTGTTGTCGAGTGCGAATTCAATTTTTCTTGCCAATTGATCACGATTCCCAGCCTCAAACAACATTCCATTTCTTCCATCTTCAATAATTTCTTTGGAACCACCCAAATTAGCACAAATAACCGGCTTTTTCAAACTCATTGCATCCAAAACCCCATAAGGAGCATTCTCATAACACATAGACGGACTAACAATAACTTCTGCGTGTTTTTGAAGTTCTGTGTGCTTGCTTTTATCATAACCCAAGAAGTCAACCCTTCCTGCTATTTTCAGCTTTTTTACTAAATCCATAAGATTCTTTTTCAGTGGTCCATCACCCATCACAACAAGTCTCTGCTTTGTTTTTAATTTGGAAAAAGCTTGAATTAATACGTCCACTCCTTTTTCCTCACTTAATCTGCCCAAGTATAAAATATACTCCTCACTGATCTCATCCCCAAATAAACTATCACCGATCTTCGAGTCATCTTCAATAAAGACAGGGTTTGGCAACTTGATGATCTCTCCCTCGAAACCAAACTCCTTAGCTTTTTCAGAGAGAAAATTACTTGGTGCAGTCAGAACGTCAACTTTATCAATTGTTTTCAATGCTCTATGAAGACAGTTCTCGATCACACAGACAAGGCTCTTTAAATATGAATTGTGAACACATTTTTCACTAACACACCTGTAGAGCTTTCCATTTTTACTGTCTTCCCAAATTTTTCCGTTGGAAAAAAGAATGTTGTTGGGACAAACAAATTGAAAATCGTGCAATGTCATAACAGTTGGAATATTTTGACTTTTAAGCTCGTTGATGACCGAAAAACTCAAATGATGGAATACGTTATGAAGATGAGCCACATCAGGATTAAATTCTTTCAGTAACTCTCGCAATTTTCGCCTAGCCTCAAAATTATACCAAATGCGTAAAACTATTCTTATTTTTCCAAAAAACCCATGTCGCGCGCCCTCTCCAAGCTCATGATATTTCACAAAATATTTCTCCCACCTGGAGGGAATGGTCTTGAAATGATTGCTTGAGAAAAATGCCACCTCATGACCATTTTCTTCGAGTATTTTTGCAACATCAAAATAGGCACGTTCAGTTCCGCCTCGATGATAGTGAAAATTGTTGATTAAGAGTATTTTCATGAAGTAAATGAGTGAATCTTTCACCTATAAAAAGCATATATTAGAAAAGCTTTTTTAGATGCAACTTGATTTTGTTAATAAAAACCCAAAACAAAACCCTCACGATGTGTTTTTTGATTGATTGACGAGCAGTACACATCATCCAGCTTTTTTCGCACTCACCTGTATGTGAATTAAACTCCACCTTGTCTATTTCTTGGAGAGTTCCCATTTTTTTGCTTGAAACATCACAAGGAAAAATTTCACCTTGTGGATTTATGAAAACTCCCAACTGACCAGAATAGTCAGGCAAAATCCTTACCCCTGTCAGCAAAAATTGTTTCATCCCATGAGCATAGAATGCTCGTCCCCACTTCATAGGTTTCCAAAAAGAAAGCTCCTTTTCGATCAACCAATCTATTGCCCCAACCATCTCATCTTTTTTTGAGATTTTATTTTCCTTCCCAAAATAATTGTCACTTGAATGCACGAGAGTAAAAGAAAGTTCAACGTTTTTCTCTTTTGCGAGATTATAAACTTTTTTGAGCTCATTAAAGTTATAGTCTCCAATAGTGAAACCAAACTTGAGACTTTTCACGCCAATCTCACGCAAATTATTAAGCGTATCCATCGCCTTTTCAAAACCTTTATCAATTCCACGAATTACACTATGTTCTTTTCCAACCCCATCAATTGAGATCACAACACCAACATTCGGCACAATTCTCAATATTTCTTCCATTTTTTTAGTCGTCAACTCAGTTGCAAACGCGTTTGTTGAGATTGTGATATTTGCTTTTGAGCACCTTCTGGATATAACTTCAATTATCTGTGATAATTCTTTTCTCAGAAAAGGCTCTCCACCTGAAATGTTGATGTCAGTGAGATTTTCTGGAATTTTCTCATAATCTTCAACAGTCAGCTCACCTTCATGGTCAGATATTTTCCAAATGTCACACATTCTGCATCTCGAATTGCATCTATACGTAACGGCAATAACAGCTTCTTTTAGTCTTGATTTATTCATGTTTTTGTGATAGTTTTATAAGTCTAATACAGCGTATTTTTGTGCTTTTTTGCAATCAGTTAAATCAGTTAGAAATATTTTTTAGTCGTCAACTATAACACCTCTTAAATAAGATGTCAACAGATAATATACAGCAAAAGCAGATGGCAGTTACCACTCTTATCTCTCTTTTTGTGCTTGTTTTTACATTTCCTTTTTTGAAGATCGACCCTCTTTTACTGTTTTGGTTGTTAGTAATTTTCTTTGTTTCTTTGATAATGTTTTTGGATGTTTTTTATGGTTTAATCCTGCTTTTGATTGCAAGGCCTGTTTTGGATATATCAAGCAATCTCGAAATCATTTCAGTTGGGCCTTTCTCCTTAAATTTAGCCGCGATTCTTGGAATAATGACAATACTTTTTGGAATTACGGCAATTATCAAAAACAAGAAAAAAATAAGAAGTTTGCCTCTTTGGTGGCAGTGGTCACTTTTTCTGGTTGTCAGTTTTCTTTCCATTGCTTGGTCGTTCAGCTTTTCTATAAGTATTTCTGAGTGGATCAGACTCGGAACAGTTTTTTCGCTTCTCATTCTTGGTTTCTTGGCAACTAATACCTTTCAAGAAACAATTAATCTCGCAAAAGCCATAATTTTCTCAGCGTTCATACCTGCAATTTTTGCAACTTATCAATTTTTTACAAAAAATGGATTCACTCTCAATTTTGAAGATGTTCCAAACAGGATCTTCGGAACTTTTGCTCACCCAAACCCATTTGCATATTTTCTGACTCTTGTACTCTCTCTTTCATTGTTTTTCATCCTGAAAAACAAAAATCGGCAAAAGCTTTTGGCGACACTTTTCTTTTTTGTAGCACTTTCCCTGCTAGTTTTGACATACACTAGAGGCGCTTGGTTGGTTTTGTTGGGCGTTATCATGCTTATTGGAATTGTTAAATATCGAAAATTTCTGGTCCTTTCTTTGTTTTTATTTCTTTTTGCATATATAGCAATTGCGCCTATTCATTCCCGCATCAACTCACTTGTTGTTCAAGGACCATCCAGCTCGATCAAATGGCGCTTGGAATTGTGGAAAGATTCACTAGATTACATTTCAGAGCGTCCTTTTTATGGTTTCGGAATTGGGACTTCAGAAGAGGTTATCCTTCAAAAAAGAGGTTTCCAGTTTGGATCTACAATTCCTCACAATGACTATTTGAAATTAGCTATCGATACTGGCATCGTTGGTCTTGCATCATTCATCGTTCTAATAACTTCCTTGCTTTTATTGTGGCTTAAAAGACTCAAGCAAGAAGCATCTTCCAATCCAGAGAAATACCTGCTATTGCTTATTTTTACGTCCTTCACTGCAACAATCCTTACTGCGAGCGCTATTGATAACATTTTAGACGCAACAGCTCTTCAATGGGCCTTCTGGTCCATGGCTGGTGCACTTATTGCTACCACACAAAGAAAGAACGATCAACAACCTATCTCCTAACAAACAATCACAACCCAATAAGTTTAGCGCCTTCATATATGCATATATGAAGGTGTTTTTTGAACCTTGTTTGTGTGTGAACAGACATTCTTCCATCATAAAAGGGCGTGTCGTTTGTAACAATTGTTAATTGTTCGACTACGCCCTTTTTCGAGCCAGTTGACTCGTGAAAATTATCATAAACTTTTTCTTTCATTATCATTACCCTGCAAATCCCATAGTAGGTTCCTAGCGCTGGATATTGCGCATTATAGGCAATCAATTTTCCGTACGAACCATAATTGTTCATCTCAGACAAAACTTGATTGTTGCTCAAGCAAATAACAAGAAATGTTTTTATTACTGCCGTTAATACTGCGACTTGTTTCTCGATTGACTTGAAACACGTTCCGATCGGTAACACCTTGGGATTTGATTTCATGATTTCTCTATCAACCCCTTTTTTCAGTGTTATGACCATTGTTTGCTATTTAATTGTTCATGTCACGAAGTTTCCTGATGTCATCGCCATCGTTAGTGTCAGAGGAATTTGCTTCCTTTTTTTCACTCAAAATCAGCTGTTCAATTTCATCGTCGACCAATTCGGCATCTTTTTTCAATCCCAACGCTCCTCGGTCATCTGAATCATGCTTGTCATCAACTAAATGGGTGTCCGCAACAACATTCATGGAAACCACGTCTTCATCCTCAGTTATTTCCTCTGAGTTCACTAACACCGATTCAGTATTAAAGGATCTTTCCCTTTTCAAATCACCGTGTAATTTAAAGACCCAAATGAAAAGGAAGAAAATCGCAACAGCCATGCCGGTCAATACCCAGGACAAAACGTTTTTGGTTCTTAACACTGCAGAGATGTTTTCAATAGTCTCCTCTGAGTTAAATCCAATTCCTGCCTTGACAACCTTTGCAGTAGAAACAATCTGCTTTTCCAGCAAAGAAAGTCTGGTCAGTAAGGCTTCTTTCGCTTCTGCTAGTTCGGCCAGCTTAATTTTCAGACCATTTACCAGTACATTTGCCTTGTCCACCCTTGTGCGTTCTAGTTGCCCAAGTTCCAAGTTTGCTGCCTGGAGTTGAGCATTTCTCGCTTCAAGCTCCGCGATCCTGTTTGAAATGGAGGATTCGCGGTGCTCTTCAGAGAGCCACTCGTATCGAATGAAAAATTCATACCCGGAATGCAGAGCTTTTGCATCGTTCCAGTCGAGACCATTATCTTTCAATACGGCACCGATCAGATCTTTGAGACTCATTCCAGTAGGGACATCGCAATAATCTGCAACTTTCTTCCAGATGGTAACCTCAAGCTCAAACACACGTGCAGGCACAAGTTTGACATTTTGCTCATCCTGATCTCGAAGTTTCGCAAATGAAATTGCTTCTCCTCTTCCCGGGATTTCTTCTTTCCTTTGAAGCTCGTCGAATGAGAAGCTCCTCTTTTGCTTCAAAGCAGCTTCTTTGGCCTGCTCGGCTATTTCCTCAGCAGATAGACCCGATCGTTTTTGAATATACAACCAATCCACTCCATTCGCAGCATATGCAAAGGAGTAACAACAAACCATCGCCAATATGACGAATGCTAACACTGCTTGCTTCTTCATGATCATTTCCTCCTATAGTCTATGGGCTTCAATTAACCCGGCTTTTTTTGCAAACTTCTCAGCATTAGTCGCATGATCTTTGCAAGCCCTCTCTTTGCCTGATGCCAACCACAGTTCGGTATAGACACTCGAGAGCATCTTCCAAACACGCACTTCTTCCAAATCCCCAAGCCCATTTTTTAAAGCTCGTCTGTAATGAAATCGTGCATTGTTCAGATAGCTCAATCTGCGCCTGTCATCCTCTTTCGACATGCGAAAGAGTTCAACATTGTCATCGGCTTGCTCAGTATGCAATTTGGCATTGTTGGCACCAATCGTGGTACACTCAGCCAAATCCTGCTCCCGCTCAACCAATCGCCGTGCAATTACCTCTGAAGGATCTTGCATAAGAGAAGCCAGCAGTTGCGGTTCAACATACAGAAAAGCAATTGTTGTACCGCTCTCACCATACATTGTTTGTCTGCCAGCTGTGACATCTGCACCTCCACCGAAACCAAATCCATAAGGATTGCCAACGGTGACCAATTTGGAAATCACACCAAGAAGATCAGCTCCGAAGCTTCCCGCACGAAATTGATTGCGATAAGCGTCAAGTAAAGGAATCATCACGTTGGCATTCACAAGCGAACGTGCATCCTGCCCGGCAAAAACATAGACTTGTTCACGGTTAACTGCATACTTCTTGTCGAGTTTGGGATCATAGGCAATAGTGCCATAGATCTCAATTCCTTTCCGCATGCGAATTTTTGCTGCGTTGAAGTCATCTATAAGATATACCTCATTAACATCATTGCCACCTTTTTTGACAATAGCTGGTATGCGACGAATATTTTTGGACACTCGCTTGAAATATCCTTTCCCATTGATCTCATCACACATCTGCACAAAGACATCATATCCATCCGAAGTATACATCTGGAAAATGTCTGCAATAGTACTTGATCCCAAATTATTGATCTGCCGACCATCTTGGTCTGATGGGATATAGAGCAAACCCGTCCGCGGATGTCCACCGGCAGGATTAACAAATCCACACACACTGGTATTGTCCTTAGACACAGGAGCATATATGAATTGCTGCTCCTGACCCTGGGTTTGATCGTTTTCACCACTAACGTTTGTTGATTGCGCAAAAGCGAAGTCGCTCGTCGCAAAAACAAACACGCTTGCCAAAATAAAAACCATTTCTTTTCTCATAATCGTTTCCTCCTTAGATAAAGTTGCACTTCATTTTTTTTGTTGGCAAAATTTGATCTTCCCCTTCACTTCGAACAAAACGAAGTTTCAAGGAAAATTCCCTTTGACCTTTGTCGCTTGGAAGTTTAACTCGAAATGAGTTCTTCAATTCTAGTGGCTCCAAAGGAATCCAGTCACTTGCCTTTTCGTTGATGATACTGATGATACGTTTCACAAATACTTGCATAATCTTGTCATTGACTTCGAGACCCACCTCAAAATAGATGTGCTCAATATCAGCGTCAACAACGTTTTCACTTGTCCAGTCAAGAAGCTTTACCTTCTTTCCCTCATAGACAGCAACACGATGGATAATTTTAATTCCATCGAACTCTCCTTGCATGACAAGTACAGGCTCTTTATCCATCACCATCAAATTTTGTGGTGATCCAAAGCCTTGATTCGTCGTTGCACATCCAGAAATCATCGCAACAAACAACACAATTGCCAATACTAACCAAACATTACGACTAATTCTTTTCATGATCCAATGCTCCTTTCGCCTTTTCAGCTATGAATTTGGTTTGTGATAATTGAGATATTTAATTTTTCAAGCTACTGAAAATATGAATTTCAGACCGCAATTCGTTTTTTCAAACAAACGGCCATCAAAATGCATATTTCTAACTAAAAAATCCATCTCCAACACAATTCGGACACAATATTGGTTATCCTTTTTAATATCGAAGCTTAGCAACATTTTAGCGTTTTGTCAAGTGTTGGCTCTGCTAAAAAATGAGAACTCGGAGACGTTTTTCTTTAATCTCCGAGTTCCTTTTTTGGCCGTTCCGGCCACTTCGTTTAGGGTTCCAATTTGATTTCAATCGTTCCCAGCTGTGTGGACGTGGATGCCGACCACGTCTTGCCACCGGCAACCGTATTTTCGCGCTCATGCCCGATTTTCTGCAATAACTGGGCCTGATAAATGCCCTTATCACCTTTTTCGACTCCGGTTACCCAACCGCTCATGTCCATTGGGGCATTTCCAACGGAAGCCGTCAGATGACCCTTGTCTGCAGGAATCGAGCAACCATCATCGTCATTTTTCCAAGTTTTGAACGAAGAAGAAAGGTCGGCATGGGAGTTGTTCTCACCGCCAATGCTTATTCCCTTTTCTTCACCTGGATCAGCTGTTATGTCCATAAAACCTTTTTGGACACCGTCCAGCTTATACATGATGGCATGTTCTACTTCAGTACCGTGGGCATTGAACAGCTCACTAGTGTAACTAGCTGGGTCACCTACACCGGCTCCAGCTCCGCCCCACATATCAATGTTCATATGACTGTTTCCGTCAAGATGTCCACCATTGTCTGGCACCAGGTGCTCGGCAAAGTTGCTGTCTTGCCATTGCTCCCAGGTGTTGATTCCATCAACCCATCCATTTCCATCGACTTCCATAGCCATCGGTGCAGCAACAAAAGTAACCAGCACCAGCATCAAAATCGCAATCCAAAGTATCTTTTTGCGCATAATAACCTCCAATTCATTTCAATTTGTTTCTGGTTTAACTGCCAAATATCTCTCAAGTTTGCCCCAAACTCTCATATCCCCGCCCTTGACAGCAAAAAATGCTGCTTTCGAAAAAGATTAACCTCCTTTCGTTTGTTTGTGCACGAGGATCGTGCGTTAATTTGAAAGTACTACTGTCAACGAACAAGTTCAGACTTGTTAAAAAGCTTTGACACGTCTGAACATGTTCTATTGCACCATCACATTATACGATAAATATCACTGTTGTCAAATTATTTGTCGCCATTAATTTATAGTCTTAAAACTGTCACTCTGGCATGACAAGATTGTTTCTTTTTTTTGACAGTTTGAAATCGTGTTCATCTTCAGGATACTGAAAGATATAGAAAAGAGAAGTCAAAACTCCAATCAATAGTGCTATTGCAAAATTCACCGGAATGTTAGGACTTGCCTGTGAAACAATCGGGGAATCAATGGTTTTTATTTCAACGTTGTCACCACCATGAAATTTTTCATGCTCATTGGCCAAAATTTGAAAGACGGCGTTTGCAATAACCTCCGCCTGCTCCCTATCTGGATGAACAACATTAATTTCAATAATTCCAGTATCTCCTGAAGCTTTAGTTCTGACAGTTTTTTTCCATTTTTTAGTCGTTTTCTCAATATCATTGCCAATCTCAAAATACCTTCTTTCAACACCAAGATCACTTGATACAGCTTTTTCATAAAAAGAGTTTGTTGAAACAATTTTTGACAATACCACACTTAAATATGCATTTGAACGAGCAAGAGCGTAAGGATCCAATCCTGCTGGTACATCCTGAACAACCAAAATCTTTGATTTTGCACCATATTTTAATGGCTGAAGCATTGTCACAATAAAAGCAATGAGCACGAAAACAACCAAAATAATGGCTATTGTTCCTCTTTTTTTAATCAGTAAATTCAAGTTCATCTCCTTTTTCAATTAAACCAGTTTATATAAAACAACAATATTCACAACTCACCTTTCAACAGCTTGTTAAGCCTGTCTTTCACTTCGTCATCAGTTGACTCCATATCAGAATCCATTAATTCTTTTTTCTGTTCCTCTTTCTCAAATTCCTTGACAAACTCGTTGTGCTCCTTCTTGCCAACAAACGGTGCGAGTTCTTCATCAACTAGCTTTTTGTCATTGCTCATGTTTTCCTTTTCTTGCTGTATTGTCTCCTCTTGAACTGTCTTCTCTTTCAATTCAACAAAAATCGGCAGATCATCTGGTGCAGGAGCCTTTTTTACTCCACCCATCCATGGCAATTGCTCTTCGTTTTTCTCTTCCAATGAAGTTATTTTTTTCACTCTCTCAATAGATTCATCACCGGTGTCATCCAACCTTTCTTGATGATGACGATATTCTTCAATGATCAAGTGCTTATTTTTAGAGAATAATTTGTCAGCAAAAAGAGATTTCTTATAGAGTCTTGAAAGAAAACTTGTTTTCTCGTTTCGTCTTTTGTTACCATTTGATTTCAAATCAACTTTCTTTATTTTCTCTTCTTTTTCCAACTCAACTTTTGACTTCTCTTCTTTAATGGCCACACGAACCATCTCCTTTTTTTGCTCAATTTCACTAGAAAATTGGTCTACTGGCTCATCTTCAATTTTTTTTGCGGTAACAGGTTTATCAGATTCATATATATCTTCACTTGCTACAGAATTTTTTTCGGTCTCAGGCTCAACTCGACTGACAACTTTTTTTATTTCATACACTTCAGGTTCGGTGGAAAGATATTCAAGTCTTTCATCTCGAGATCTTTTCTGGAGTTGTCTCTCAATTTCATCCTTAACAATAGACCTCGGCAATCTACGCGACTCCACAACTTTCAAATCAAATTCATCAAAGAAAAAGATCAAAATCAAAGAACCAAACAAACCTGCCATCAGACCAAATATTGTATTCATGAGAACATTTGGATATGCTGGTTTTGAACTTGTTATTGGACCATCAATTATTTTCACTTCAATATTATCCGCTCCCCCATGATATTTCGTACCATTAACTGCAAAGTTCCAGGCAATTCCACTGGAAATTTTTTCAGCTTGAATTCTAGAAACATCAAATACTTTTATTTGAACAATTCCTGTATCTGCTATTTTTTTAATCGCCACCTCTTTTTTCCACTCGCTTCTTTTCTTTTTTGGATCATTTGAAAAGTTTCTCTCTATCTCAAAGGGAGATTCGAGTACATCATTTAAAAAAGATTCTGTATACAAAACCTGAGAAAAGATATCGCCTAAATACCCAGCACTTCTTACAACAGAATATGTGTCAACATTATGCTGAACAATCAAAATTGATACTTCTGATTTGTATTTAGGCGAAATTACTGTAGAAACAAGAAAAGTAATCGCTCCTAGAATTAGCGACACATAGACAATCAGTTGCCATTTCTTTCTAATTTTTATTAAAATTGAAGTCATCTTTTTTGTAATAAATCACTCTTGAGAAACAAATCATCTCACTATCAGGACTCTCATTTGTATATCAATTAAGCCTTTTTGTCAAATAAAAACACCCAACCATAGAGGTTGAGCATTAATGTATTTCTTATCTTTCTTTTTGTTATTGCAAAACAATTTCTAGATCAATTTCTTTTCCTTTCCTCAAAACAGTCAGTATTACTTTTTCCTCTTTATCAAATTCTGCGATATGCACTGAAAGTGGCTTGTCTAAAGTTATTTTATCATCATTCACTTTTGTAACAATATCTCCCAACTCAATTTCACCTATGTCCGCAGCAGAATTTTTGATCACTGCAAGACCCCGCTGAAGAGAAAAAGAATAGATCAAAGCCCCTTCATTAACTGGCAAATTACTCAGCAAAGCTATCTCTCTATCAATAGAAAGATAGTATGCACCAAGTTGTGCCCTTGAAATCTCTCCATTCCGAATAACTGCATCGATTGAGTTTTTCAAAGTTTTCATAGGAACGATAAAGCCAATTTTGTCACCATTTTTTTCCACCTGGTTTACAATCCCTACCACAGTCCCATTGAAATCAACCACAGGACCTCCAAGATTGTCGTGCTGGATATGTGCATCTGTTAAAATTGCTCCTTCCATCCTATCTGAAAATGAAAGTTCTGAGTTCAAAAGAGTAAATGATTTGTCTCTTTGATTGATAACTCCAACTGAAAAAGTGTTCTGGTACTCACCACCAGAATTTCCAACAAGAACAATTTTCTCCCCACTCTCAAGTTCATCTGAGTTACCAAGAGGAGGTGCTGGCAGATTCATTGCATCAATTTTATAAAAAACCAATCCAGCATATGGGTCATTGGTAACAAATTCTGCATCAAACTCACGACCATCCCAAACCAAGACTTTATTTTGTTTATTTGTAACCTCTTTTTGATTGAAAACCTCACCTTGCTTAGCTACGCTCATAATAAGACCATCACTCGTCAAAATCAAACCGGTTCTCACGCCCTCACGAATCTCGTTGCTTAAGCGAATGTTTACTGTTGAATTCTCAACGTTTTCTTTTTCATATGTAATTATGCTCACAACAGAAGGAATAACATTTTTAGCAGTTTTAGTCACTGAAAAATCTTCTTTTACAGTAATTTGCTCTGTCTTGTTGATCACAGTTACCTTCTCGTTTGCTTTTTGAAAAATAGAAAGTCTTGAAAAAGTTTCAAATGAAGAAAGCCATGGCATCAAAATTCTGTCACCAAAAACTCCTGATATTCCCCCGAGAAGAATAACCAAAAGTATAATTGCTACTATTTTTATTAATTTTTTTACCAAATTCATTTAATTTTTCAATTATCCATTAAAACACTCTAGTTGAACCATCAAACACCAAAATAGCCCATCTGTCAATCACACAACTAAACTCCACTTTGCAGTTGCAAGAATCCCAGATATAGAAAAAAATGCTATTAATATATCGGCTATCACAGCCTTTCTGGTGAGTACATTTTGGATATACATCCTTGCAACATCCCATAAGACAAAATAGAAAATCACAACCACCACTCCAGTGGTCAAATACCCAAATGGCCAAAGAGCGAGCCCCCATATTAATTCACCCATAACTAAAGCGATAATAAAGCTCAAATAAAAAACTACCTGATTGTTGTGATGCCTTAAGTCCTTCGAAACGAGCGTCAACTGCTTGGATTTACCATTTGAACGCTCGTCAATCTGTCGACATGATTCAGCACAAATTAAAAGTGAGGGCAAGCCAATCAAAAAAGTTGACCCAACAAAAGTCAGCACTAAAATCCACGTACTGATTTCAAAATTCAAATACCAACCATAATTTGAAACAAACCAAAAAAATCCAGTAGCAAGAGTTGCAAGATTTATCATGCCCTGAGCAGTTCGATCACAATCATAAAACTTCAAGCGATAAGCACCAATTAGAGCAAGATAATAAACTAAAGAGGACAATCCAACAAAAACATGTTTCTCAATGGGTTCATCTATCAAATACAGAAGGCTGAGTGAGCCAACGCTCAAAAAGAAAGGAATTGCAAAAAATTTTATTCTCCTAGCAAGAGGCCATACAGCTAAGACTGAAAATATGACTAGAAAAATCAGAGCATGGAAAAACCATTTCTCGCCGAAAACAACAACTTCCAAAACAGCTGCGAAAACAATGCTCAGTGCAATCGCATTAAGTTTAACCAACATCTAACCTTTATTTTATTCTTTTATTTATGACTTTGACACAAACATCTAACCTAAGAAGGTTTTTGTATTTCTGCCAGTTTTCCATGCTATCACATTTCTACACAAAACAAAAATTTTGACCATCAGAATATTCTAATTTGCTTCCTCCAATAACACTGTCACACTTTTTTCTTCTCCTTTAGTCAAAATCTTCATTGATATTTGATCCCCAACATTAAGTTTTTTAATAACTTTCGCCAAATCATTGTCTTGATCAATTTTTGTACCATTTATCTCAAGAACAATATCATTTTCAACAATTCCTGCCTTGTCCGCTGGACCACCTGGCGAAACAGCTAGTTCGCTTGGCCTATTTCCACGAACAATCAAAGCTCCATATACTACCGGCAAGTTATTTTCCGTTTTCACTTGCTCATTCACGAGCATATAGCGAACACCAAGATATGGTCTGACGATTTTACCTGTAGTTTTCACACTCTGATATATCTTCTTGACCTCATTTATAGGAATTGCGAAGCCAATGTTTTCAGCTCCTTGAGCCATTGCAACATTAACACCAACAACCTGCCCTTGAAGGTTCAGTATTGGACCACCAGAATTGCCCGGATTAATTGCTGCATCAGTTTGAATGACCTCTTCCAAAAGTTCAGTCTGGCCAAAACCATCACCCGCATTTACATTTCTCTTTAATCCAGAAATTATCCCCTTTGAGACTGTATTTCGAAACTCACCAAGTGAATTTCCGATTGCCACAACTGTTTGGCCAATCTTTAAAACATCAGAATCTCCCAGCTCAATTATTGGAAGATCATTCTTCTCTACTTTAATAACAGCTAGATCCATCACAGTGTCTCGAGCCAAAACCTTCGCCTCAATTTTTTGACCATCGTTCATTACAACAGTATAGTCCGCTTCCAAGTCATCAACAACATGACGATTTGTAATTATAAATCCATCTGAACTCACAACAAAACCAGTGCCTCCTCCAATTTCCCTCTTCTCTGTCTCTGGCTCACCTTGAGGTAAAGGACGAAGACCAAATGGGTTGAAGAACGGATCATCAAAAAATGGATTAAGAGCAAATTCATCAAGCTTGGAAACATCTTTCGATACAATAATACTAACCACAGCAGGTGAAACATCTTCAACAACCTTGATCACAGAAGACTCTTCTTCAAGAACTTTAACAGTTCCGGCTTTTGTAGCACTTGTTAGCTCTCTTGCTTGTTGTTGAGTGACATCTTGTGGCAAAAGAGCTTCAACCGCTCCGCGAAGACCACTTACACTTGTTTCACTTGCCAAGAAACCAGCAATGCCTCCCAAAAAAGTGCTAATTGCTATAGTCAAAACAAGAACTCCGATCAAGGCCTTTTTTGAGATCTTATAATTACAATTGTCTGATTTTTCATCTCTAACTTTTTCCACACCAGAAAAGTCAGAAACTTCATCATTTATCTCTGTCATTCTTTTATATTAAGTTTTTTATGGATTTAGCCTATGTGCGACTTATACAACAGGCAAAGACACACAATACCTGATAATACGCATAAATAGCAACTTTCTTGCGAAACTACATCTAGACATTATCATAAATAATTGCTCCAGTTGGACAACTACTGGCAACTTCTTTCAAATCACAAGATCCACATTCTTGAGTCTTTACTTTTGAAATACCATCTTCGACAACGAAACATTGAGAGCACATACCCTCACAAGCTCCACATCCTATACACTTTTCTTCATCAATAGACACTTTCATGTTTATTTTTTTGTTTATTTTTTTATCTATCTTGATTTTTGTTTTCCTATAAACTTGGATCACCGTCCGCTTGAATTCTTAGTTTTTTCTCAATTCGCTCTAGATTTTTATCTACAAACTTGACTTGCCCTTCTGCTGAATCCCAACTATAATCTTTCATCAAGATAATCACTTTTGCTTTCTTTTTTTGCTGTCCCAACCATTCCAAAAAGCTTGTGCCCTCAACAAATATTTGTCTGACCTTGATTTCTTCCACTTTTTCACCATTTTCAATCTCGCTTGTCCTTTTATCTTGAAGTTGAATGATATGAGAACCTAAAGGACTAATAATTATCTTTGAGATCTCCTCTTTCTCCATAGAAAAAGCAACTAAAGACACCTCTTCGATTAATTCTTCTTTTTTGAACCACCCCATCTCTCCGTCACTTTTTACACTCTCTCCTTCAGAATATTCACCAACAACCTCAGAAAAGTTTGATCCGTCATTTTTCAATATTTGCTTAGCTTTGACAATTTTCTTATATTCTTTCTGATCCTGAATGTTCAAGGCATACCACGAAAAAAGTCCCTTGAAGTACAGCTGGTACACAACGACCTTGTCTCGAAATTCGTCTATCGTCCAACCATAGATTGAATCTAGACTTAATTCCAAAGCTTTTTTATCACCAACTTCAGCAATTTTCTTGTCTATAGCTTTTTGTGCATCTGCTTTTGATACAATAATTCCTCTTTCGTTTGCCAACATCTCAACAATCTTGTCTTCAATCAATTTATCAAATATATCTTTCTCCTTAACTTTGAGACGTTTTTTTCCATCATCGGTTGTAAAGTCAACCCTCAGCCCAATCTTTGAATAGTCTTGTGATTCATAAAAACGCCTAACTGCCTCAACATTCGAGATCAGCTCAGAAGAAGTGATCAAAGCATTTAAATTACCAACAATTGCAACCGGATATGGAACATTTTTGAAAATTGGCCTTGTGAGCTTGCCAATTGGACTGTACAAATAGAGACCCACAAAACCGGCGACCAACAACAAAACGATTAAAACAAAGACAATAAAAAATTTGGTCTTGAGTGACCATTTTTTCTTCTTTTTCTTTTCTTCTTTTTCTTTATCTTTCTTTGATTCTTTTTCCATATTTGACCTTTCCTTTATCTCCCTTAAACGATGACCTAAGCATATCATAAGAAAAATACCAATTCAATGATCCGATTCTTACTCTTTTCTCAAAGCTTCCATTGGTGACAGTTTTGATGCAGTTTGTGCTGGTCTCAGTCCAAAGACCAAGCCCGTTACAGCTGAGAATCCAACACCCAAAACTAAAGCTAATAGTGTCAGTGGAAATTCAAGTGTATATCCGAAATGTGCCAAAACATATTCTGCTATCTTCGAAATAGTAAAACCAATCAAAATTCCTCCCAGACCACCCAACAATGTCAAAATAACAGCCTCAAAAAGAAATTGCTTGAGTATATCACTTCTTTTTGCTCCCACCGCTTTTCTCAAGCCAATTTCAAAAGTTCTTTCAGTAACAGCAACATACATTACATTAGTTATTCCAACTCCTCCAACAACAAGAGAAACACTAGTCAGAGACAAAAGAAGAATATTTATCACAACAAATATTTGGTCCAACATTTCAGCTGCTTCTGCCATGGACAAAACAGCAAAGTCTTCTTCATCTGGACTGCTAACATCATGACGCTCTCTCATGATTTCCTTTGCTTGAATAAGAGCAAAGGGCATGTCTTCGTCATTATCAACTTTGAACATTGCAAACATAATATAATCAATTCCGGCTATCCTCTTGTGAAAGGTTCTGGTTGGAACATAGACCATTTTGTCAAAATTCAAAAACGTTGTTCCCCCACGCTCCTTAAGAACACCTATAACCTTATATGATTGACCTTTTATTTTTACAGACTTGCCGACAGCTGAACTGTCACCAAAAAGATCTTCCTTTATTTCGTTGCCAAGCACCACAACTTGTTTGAGATTTTTGTCATCTTCCCGCGTGAACATTTCACCCTCAACAATCTCGAAATTTTCATCCGCTTTCTCGATTCCCTCAGTTACCGCAAAGATCATTGGTTGTTCATTTCTACCGCGATAACTAACAATTTGCTGGCCTATGTTGCCACCATACCAAGCACTTATCACAGGATTTTTTGCAACTTCTTCAGCATCTTCGATTTTAAATGTTGTTATTTGCACTCCACCTGCAATGCTGGATGCGTTTTGTGTCGATGCTTGTTCAACATTTGGTGTTTTTATCTCAATTTCAAAAAGTCCTGTCCCGAAAGACTCGACCTGATCAACAACAAACTTTTTGAGACCAGCTCCCAACGAAAGAACCAAAATCACAGCGGTCACACCAATTACTATTCCCAACAAAGACAAAATTGTTCGCGTCTTATTTGAGCGCAAAACACTAAAAGCTAATTTAATTGATGTCTTCAACTCTTGCATTTCTTATGTCTAAAATTACGTGCTCTCCTATATAAAAAACCAGATCACTCATATCGCAAAGCTTCC
This sequence comes from Patescibacteria group bacterium, assembly GCA_034660175.1. Classification (GTDB taxonomy): domain Bacteria; phylum Patescibacteriota; class Minisyncoccia; order Moranbacterales; family DUUL01; genus JAYEIQ01. The sequence continues at coordinate 39,397 of JAYEIQ010000018.1, read as the reverse complement.
ATTGGACTAATTTTTGAAGCTTTTTTTGCTGGATATAGACCAAATGATACTCCTATCATAATTGAGATCAGCGAAGCAACCAAAATCGACAACAGCGAAACTCTAAATGGCCAATTATATCCCAGATATTGAACCACAAAAGAAACAACAAATGAAACCAGAACACCAAGCACAACGCCAACAATACCCCCCAAGAAAGAAACTGCCGAAGACTCAATTATAAACTGAGTCAAAATATCTGAGTTTTTCGCTCCAACCGCCTTGCGAGTGCCAACTTCTTTTATTCTCTGACTCACTGCGATAAGCATTATATTCATAATCCCAACTCCTCCAACAACTAAAGAGACAGTCCCTATTGCTAAAAGAAAATATCGCAGAGCATTGGTTACTGTCGTAAGTGTCTCAAGAGCAGAAGCTTGATCACGAACAGAAAAATCATCATTCTCAGGATTGGAAATATTGTGACGATCTCTCAAGGTTAATGTAACATTTTCTTTGGCTAAATCTATAAGTTGAGCATCCTCAATTTTAAGTCTTGCAAACCCAAGATGGTTGATTCCCATGATCAACTTCTGGGCAGTTTTCAATGGGACAAAAATAGTATCGTCTTGACTTGTTGCTCCAAAAGCCGCCGCACCTCTTTCTTCCAATACTCCAACGACCATATATTTTTGATCACCGACTTTCAAATTCTTGTTAATTGGATCTTCATCGGGAAACAATTCATCTGCAATTTCAACACCAAGCACTGTCACTCTCGCCAAGCCTCTCTCCTCCTCTTCCGTGAAAAACCTGCCCCTTTCAACCTGAGTACTTTCCACTTCAAGATAACTTGCAGTAACCCCAGTGAAAGAAGCTAATTTCTCCTCGTTTTTCGATGAGGCAACTGTAGTTCCAAGAACATAACCTGCAGCAGCTTCCACCTCTGGCACATTTTTTTTGTTTCTCAGTGCTTGCAAATCATCATATGTAAATGTCGTCGTCATTATCCCAAAAACTGCAGTTGGCGAACCATCTTCATTTGAAGCTCCAGGCAAAACAATGACAAGATTTGACCCAATTCCCTTTATTTGATCCAAAATCAGCTCTTGAGCAGAAATTCCCACCGAAAAAATAATAATTACCGAAGCAACACCAATCACAACTCCAAGCACTGTCAAAAACGACCGCAACTTCGAAGCGGCCAAGTTTCTCAATGAAATTTTTACTGCATTATATAACCACATTGTTTTATTTCAAAAGTTCGCCATCTTTAACAACACGTCTTCTGTCGACCGTTTCATCTGAAACAATTTCGCCATCAATCATTTGGATTATCCTTTTAGCGTGCTGAGCAGTGTATGTTTCGTGAGTAACGAGAATTACTGTTTTTCCAGCATCATTGAGCTTTTCTAATATTTTCATAATTTGCAACCCAGACTTTGAATCCAAATTTCCAGTTGGTTCATCAGCAAAAATAATATCGGGATTATTCACAAGAGCTCGTGCAATTGCTACGCGCTGCTTCTCGCCACCTGAAAGTTGATTTGATGAATAGTTAATGCGATGATCAAGCATAACCGATTTGAGAGCGTTTCTGATAATCTTTCCTTCATTTATTCTTGATCTTCTGTGATCATACAAGAGAGGAAGCTCAACATTCTCATAAACAGAAGTTCTTGCAAGAAGATTGAACGATTGAAATACAAAACCGATCTTCCTGTTCCTAATGTCGGCTAATTGATCATCATCAAATTTTTTTGTGTCCTTGCTTTCAAAAACATAACTGCCTTCAGTCGGTCGATCAAGAAAGCCCAACACTTGCATCAATGTAGACTTTCCAGAGCCACTAGGTCCCATGATCGCAACAAACTCTCCTTTCTTAATCTCAAAATCAACTTTTCGAACAGCGCAAGTTTCCACTCCCTCATTAACATAAGTCTTTGATAGTCCTTTTACCTGAATTAGGTTTGTCATGTATTTTAATCAAACAGAGCCCAAACGGGCTCTGTTGTTTTTATTATTTTTGAAAATTCAGAGCCTGAATTTGTTGTATTAGAACTTTCATTCCTCTTTCTCATTCAATACAAATGTGATCACACTCTCTCCCCCATCAAGTCCTGAAACTATTTCAATTAACCCATTGTCACCTCGAAGTCCGGTTTTCACCTCAACTCTGTTAATGTTTCCATCTTCGCTCAGAACCTCAACTATCTTCCTACCATCTAGTTCTTTGACTGCTCGCTGAGGAATTGCGATGACATCGCTTTTTTCTGCTGTATGAATATCTACATCAGCACTCATGCCTGATTTCAGACGAGCATCCAAATTGGAAAGTCTCAACTTTATTTTATAATAAACAACATCCTGAATCACTGTTGCTGCAGGTTCAATGCCAATAACTTCCGATGCAAAAGTTTCACTTTCATTGAGAGCATCAAACGTCACTGTAGCACCCTGTCCTTTCTTGATCTTAGTAACATCTGATTCTGGAATTTGTGATTCAATAACAAAGTCTGAGGAGATCATTCGAGCAGAAGCTGTTGTTGCGCTGGAAGCAAGATCAAAGGATGCTGAACCCAAAACCTCACCCACCTTGTAAGTCACTTGCGTGATCACACCATTTGCCGGAGCCTTCAAAGAGGTCTTATCCAGATTCATGAGTGCAATATTATAAGTAGCTCGCGCACTTTCAACAGCAAAATCACTGCTTCGTTTCACATATTCTGATTTTGCGGATCTCAGTCTTTCTGAGGCAAGGTTTTTTGAGTTTTCGGCTGATTGAATGCTCACTTCCCTTGCTTTTCTTGTTGTTGATTTTGCTTCCTCTGCAGCGTTTTTACTACTCTCAGCAGACTTGAGACTAATTCGAGCATAGTTAGCCTCTTGACTGCTTGCACCATGATCAGCAACCTCCTGATCATAATAATCCTTAACAATGTCATAGTAGTCATCAGCGTCTTCAAACGCTTGATCTACCGCATCAACTTTTTGATCCTCCAACTCTTCTGTTGCACCCAAAAAATCCTTTGCATCATCATATACCTCCTCTGCTTCTCGTGTCACATCATCATTCGCTCCAGCAGATGCAAGTGCTTGCTCCAAAGATGCTTCAGCCTGTCTGAGTTGCTGTCCAAATTCATCTGCATCAATGGTTGCCAATATTTCTCCTTTGGCAACCTTCTTTCCAACAAATGTTTTTATTGTTTTGATCCTTCCAGATGTCTCAAAATTCAAATTTATCTCTTCTTCCGAAACAAGCTCTCCAGTTGCAGACACTGTTTGCTGAATCGATTTTAACTGCGCTCCTTCTGTTTTGTATTCCACCTCATCTTTATCTCTTCTAACAATAAAAACAATCACAGCGAACATCAAAATCGCACCAATAACTATTAAAATTTTTTTCTTTCTTGACATTTTTTTATATCAATCAAAAAACCTTACAAACAAAAATTATTTATTATTTGTTGCCAATCTAACTGTGTTCAATAATAACATAGCAACGGTTGCTGGTCCAACCCCCCCTGGAACAGGAGTGATGTATGATGCTTTTTTTTCGACATCATCAAAATCAACATCTCCCAGAACTTTTTTTCCTCTTTTCGTTATACCCACATCAATCACAACTGCATCATTTTTCACCATCTCAGCTCCAACAAAGCCAGGACGCCCAATCGCACTAATCAAAACATCTGCTTTCAAAGTTTTCTCAACCAAATCAGCGTCGTCTGGTCCACAAGATTCGATATGCATCCCTTTGCATTGCAGAACTTTTGCCAAGCTTTCACCAAAGATGTCCGAATTCGCAATCACACAACCAGTTTTCTCTTTAGCGTCAAAGTTTATTTTCTCAAGCATCTCAAGAACAACACCTAATACGGGTGGCATCATATGATTATGACTACATGTTGATTGCAAGATCTTTATGTTTTCCGGATGAAAGAGATCAACATCTTTTTTTAGCTCAATTGCCTTGATGATTTTGCTAGTATTAAAATTTTTTGGAAGTGGCAGTTGAACTAAAATTGCATCAATTTCATCATCAACGTTCAGATGCTCAATAATTTCCAACACTTTTTCTTCTTCTGTATCCTCTGCGCATTTGTATACATGGGTTTCAATTCCAACTTTACGAGCCTCTTTTTCCTTCAGGTCAACATACAGTTTTGAATCCTCTTTTTGACCAACCAAAATTATGGCCAAACCAGGCCTTTTTCCATCCAGATCTTCAATTTCTCTGAGAGTTTTTTTGTTCAGCTCCTTCGCAATTTTTTTTCCATCAATTATTTCTGCCATTTAAACATTGTTAGTTTGTCATTAAATATTGTTTTATCACAAACAACAAAAGCAAGTGTACTGGATAGAACCAATAGAAAAAATATCTTGGAAGTTGGACTTTCGGCATTCTATCTGGAAAAAACAAAATAATCAACACTCCGAATATTGAGAGAAGTTGAAGCGCCCATCCCAAGATTGTAACATGAACAATCGTCAGTAAAACAAAGGCTCCAATTTGATGATTCTTGTTCTTAAAAAAATAGAATATTGATGCCGCCAAAGCCCCATATATCCCAAAATCCATTGGAATAATAACTGACACTGTTACCAAAATGATCACAACGATATAATTTTTCTTACTGAAAAAATGTAGCACTGCAAGGCTCAGCACCAAAGTAAAAATAACATTTAGCTTCCATGGATTGATTGCCAACATGAAAGGTATTTGAGACACAACAGCAAAAATTAAAAGCCTAAAAAAATATTTTTTCAGGTTCGATGTATATCTATATCCATCAGATATAGCAAAAGCAAAAACCGGAAATGCCAGACGACCAATAGCTCTAAAAATCTGAACTTGTGGAAATAATATAAGCCCCACATGATCAACGAGCATTGAAACTATTCCTATTGTTTTGAGCAGATCGTTTTTATTGCTTTTATTGAACTTTTTCTTCATATACTATATTGCAAAAGATTTTTCGAATTTTAAACATCTGAATGATTTTTTTTTATTATAATAATTGTTGCCCTTATTACACTCTTTTTCTTGTTTCTTGTGCCATTACCCTTTCATAGAATAAATTGAAATTCCATTGACTTCAGAGTCTTCGATCATTACTATAAAACCATTTTCACCGATTGCTATTTTTCTTGATACCCGTTTCCTCTGCTCTCTCAAGTGCGACATCAATTGTACCTCCTGGTGCTACGGAATACACCTTCATGTAATAGATTATACTTTTATTTTATATGCTCGGAATTGGAAATTCTAAACACATATGTTTAATTTTCTTTTTTATTTCTTTCAAATTCTCCTCATTGTCTTTGTTTGAAATCGCATCATCAATCCAAGTCACGATTTTTTTCATCTCTTCTTCCTTCATCCCTCTAGTTGTTGCTGCAGGAGTTCCAAAACGAACACCTGATGGATTCATGGGCGGATTTTGGTCATTCGGAATTGTGCTACGAGAAACAGATATACCAATTTCTTCAAAAATTTGCTCTGCATCTTTCCCCGCTAATTTTTTATTTGTCATATCAACCACCATCGAATGATTATCTGTTCCGTCAGATATCACCTTATAGCCAAGATTTTTAAACTGCTCAGCCATAACATTGGCATTGATAATGACCTGACCAGCATATTCCTTAAAATCATTGCCTAGTACTTCACCAAAAGAAACGGCCTTTGCAGCGGTGATGTGATCGTGTGGACCACCCTGTATTCCTGGAAAAACAGCTCTATCAATTTGCTTAGCAAAGCTCTGTTTGCACATTATCATAGCTCCTCTTGGTCCTCTAAGTGTTTTGTGAGTTGTTGTTGAAACAACATCAAAAAAAGGAACTGGGTTATTCATTTTTCCTGCTCCAATCAATCCCGCAGTATGAGCAATGTCAGCAAAAGTAAAAGCCCCGACTTCATCAGCAATCTTTTTAAATCTCTCCCATTCAATTTCACGAGAATAGGCGCTATATCCAGCAACGATCATTTTAGGCTTTTCTTTCTTTGCAACTTTCTCGACTTGATCCATGTCTATCCTACCAGTTTCTGAATCAACTTCGTATTGAACAAAATTATAGAGTATTCCAGAAAAATTAACGGGATGTCCGTGTGAAAGATGACCACCATGATCAAGCTTGAGACCCATAACCTTGTCTCCTGGCTTTAAGAATGCAAAATAGACAGCAGCATTTGCAGGAGAACCTGAAAGTGGCTGGACATTCACATGCTCAGCATCAAAGATTTTTTTTGCTCGATCAATCGCAATATTCTCTACATCATCTATAACCTGATTCCCCCCATAATATCGATGCCCTGGATATCCTTCTGAGTATTTATTTGTCAAAACAGTTCCCATCGCTTCAAGAACTGCTTTTGAGACGTAGTTCTCAGAAGCAATTAACTCCACTTCCTCTATTTGTCTTTTGGCTTCTTCATTGACTGCATTCATCACATCAGAATCCTGATTTCTCAGATTTTCATAACTTGGCATTCTTTTTTTATTATTCTTGATTAAAAATTTGTATCACTTAATTTAACTACATGTTTTGCTCCGATCATGCTCGGAGCAAAATTGCTTTTCCCCATCTTTTTAGGTTCTATTTTCCGCTCAAACTGAAAAAATAATGCCACCACCAATAATAGTTTTCATGATGAACTACTATCTCAGCCTGCTTTTGAGCATTCTCCTTGTTCATTTGCTCAATTTGCATCTCATTTTCTTTCACAAGCACCAATCGCTCCCCTTCTTTAATAAGATTGAGCTTGTCTTTAGCTTCCTTTTCTCTGAACTCATCTGTTTGCAAATATCCAATCAATTCATTCAAGTCCTGATTTTCCTGGTTTAAGTTCGTTATCTCTGTCTGAAGTTTCATTATTTCAGTGTTTATCTGATTTTGACGATAAACTTTATTTGAAAGACGATACGTAATATAAAGCAAAACAGCCAGGAGTAAAATGGCCACAAAAACATAAACCAAACTCCGGAAAGCGGAATTTTTGGAACTGTTTTTAGATTTTTTGTTCATTAACAGAGATAAAAATATTTGCGCTCTACACTGCTCTACACTGCTCTACATTGATTGCAGAAGTGGAACAATCGTGAAACCGACCATTCCCAGTACAGCCAAGAGTGAAATGGCAATCCAAACTATCCTGATTTTCTTTCTTGTTCTTTTTAGCATGTTTCCATTGTATCACACAAAAAACAATTTTCAATTCCATCTCACTACTTCTTTCAAAATAACCTTCATCACTCCCTTGAAAGAATGAACAATGTTCACTACCTAAGACATTGACTTTCTCACACTTACTGCTACAATCTTATTTAGTCGGCATCTCTCGACATAAGTCTTTTTGTGGTGCCACTCTATAATTCCACAATAACAAAGATCAATGCCCAAAAGAACATATCAACCCAAAAAAAGACGAAGGGCTCGACGACATGGCTTTCTCAAACGTTCATCAACAAAAAACGGTGCGAATGTTTTAAAAAATCGCAGAAGAAAAGGACGCAAGAAATTGTCAGTCTAGTTTTTTGGCTTGTGGCTCAAAGGCTTGTAGAACAATTTGGAGACTCTCTCTTTCTGGAAGCTTAAAGTTAAAAGCTAATGAATCGGAAATGCTTGATATCAAGCACAGATTGAAAAGTTCCAATCAAATTGAAAATGTGTTCAAAAAAGGAAAATCGACACAGAGCGGTTTTTTATTTTTGAAATATTGCCCCAACAGTTTGAGTGTATCAAGAATAGCATTCAGTGTTGGTGTAAAATTCTCGAAAAAGGCAGTCGACAGGAACAAAGCTAAGAGAATACTTCGAAATCAAACAAGAAAACATCTACACAACATTAAGAAAGGTTTTGATATAGTTTTCTTCCTTGGAAACGTTTCTCCAAGTGAACTTAAAAAAGACTCTCTAGATAAAAACATCAAGCAAGCTTTGATTTCTTCTCAGCTTATAAAGCAATAATAAACAAACATGGATTTCATAAAAACCACATTCACTGCAATAGTATTTCAACCTTTATACAATGCGCTTGTTGCTTTGTATGTGATTATTCCAGACCTTGGAGTCGCAATAGTTTTACTTACAATAGCAATTCGATTTCTTCTTTTGCCCACATCAAAAAAATCTATTGAGTCTCAAAAAAAGATGCAGGAGGTTCAACCAGAGATAAAAAAGATTCAAGCGAAGTACAAAAATGACAAGCAGCTTCAAGGACAAAAGGTCATGGCCTTCTACAAAAAAAAGAAGATCAATCCTGCATCAGGATGTTTGCCATTGATTATACAGCTGATCTTTCTAATTGCGCTTTATCGAGTATTCTTACTTGCTCTGGATCCAAATGGAACAACCGACCTTTTGTATAGCTTTGCGAAAGATCCAGAAACATTGAATCCAATTTCATTAGGCATTCTCGATCTTTCAAAGCCTCACATTCCACTAGCTATAATTGCTGCAGCACTGCAGTTTGTCCAGGGGAAAATGATGATCTTCAACAACAAAAAGAAACAGGGGGAAGAAAAGAAGAGCAAGTCTGACGAAAAGAAAGATGAGCCAGATTTTTCAACAATGTTGCAACAACAAATGATATATATGGGACCTATTATTACACTGATTATTGGTGTTCGTTTTCCTTCTGGATTGATTCTATATTGGGCAATTACAACTATTTTCATGATTATTCAGCAATACATGATCCTGAAGAAAGACAAGAACCATAATCCCAATAATTTAACAGAAAAATAATTTTCTAAATATTAAACTGAATCGATATGCAGCTTGAAGAGAAAAAGAAATTAATCGAAGAAACAACAAAAGATCTTTTGGACAGAATGAGCTTCAAAACCACTATCTATACTTCGACAACAATTCCACCAGAAGAAGAAACTTCTGACAATCTTCCAATTTCTGTCGAGATTCAGCTTGCAGAATCAAAATATTTGATTGGAAAGTTTGGTGTCAACCTTGCTGCGTTGCAACACCTCTTGAGAATTATGATCAGAAAAAAAGCAGGAGAACAAATCGATTTCAACGTCGATGTTAATGGCTATCGTGAGAAACAACGACAATCAATCATCAATTTTGCTCAAGAGTCAGCAGAAAAAGCTATGCAAGAGAAAAAATCTGTTGTGCTTCGACCAATGAACGCTTTCGAAAGAAGACTTGTACACGTTGAATTATCTCAAACAGATGGTGTAAAAACTGAAAGCATTGGAGAAGGCGAGGAAAGAAAAGTTGTAATCAAACCATCCTCTATTTCCGAACAACTAGACCTATAAACACTTTTTTTAATAAGAAATTTATTATTTTGAGCTGCCAAAATGCAGCAGTCGTTTGAGTCTGCTATTGATGGTATAATGACGATAGAAGTACTAAAGAAGTATAAAGCTACTATTTTGTCTATTTCACGAAAAATTGTATATAACGTCGTCGCATCTTCAGCATCTAAAGTCCTGAGCACTGTTGGCGCACTCATAAATATTGGCCTCATTACTCGTTATCTAGGACAAGAAAGTTTTGGTCTTTATGTTACAGCATTAGCCTTCTTTTTGTTTTTTATTTCAATCGGAGATTGGGGTTTATATCAAACAATGACGCGTGAAATTTCACGCCCAAATGCAGATGAGGAAAAAATTATAAGCAACGTTGCAGGGCTTCGTGTGGTAGTTTCACTGCTCATTGTTATCCTAGCTCCTGCTATTATCTTTTTCCTCCCCTATCCTAGCGAACTGAAAATGGCTCTAATTATAGTTTCTTTCGCCTTTTTCTTTGCTTCATTTACTCAACTTCTTGTTGGTCTATACCAGAAAAGACTCAAGATGGACAGAGTTGCTTTTGCAGAACTTGGCGGGAAAGTCCTACAAGTGATCATGGTCTTCATTGGTGTGAAACTTGATTTGGGATTCAATTTTATCATCAGCACACTTTTAGCAACTATGGCATTTAATTTCTTTGTTGTGTTTTTAATTTCTCGAAAATTTGTAAGATTCAAGCTTTCTTTTGACATTGAATATTGGAAAAAGTTTCTCTTACAAGCAATGCCAATCGGTCTTTCTGTTATTGTGACCTTTGTTTATTTCAAAGCTGACTCAATAATCCTCTCACTGATGCGTCCCCCGGCAGATGTTGGAATCTATGGCGCTGCCTATAAGATCATTGAAAATCTCAGTTTCTTTCCCTCGATGATAGTTGGACTCACAATGCCTCTTTTTGCATACAACATTTTCACCAACAGAAAAAAGTTTGAATTAATCGCGAACAAGAATTTCAAAGTTTTTGTTATTTTAATTCTACCATTAGTTGTTGGAGCAGTATTGCTTTCTGAGGGAATCATCAATTTAATTGCTGGACCAGAGTTTACTGGTTCCGCACCTGTACTTCGAATTATTATTTTTTCAATTGCATTCATCTTCTTTGGTCATTTATTTAACAACATCTTAATTGCAGCGAAACTTCAGAAAAAGCTTTTTTGGGCTCTTTTTGTTGCAGCAATTTTCAATCTGACATTGAACTTGCTTCTAATTCCAAAATATTCCTACATTGCAACCGCATATATCTCAGTAGCAACTGAATTTTTAGTAGTCCTTTTTGGCATTTTCATCACTTGGAGAAATCTCAAGTTCATCCCGAAGGCTGATGGCCTCCCTTCAATTGCCATTTCAGCTGGGCTCATGGCAATATATTTAATACTTTTTGCAAATTTGCCATTCTTCGTGCTTGTGGTCACATGTCCTTTAATTTATTTTGGTGGGCTCATTGCACTAGGTGGTATAAAAAAGAAAGAATTGATGCTACTTTTTAAAAAAGATATACCAAGTTAAACAACTTTAGTAGAACCATTTGTTTTGTAACTGTTTTGCAAGTATAATTAAAAGAATAGGTAATCTTTATTAAACAAAAATGAAATCACATATAAACACAACCTTCCTTTTTGTGTTGATTATTGTTGTTGGAATTGGCGTTTACCTTGTGCTTAAACCTTTCGTTGTGGCAATTTTCATTGCATTTGTGATTTCACAACTCTTCAACGATTGGTACAAAAGAATAAATAGGAAGCTTCGAGGTAGGAGATCCTTGGCCTCATTCATAACTTGCATGCTCATTTTGATAATTCTTTTTGTTCCTCTGGTTTTTGTTTCGAGTCTTGTGGTTGCAGAAGCTAACGATCTCTATCAAACAGCGCAAGAAAACAACTTCCGCGAAAAAGCAGAAAATTTCTCAGTCAGTATCCCCTTGCTTGAAATCTATCTTTCAAACGAAGAAGTTCAGCAGATAGTTGGAATTGAGGAGTTCAATCAGGGACTCAAAAATGTTGGTGGTTTCTTTTTCAAGATAGTCAAACAAACATATCAAGGAACAACGCAATTTTTGTTCATGACCTTTGTGATGTTCTTCTCTCTTTATTATTTTTTCAAGGATTCTGACAAACTTTTGAAGAAAGTCATGAATATCAGTCCGCTGAAAAACAAACAAGAAAAATTGATTATTACTAAATTCGTTTCAATCTCAAGAGCCACATTAAAGGGAACATTGGTGATTGCGCTTATCCAAGGAGCGCTCATGACACTTCTGTTTTTAGCTACAGGTGTTAAATCTTCAATTTTGTGGGGTCTTGTTACTGTTCTAGTCTCACTCGTCCCAATGATCGGAACAATCCTTGTTTGGCTTCCTGTGGGCATTGTGATGATTCTGATAGGCAGTGTTTGGCAAGGAGTAGCGATTTTTCTTATTGGAGGACTCGTTGTGAGTAACGTGGACAATCTCCTTAGACCAAAATTAATTGGCAACGAAACCAGCCTTCATCCTCTTTGGGTGTTTTTGTCAACCTTGGGAGGAATAGCCATGTTTGGTGTCGCTGGATTTTTACTTGGTCCTGTCATAATTGTTTTATTTATGACCCTCTTACATATATATGAAATAGAATTCGAAACAGACTTAAAAAAGTTCAACAAATAGCTTTTCCGATTCAGAATAAAAAACGAGCTAACGCATTTGCGCTGGCTCATTTTTTTGTTTTGCAAACATCAGAAATAGTTATTGTGATCAATCTAGTAATTGTTTATAGTTATCCGCCCAATAGTGAACTTTGTCACAATACCAGTCATACTTACTTGATGTTGTTCCAGAAAGATATAGCTTTGCAGCATTGCACTCTGCAGATTTCTTACGAGAAGTCACACCGGAAACTTTTGCAAGCTTGAGAGCCATAGCCGTAACTCCATCCGTAAGACTCCATGGATCTGGCGGATTGTGTCCCGTTGCATCCGCAATTGAATCCTCATATCCCTTCCAAGTGTCACTCATGAACTGTGCAACTCCCATAGCCCCTCCAGTGCCGCTATAATTAGCTGGGGGACATGAGACTTTCATTTTTTTATAATTATAGTCAAGATTCTTGCATATTTCCTTGAAAATCTTCTTTCGATAACTACTCATTCGACTTTCCTTGTAATTGCATCCACCTGTATACCGTCCTAGATCGGACTCGACAACCAACATGCCCATCAAAAAGTTTTTTCGAACACCCGTAACTTTCGAAGCAAATTTTGCCGCATCCTTTATGTCGTCAGTATCATATCCTTCGCCCAACAAAGAAGACAATTCAGATCTCAATTTGCTCATTTTTGATTGAATTTGTCCAATCGTGGCCTCCTGACTATTGAGCTCTTGTTGAGTTTTTCCAAGCACCCAGCTTTTTTTATTTTTTTCTTGCTCAAGTGTCTTCTTTTGATCATCATGAACCTCAAAAACTCTCTGTTTTTCCTCTCTCCTGCTTTCAAAGTCCTCTTTTTCTTTTTTAAGTTTATCCATCACATCTTGAAGTTGCCGCTCAAGCTGACCAAGTCCGTCAACAGCCGAAAAATATTCATTCAAACAACCATTATTATCCATAAGCATTAAACCAAGCTCCATATCCATTTGATAAACAGACCTGAGCACCTCAGCAAGCACTTTCTTCCTTTCGTCCAATTTTATTTCACTATCTTTAATTGAAGCATTAATCAAATCCAGATCCTGCTCCGTTTTGCTAATTTCACCTTCTATAACAGCAATATTGTTGCTTATTGCTCCAATTTCATTTGAAATTTGAAGTTTCGCCTGCACCGTTCTGTTTTTCTCTGCTTGCGCTTTCTTGAGATCACCTTGTAGATCATCCAGTTCTTCATCAATTTCGTCTTTTTCTTCATCAATATCTTGATTTTGAGCCAAAACAGAAATATTGGATCCGCCAAAAGACCACACAGTTATACTGAGCGCAAAAACCAACGCAAATATAGTATTTGATTTTATTTTCATGTTGCCAATTTTTGTGGCATATTGAAATAAATTTGGTCTATTGACGTTTTCTCGAGTTGAAGTCTATTTTTCCTCTTTAGCGAGAGTATCCTCTTCCTTTTTCTCTTCTTTCCCTTCTCCTTCTTCGACTTCTTCTTCGCCCATTCCTTCAACTTGCGAAATATCACCTTCAACTTCTTCTTCAAGCTCTTCAAGCTCTTTTTCTGATCTTGGTGGAGAAACAAGAACAACAAGAGTGTTCTCGTCAATTTCTATATTTACTTTATCAGAAACTTCAAGATCTTTAATATAAATGTGATCTTCAAATGTCTTAAGAGATGTGATATCCACAGTGATTGATCCAGGCAAATCAGCTGGCAAACATCTAACGTTAACTGAGTCAACATTCTTGACAAGCACTCCACCTTGTTCTTTCACCGCAGAAGCCTCACCAACAAATACCAGTTCTACTTCTGTGACAATCTCTTCATCCATTTTCACGCGGAAAAAATCAATATGTGTATATTCGTCACTAATTGGATCATTTTGAAGATCATAAACCAAAACCTTGTGAGGCTCTTTCTGACCTTCAACAATTAGATCAATGATCGTGCTTTCTCCGGCATCTTTTAGAATTTTGTTGAAAATTTTCTGATCAATCCAGAGCATTGAATTTTCCATGTCTTTGCCATAGAGAATAGCAGGAACCATATTTTTTTGATCAGTTCTCTTTTGTTCTTTCTTTCTGATTATTGCTTCGAGTTTAATTGTCTCCATTTTGTTACTTTTATCAATCTGCCTTTAGAATAACTCCTGGCAAAATTATTTTAACGTTTTATAAATATCCAAAACTTCATCTATACTGATTGGTTGCATTTTGACCATTTCCATTGCTTCGTCAGAATTCAAATCAGTCAACATTCCCATTGTGACAATGCCTCCACCTTTGTTGTTTTTTGTAATCATAGCAAGAGTTGCACTCATGCAATGATGACACCTAACATGCACAAGAAAGGCTTTTTTGTTGTTTGTAATTGTCTTTGCACTACCACGAAGATACTGCTCTCCGCACACTGGACAATACAACAATGTTTCCACTTCATGATTCATAGCACTTATCAATATATCAACTTAGCCGACAAAAGTCAATAATTATTGCTTATTTTTAGTACTCACTCCTTCGTTTTGCAAAAAAACTTCAATCTTCCTAATATCCCAGCTTGGAGTTGATGCACCAGAAATAACAGCGACTGTTTTGGCTTTCTTTGTTATTTTCCTTATTTTTGACATTGCTTCCTTGTGCAAATCGTCAACCCACACAGTCAAAGGGTTTATTGACCTTGCAATACTCCATAATCTCCTCGTATTTGCGCTCTTCTTTCCTCCAACAACAACAACAGCATCATTCGCTTCAGCTGCCTCTTTCGCCTCTTTTTGCCTCGAAGAAGTCGCGTCACAAATGGTATCTATGCTGACAATTTCTCTACCTACTTTTTCAGCACCAGCGAATAGGATCTCACAAACATGATGATATTTTTCAGCATTTTGAGTGGTTTGAGACACAATTATAATCGGCTTTTTGTCTCGTGTCTTCTGCCATTTTTTTGCAAGCGCTTTCGCCGCCTTCGATCCACTCACCACATATGCTTTATTTTCACACCAACCATTGATCCCCTTCACTTCTTTGTGTTGGTTGTCTCCAAATATAACAACTTTAAAACCTTTTTCGTGGTGCTGTGCAACTTTTTTATGAATAATGGAAACCTTTGGGCAAGTTGCATCAAAAAGCTTACAACCCTTTTCCATCACTTGCTCCATCACATCTTTTCCAACACCATGTGCAGTTATAATCACAATATCACCTGCTTTGACAGATCTGAGTGTTTTTATTTTTTCAATACCCCATTGTTTAACTGTCCTCATTACATTTTCATTGTGAACCAAAGATCCCAAAATAAGAATCCTGTTCTTCAAAAACTTTCCTTCAAACTCCTTTTTAACAATCGCATAGGCCCTGTAAACACCCCCACAAAAACCACAATTTTTCGCTAAATTTACCTTCATTATTCAAAATTATAAATTACGCACTATTCCTCAATAAATCGCTTAAGTTCAATTTCAAATTCCTCCAGTAAGTCTTCTTCTCTAACTTTTTTAATAATTTCTCCTTTTTTGCAAATCAAACCAACTCCTTTGCCCCCAATTACAGCAAGATCTGCTTCACGCGCTTCTCCAGGACCATTCACGACACAACCCATTACAGCAATGTGGATATTATTGGAAATTCCACTAGCTATTTCCTCCACTTGCTTTGTCAATTTCACCAAATCAATTTCGGTCCTTCCACATGTTGGGCAACTTGTCACAGTTGGCTTCCTGTGTCGAAGATTTAGCGAACTAAGAATTTCCCAAGCCACTGGAATCTCTTGTGCTGGATCGTCAGTGAGCGACACTCTGATAGTATCTCCAATTCCCTCAAAGAGCAACATCCCAATCCCAATCGAAGACATAATTGTTCCCCTAAACTTCGTGCCCGCCTCCGTCACACCAACATGAAGTGGATAGTCAACTTTTTGAGACAACAAACGATAGGCATTTACTGTTCGATCAATATCTGAGGCTTTGAGAGAAATTGCTATATCCTTGAAATTACATTTTTCTAAAATCCTGATATGTCCCAGCGCAGATTCAACCATCCCATTTGCCGTAGCTATTCCATTGTTTTTTTTCAAAATATCTTTTTCGAGCGATCCCGCATTCACACCAATCCTGATTGGAATACTCTTTTTTTTGCATGCATTGGCAACTTCCTCGATCTTTTCTATGGGCTTAATGTTCCCTGGATTGATTCTTACTTTATCAACCCCTTGTTCAACAACCTTTAAGGCAAGCTCTGCAGAAAAATGAATATCTGCAACAAGCGGTATTCCTATTTTCGATTTGATTTGTGAAATTTTACTTGCCGCGACTTCATCGGGAACAGCAACTCTGACTAACTCACACCCCACCTTTTCAAGGTATTTTATTTGACTTACTGTTGCCCGCACATCACGTGTATCAGTGTTGCACATCGACTGAATTCTGACTGGTTGATCACCACCTATTTCAACCCCACCAACATTTATTTTTCTAGTTTTTTTCCTTTTGTTCATATTGAGATCTTTTTATTATGCTTTTTTAAAATGGCTGCTCAAATTCTACCAAGGCTTCCCTCTAAAGAAATTTTTCTCTTGACTCTTCTCTTCCAAACACTTTGAGTTAGACCAGTCGCTGCCAAAGTAACAATCAAAAAGCTTCCACCATAGCTCAAAAAAGGAAGAGAAAGTCCTGCAATTGGCATTATACCCAAATTCATACCAATATTAATAAAGACCTGAAAAAAAATCATTATCATCACACCTCCCACCAGCAATCTTCCAAATGAATCCTTAGATACATCCGATGTTTTTTTCATGCGGAACAACAACAGCCAAAGTAACCCCAAAACCAAACTTGCTCCCACAAGACCACTTTCTTCTGCAATTGTCGCAAATATAAAGTCTGTATGTTTTTCCGGCAAAAAATTAAGTTGGCTCTGCGAACCATGTCCAAGTCCTTTTCCACTAACTCCACCACTGCCAACCGCAACCATTGATTGAATAACGTTATAACCACTCCCTAAAGGATCAGCTCCGGGATTCATAAAGGACTCGATTCTTTGCTGTTGATAATCTTTCAAAACAATATTCCATCCAAAAACAAAAGTAACTACAGCCAACATTATGAGCACAAAAAGATATTTTTTCTTTAACCCAGCCAAGAAAAGAATTCCGAACCAAATCACAATCATCACAAGAGCGCTTCCCATGTCTGGTTGTTTAGCGACCAGCACTACTGGAATAATCACATAAACAAAAGAGACAAGCACGTGTCGCAATCCCAAATGAGAAGCACTGATTTGTGAAAAATATTTAGCCAAAGAGATGATTAAGAACAATTTCACCAACTCAGCTGGCTGTAAGTTGAATATTCCAAAACTAAACCAACCGGAAGTTCCCCTAATTTGAACACCCCAAAACAAAACAGCCACGAGCAAAAACACTCCAAAAAGATACAAAATTCCACCATAACTCTTCCAAGTTCTATAATCCAACCAACTAAATGCTAAGAAAACTACAATGGCAAAACAAAGAAACAGAAACTGCTTTTGAAAATTATTAAACCCCTCCCTTTCAACTTCAAGAGATAATGAGTAGATTGCAACAAGACCAGTCATCAACAGAAAACCAACAGCAACAACTGCAATCCAATCAAAATCTAGGTATTTTGAAAATCTGTTCAAATCTCAGGTTAATTTTTACAAACCATGTTTAATTTTATTCTCTACATGCTCCTCATTTGTTCTAGAAAAAACTATTTCTCCGGTTTCAGCATCGTTCAGAAAATAATAATAGTCAGAATCTTGAGGATCCACAGCTGCACGAATAGAGGCAATCCCTGGATTCGAAATTGGACCAGGCGGCAAACCAGAGTTGATATAAGTGTTATATGGTGACTCTACTTTCGTCTCTTCAATTAAAAATTGCGGTTTATCAACATCAAGAAAATAGGCTAGTGTTGCGCAACTCTGAAGAGGAAAATCATTTCCAAGTCGATTCCAGAATATCCCTGATACGATCTTTCTATCACTATCTGTTTTAACTTCTCTCTCGACAATTGATGCCATAGTGACCACTTCATGAAGAGTTTTTCCTTGGGATATGACACTGTTCCTCAGATCTTTATCAATTCTTTTGTTGAAATTATTTAAAAATTTACTAGCAAGAGTGACTCCAGTCTCTTCTTCATCAATGAAATAGGTGTCCGGAAAAAGATAGCCTTCTATATCCACCCCAACTGGGATCTTTGAAATAAAATCATACTTATCTCCAAAAACGTCGCACTCACAATTTGTCTCACTCAAACATTTGCAAGTCACAATATTCTCAAATTCATCAGTAATTGATGGCTTGATTTTCCTCAATTGCCGTATTATTTTTCTATTATTGTATCCTTCCGGGATAGTAAGTTTCAAGATTTTAGACTTGATGTCTCCATCAGTGAATCTTCTCACCATTTGCTGGATCGTCATGCTTGGAGCAAGTTCATATGTCCCTGCCTGCAACTTACTTGATGTTTCAGTCTTCCAGACATAATAATAGAAAAAATTCTTGTCTTTTACAAGTTTTGCACTTTCAAGATTTTCACCTACTTCAGTCGAGCCTTCGCCTTCTTTTATTTCAAACTCTTTTGAAATATTAGAAGAGCTCATGGTTCCAAAAAAAGATTGTACTTCTATCCATCTCCAAATGGAATAGAAAACTCCAACTCCAACAAAAATTAATACGATCAAAAACAACAAAAACTTTTTCATTTTCTTATCTATATTTTATTGAACTTAAGCAAATTTGAATACATCTAGTGTTTTATTTCAAATTTCTTATATCCTTTTTTGTTTTCATTCCATTTCACATCAATTGTCTCAACAATTGCGCCTTTCGATCCATTTTCACACAACATACAGAATTCATGCAAATTCTTATCCTCACCTTCAGCCTCAATTAAAACACTGCCATCTAATTCATTTCTAACCCAGCCACAAATATTCAATTTATCAGCTTCCTTTTTTGTCCAGTAACGAAAAAACACCCCTTGAACTTTTCCGCTAATTTTTACAGTTATGTGTTTCATGCACCAAATATGTTTCTATGTAGGGCGAATATCTTTTTTCCTTTTTTTCATTTTCTTGACAATGTCTTTAAACTGATTTCCTCTATCAAATTCATTTTTAAACATTCCGAAACTTGCACATCCAGGAGAGAGTAAAACGATTTCTCCGCTTGATGCAAACTGAGCTCCATCTTCAACAGCATCTTTCATCCCGGAATATACTCCTGCAATTTTACTTGCCCCACCAAATTCAATTATTAGTTTTTTCAATTCATCAGTTGCGGACCCTTTCAACAAAAAAACAGTTGAAACATGTTTTGCTTTGACTATTTTGTTTGCCAGCGGTCTCAAGTCAAGTTTTTTGTTTGATCCACCACAAATCAAATTTATATGCTTCGAGAAAGAATTAATTCCTGCAATCCCCGACTCTGGTGTTGTTGCAGTCGTATCGTTGAAAAACTTCACGCCACCAACCTTATCAACAAATTCCAACCTGTGAGGAAAACCCTTAAAACTAACAAGCGCTTCCTTGATGTTGCTCGGGGAAACTCGAGCAAGAATTGCCACAGCACAAGCAGCAAGAGCGTTATACAAGTTATGACTACCACGAAGTCGAGCTTCTTCTGTTTTGCATATTTTTCCAATTTCACCATCATTGTTATATTTGATGACACCGCCTTCAATATAAACACATATATTTTCATCTATCTTTTCCAACGAAAAATAAGCCAGCACTCCCTTTGCCTCACTCTCAAAATTCTTTGCTAGTTCATTATCCCAGTTTAAAATCAGTTTTCCATTTGATTTCTGATTTAGAAAAATTAATTTCTTGTCATCTACATACTCCTCCATGGTAGCATAATAATTCAAATGATCAGGAAATATATTTGTCACAACGGCAATTCTCGGACTTATTTTGTGTTTTGCTAGAGCTGAAAGTCTCCACGAAGAAAGTTCAAAAATAACCCAAGTGTTTTTCTTTATCTTTTCTAGCTTGTTCATAACTGCCTCTTGACCAATCCCAACTTTCACAAATTCTTTTCCTGCCATCTCAAGCATTTTTGCAATAAGTAGCGAAGTCGTCGTTTTGCCTTTAGTTCCTGTAATGCCAATTATTTTCCTTGATGGACAATTTGTCAGAAATAGACTTGAGTCCATTTCAACAGGAATATTCCTTTTCAATGCTGCTTGAATATATTTGTCTGACCACTTGACAACTGGATTCTTAATCACCAAATCAGCAGACTCAAAATCTTCCATTCTGTGCTGCCCCGTAACAATCGTAACATTTTTCAGCCCCTTGATCTTTTCCAAGGATGAAGCAAGATCATCTTTCGATTTCTTGTCAGTCGCAATAACCTTCGCGCCTTGAGATGACAGCCACTGAATTGTTGCAACATTTCCACCATGCAATCCAATTCCCATGACAACGACTTTCTTCTTTTTGAATAAATTTTTTCCCATCTTTTTTTGATTATTTGTGCAAAATCACTTCTTCCATAAAAAGTTTCCCATGAAATATTCTGTTTGCTATTTTCTTGCTGTGTTCATCAACGTCCGAAAAACAAAAACGATCTTGGGAAGTGTTCTTTTCTGTCTTCCCATGCACCGACATTTTCTTTGCAATCTCCACAGCAGAACTAATAATTTCAACTCCGTCACCAATTGCTCTTCTGATCACACTTTCTAAAAGTGGATAGTGTGTACATCCCAATATCAGCGCATCAATATTTGTTTCTTTTAGAGGACTGAGATATTTTTTCGCAATTCGCAAAGAAATATCTTCACTCTCCCATCCCTCTTCAGCTAGAGGAACAAAGAGTGGACATTCTGTTGAAAAAACCTTTTGCCCCTTGTTTAATTTCTTGATCTTTTCTTCATATACACCTGATGAAATTGTCCCCCTTGTTCCAATAATCCCAATTTTTTCAAATTGTTTTTCGTTTACCACTTCAACACAAGGATCTATAATATTGTGAATTTCTACACCACGAAATTTATCTTTCAAATGATCAGTGGCAACAGCTGATGCGGTGTTACACGCAATCACAATCTCAGAAATATTGTTTGAGATTAAAAATTCACAAATTTCATCACAATACCTTCTAACAATCTCTGGGCTCTTGTTGCCCCAAGGAACTCTAGCAGTGTCACCAAAATATAAAATTGACTGACTGGGCACAAACCGTCTGAGCTCCTTAACCACAGTCAATCCTCCAATTCCACTGTCAAAAACTCCAATCATATACGTATTTATTTCTGAGCAACCAATTCAGCCAACTGAATAAGTCTATTTGAATATCCCCATTCATTGTCATACCAACCAACTACTTTAACAAGATTGCCGTCAACAACTTTTGTCAGAGTTAAGTCCACAATACAAGAATGAGGATTACCAACAATATCATGAGAAACAAGAGACTCTTCAGTAGTTTCCATCACATCTTTCATCTCACCACTTGCCACATTCTTGAATGCTTCATTTAAATCCTCCACAGCCACATCATGCTTCAAAAGAGCAACCACATCACTAACTGAACCAACCAAGGTCGGTACGCGAAAAGCCATTCCATCAAAAATATTTTGCAATTGTGGCAATGTCTTCGCTGCAGCAATAGCAGCACCCGTTGTTGATGGAACAATGTTCTGTGCAGCGGCCCTTCCTCTCCTCACGTCTTTTTTGGCAGGACTATCAACCAGTGCTTGTGTTGATGTATAACTGTGAATCGTGCTCATTAAAGATTTCTCAATTCCAAATTCATCATCAAGAACTTTTGTCATTGGAGCAATACAATTCGTAGTACAAGATGCCATAGACAAAATATCATCATCACTAGCAACCTCATCCTCATTACATCCAATTACAATCGTTTTCACGCTTTCATCTTTGGTTGGAGCTGAAATCACAACCTTTCGAGCACCTGCCTCAATATGACCATTTGCACCCTCTCTATCTTTAAAAACACCTGTACACTCCACAACAACATCAACTTCCAATTCCTTCCAAGGAAGCTTGGCTGGTTCCATTTCCGAGAAAACTTTAATCTCTTTGTTACCAACCGTCAATTTTCCTTCTTCTGCTTCTACGTTTTCAGAATAAACGCCATATGCAGTGTCATATTTTAGCAAATATGCAAGACAATTAATATCACCCAGATCATTGATGGCAACAACTTCGATTTCAGGATTTTCAAGAGCTATTTTCAACACAGGTCGACCAATTCGACCGAAACCATTAATGGCTATTTTCATTTTTTTTCTTAAATTTTATATTTATATCACGTACGTGCATATGCACACACATATAATTACTATTCGTATACAACTCCTTTTAAAAAAATTTCACAATTTATTCCGAAAGAAAAAACATCGGCCAAGGCAAATCATCAACAGAAAACCACTTCCATTCAACTATTTCATCTGGTTCCATTACTTTTGGTTCTCCTTGAAATATTTCACACAAAAATCCAATTGTCACAAAATGAGCATCTTCGACAATATCATCACTCACACTGATCAATTTCAAATCATCTTCTGCAACTTGCAATGAAGTCTCTTCTGAAACTTCCCTCACAAGAGAGACCTTGAGACTGTCCCCGAAGTTAACCTTTCCTCCAGACATTGTCCATGAGTCTTCCCCGTAAAGTTCTGAATCCGCCTTCTGGGGATTAGCATGTCTTCTGCCAAGCAGAATTTTTCTATCTTTCAACAACATTACCCCAACCCCAAACACCTACTCTTTTCCAACTCTCATCCATATATATTTTACAGATCTTAATTCATCATTCTTCTTGAATATCGCATTGCAAGTTTTTCAAACATCAAGGTTTTGGACACTCTTCGCATGTGCCTGAATAAACCTCTTTCGTGGCTCAACTTCATTCCCCATCAAAACACTAAAAGCCTTGTCTGCTCTTTGTGCATCCTCGATAGTCACTTGGTACATGCTCCGCGTCTCTGGATTCATTGTTGTCTCCCAAAGTTGATCTGGGTTCATCTCGCCCAAACCCTTATAACGTTGAATGCTTACACCAGTAGTTTTTGCGAACTCATCACTTTCCTCATTTAATTTACCCTTCTTCTCACTCTTGAACCCTTTTGTCATTTGCTTCAAAACTTTTTCTTTTTCTTCATCAGTAAAAACATATTTCATGGTCTTTCCCTTTTTCAATTGGTACAAAGGCGATTGTGCAATATAAACATAACCACGTGTTATCAAATCTTCAAAATGACGATAGAGAAGTGTTAAAAGCAAAGTTCTTATGTGTGATCCATCAACATCGGCATCAGTCATGATAATGATTCTATGATATCGAAGCTTTTCAAGATTCATCTGGTCACCTATTCCAACACCCAATGCAATGACCAGTGATTTAATTTCCGCTGAAGACAACATCCTATCCAATCTTGCTCGCTCAACATTAAGTATCTTTCCCTTCAAAGGCAGGATTGCCTGAAACTCACGATTTCTTCCCTGTTTTGCGCTTCCCCCAGCAGAATCTCCCTCGACAATATACAGTTCTGATGCTGAAGCATCACGACTGCTACAATCAGCCAGTTTCCCAGGCAATGTCATCCCTTCTAAGGCACCTTTTCTCACAACTGCATCTTTTGCGGCCTTTGCGGCCAAACGAGCTTTTGCACTTAGCAAGCCTTTTCCGATCACTGCTTTAGCATCCTGAGGATTCTTTTCAAAATACTCAATCAGTCCTTCTGCCACAATTGCATTTGTTATTGTTCTTGCTTCTGAATTGCCAAGTTTCGTCTTTGTTTGTCCTTCAAATTGAGGATCTTGCAATTTCACTGAAACCACCGCTGTCAAACCTTCACGAACATCATCCGAAGTCAAGTTTCCATCTTTCTCTCTCAAAATATTGTTTTTTCTGGCATAATCATTGATTGAACGAGTCAATGCCGTTCGAAAACCAGTCTCATGCATACCTCCCTCAACAGTGTGAATGTTGTTAGCAAAAGAAAGAACATTGTCTTTGAAAGTGTCTTGATATTGAAGTGCGACTTCAACCAACATGCCATTATTCTCTTTCTCAATATAAAATATTCTCCGATTTATCTCTTCTTTGTTGCGGTTCAAAAACTGCACGAAAGATTTTATTCCACCGTCAAAACAAAATCCAACTTTTCGATGCATTTCTTGCTTCTCCCATCTTCTATCAACCAATTTTATATGCACACCTTTTGTGAGATATGCTTGTTGTCTCAAATATCCTGCAATTTTCTTCCAATTCCATTCGATTTTTGGAAATATCTCTGGATCTGGTTCAAATGAAATAGTTGTCCCGGTTTTGTCCGTTTTCCCTGTTGATTTTATCTTTCCTTTTGAAACTCCTCTCTTATACTCTTGAACCCAGACCTTACCTCTTTGGTGAACTTCAGCTTTTGTCCATATCGAAAGAGCATTGACAACAGAAACACCAACTCCATGCAATCCTCCAGAAACTTTATATCCAGTATCCTCACCACCAAACTTGCCCCCAGCATGAAGCTTTGTCAGCACTGTTTCAAGAGCAGAAAGTCCTGTCTGCTTGTGCCTGTCAACAGGAATTCCACGCCCATAATCAGTGACTGAGATTCTGTTTTTTTCAAGTATTTCAACTTCAATATATTTTCCATGACCAGCCATCGCCTCATCAATTGAGTTTGAAACAACCTCCCAAATTAAATTATGCAGACCTTCTACTGAAGTTCCGCCTATATACATTCCAGGCCTCTTTCTAACAGGCTCCAACCCCTCCAAAACCTGAATAGACTTTGCACTATAGCCCTCACTTTTTATTTTCCCGACTTTTGCCATTTTGGTTAGTTTTAGTTTGAGTGAAAATTATTATTCTTATCCAATTTTACTATCTAGCTAAAAAATAGAGTTCGATCATCAGCACAGCACCAACAGCCAACAACCCATCCCACCAAGTAAGCACTCTGAAGCTCTGCAAAATCAATATCACAATCACAATAATTGACAAAAACAGACCTTGTCTGAATGAAACACCCATATGAACATTCATCAACTCGTCTGAAGTTGATCCTTTTTTTATCCAAAAAAGAAACAATGAGAAAAATCCCGTCAAAAAAACCGATAAACTGAAATAGAAAAGTGCAATGTTCTTAAAGTTTCTTTCAAGACTTCCTTGATTTTGATATGGAGAAAATGATGTGATCACTGCTCCAACTACAGCCAGACCTGCCAACAAAACAAGCCACATTCCCCAGCGAAAAGCATTTGTTGTCACGCTGTTTGAATATTAATAATTTACTATTATTTTGCTACTTTTTTGTACTTCTTTCACTTCTTCATTATAGCGCAAAAACCCTTGAAAGTAAACAATATTCGAGCACTAATTTATCAAATTATTCATTTTCAATAACCTCTTTTATCGAGTAATTTTTCTCTTTTTTTGTTTGATAATATGTCTTAATTAGAATATCAGCCAACAGCCCAGAAACAAAAAACTGAAAACCAAGGATGATCAATAAAACACCCATCATTGGCCAAATTCGATTGCTGATTGGTGTTCGGAAGAAAACTTTCTCAAAAACCATCCAAAGTAGCAGGACTGTACCGGCAGAACTCATCAAAAAACCCAAACCACCAAAAAGATGTAGCGGTCTATTTGAAAATTTGCGCCAAAACCAAACTGAGGTCAGATCAAGAAGTCCCTTCAAAAGCCTTTTCCAATCATATTTTGTCTGCCCCGCTGTTCTTTCTCTGTGATTCACAACGACTTCAGCTATTCTATAGCCCTTAACTTTAAGTAAAGCTGGAATGAATCTGTGCATCTCTCCATACAAATCAACCCCTTTGAAACACTCTTTTTTGAACGCTTTGAGAGTGCACCCACTATCATTGATCTGGTCATTAACTAAGATCTTTCGGAGTTTGTCTGCGCCTAGTGAAAGGATTTTTTTACTGAATGCATCTTGCCTGTTTTTCCTCCACCCAGAAACAACGTCAAATCCATCGTCCATCTTTTCGAGAAGACGTGGAATATCACGTGGATCATTTTGCAAATCACCATCCATGGTAACAATTATCTCACCGCTAGCTGCTTTGATCCCTGCATCCATTGCTGCAGTCTGACCAAACCATCCTCTGAAATTGATGATCTTCACCGGATGCAACCTTTTTGCAATCTCGAGAGTGTCATCTGTACTTGCATCATTGACAAGAATCAATTCAACAGAAAAATTATTCTGCTTGGCCGAGTCAAAGATCTCTTTGTGCAGTTTCTCAACATTACCCTCCTCGTTGTGCAAAGGCACAATTATTGATATTTTTTTTTCTCTGGAGCTCATTTTTCTAAAAATATTTAACTCTTAACATTTAGTATGTGTGATGTTCCGCTACATCCTATATTACTATAAATATTTGTAGCGGAATATGGGAGAATGAAGTACAACGAGTAAACCGCATATGCTGTGTTGTCTGACCCGAACGGAGCTTTGCGGAACGAGAGTGCAACATGGCTTTAGCGTATTTCAAGAAAATTTTCATCCTTATTTGAATTTATGAATTTGCGGAGATTATATCACAAACTTTAGCATCTATAATTGCAACTAGATCTTTTGATAAAAGTTCAATACCAGCCAACAAATCACTAGAACTTATATCGATATATTCTTCGTTCAAAACAGTGAGATCAATGTAGAATTTTGTACATTCTGGAAACACAAATGACAACATTACTCCAACGATTAAATTAAGTTCTTTTGCAATATCGTCAAGATCTACCAAATCAATCTTTATTACACCAGCTTCTTTACGGACTTTTTTAATCTTTAACATTTTATTTCCAGGAATAAGGCAAACATGATAACTCCCTTAATCCTCTTTTCCGACCATTGTTTTAACGATTCGGAAAATCCTGCAGCCTCTTTCTTTAGCGTCTAGTTCGCATGTCAATACTTCATCTTGGTGTTGCTTAATTTTATATTGCACACCGTTTTGATCTAATGTTTTTGTAACTTGTGTTTCCATACTGTTTTGTTAAAAGTTAAAAGGTAACAAATTTATAAATTCATTATATTTAAGAAAAATATTTTTTGAATTACGTATAACAGGTTCTCATCCTGCCCCCAAAATTCCTACAAGCAAGCCAACCATACCAATTGCCAAGTTGATTATCCAAAATCGAACGGTCACTTTTGTTTCCGGCCATCCCCTTGCTTCAAAATGATGATGCAGTGGAGCAGCTAAAAAAATTTTCTTTTTAAATACTTTTTTTGAGAAAAGTTGAACAATGACAGAAATAGACTCAAAAACATAAATACTTACCAAAAAAGGAAGCACCAAAACTGAGTTCGTCAAAAAAGCCACAACACCAAGCGTTGTACCCAAAGATATAGCACCTGTATCCCCCATAAAAAATCTTGCCGGATAGAAATTAAACCACATGAAAGCCAATAATGCTCCTGCAATAATTCCGCAAAAAGCTGCTAGATCCATTCTTTGTTGAAGAAATGCAATCACTGCAAATGCAGAAAAAGCTTGGACTAGAATTCCAGCATTCAATCCATCCAGTCCATCTGTTTCATTTGATGACACAGCAGTCGCAACAATAACAAAAACAAATAAGGGCAAATACCAAAGACCTATCTCAAAATTTCCAACTGCGGGAACATGAATAACATCCCAACCAAGCTTTGAATAGAACCACCATGCAACCAAAGATGCTATTGCCAAAAGCCACACGAGCCTCCAAGCAAAGCGCATTCCTCCACCCTTGTTCGTACCGATACCACGAACACTCATGATGTCATCAACAAGCCCCAGAACAGCCGTTGACATGAGCGCAAACATGGGAAGCCAAGTCTGACTTCTACTTAAGAAATCAAGCCTGCTAATCCAAACGCACTCAAGTTTTTCTGAGAAAAAAGGTGCAACAGAACTCATCAGCGCTGCGATGATCAATGTTGTTCCCCACACCAAAATTCCACCCATAGTTGGAGTTCCTACTTTGTGGGAATGAAGTTTATTCACAAAAGAAAGCTTGTCTCCATCAACACTTGTTCGCTTGATTCGAACACCAATCTTATATTTGTACAAAAAGTGTGCAAGAATAGGCGTGAACATCATTGCTAAGCTAAACGAAAAAACACTAAGTAATATAACCTTAGCAACCGCAAGAACTTCTGGGATCGTTTGAATTTGGGCAAGTTGCATCAATTTTTAGTTAAAAGTTATTTAGCGTCCTGTTGGATCATCACCATTCACAATTCTTCCTGAAGGCCAACTATAAGCATTAAAAATCCAATCAAACATGATCTTCATGTCAGCCCAACGGTAATTATCATCGAGAACTACAACAATCACTTTATGATCCCTTCGAACTGGATGATGAGCTACCATCATCAATGATCTTCCAGCCTCATATGTAAATCCAGTTTTACCACCTAGACAATTAGGCAATTGATCCAATAAAATATCAGTACTCACAATTCTATGACTTGTAATGCCATCCTGAGAAATGAACTCTTTCTCCTTAAACTTCATTGTCTCCCAAATCACATCATGTTGCATCGAATATGCTGTTATCCTTGCAAGATCATAAGCTGTGGAGTAGCAACCATCCAAATTATCATCCTCGTCTAAACCTGAAGGATTGCAAAAGTTGGTGTCTATCAAACCAATCTCCCTGGCTTTATCATTCATCAAGTTTGCAAAATCTTTTTGTGAACCTGCAATGTGCAATGCAAGAGACACTGCAGCATCATTGGCACTTCCAATCAACATTGAATCAAAAAGGTTTTTTGCGGTTACCTCCTCACCAACCCGCAAACGATTCGAAATACAATAATCACTACTTGGACAACCAACCTTTGTCCCTGCTGTTAAAAAAGCCTCCTGTTCTATCGTCACTATTTCTTTTTCGAGGTCTTTAATATGCTCAATCGCTATCACAGCAGTCATCACTTTTGTTAAAGAGGCAATTGCCATTCTTCTTTTTCCATCTTGATAGTGAAGAATGGTACCAGTGTGTGCATCAATTGCGATAGCGCTACTAGCTCTCATGTATGTTTCTCCGACTGACTCATTGCGCACTGGGGCATCAGGTTGAAAAGAAAGTAGCTCACCAAAAGTAACACTCTTTTCTGGTAGACCCACCTCATTATTGTTGGCAGTTTTCACTCCTCCAACTATGACTTTCTCTTTTGTAGAATTCAAAACGTCAGCTCCTGTGTGTTGACTCAAAAAACCCGGAAGCAAAAAATACCACGCTGAAACCGAGAGCAAAATAACCATAACGCTAATAATGTTGATAATAAATGACTTATTCATTCTTTTTTTTCTCTACTTTATCTGCTTTTATGACATCTTCTTGAATGTGCAAGTTATCATAGTCCGGCAAGTCCTTCAAGCTTTTCAATCCAATACTTTTTATAAAATCACAACTTGCCTCATACAAATAAGATCTGCTATCAGCAGAATTATCACTTCGGTCAACTAAACCACGTATCGCAAGATTGCGAATGGTGAAGCTACAATTCACACCACGAATATGTTCAATTTGAGCTCGCGTCACAGGACCACGATATGCAATAACACTTAAAACTTCAAGTGAAGCCTTTGAAAGCGGCTCGTTGAAACTCTTTTTCAAAAATTTCGCCACTAATTCTCCATATTCACTGCGTGAAACCAACTGTATTGTGTTTTTTTTGTAAATAACTTGAAGACCTGAATATTGTTGCTCATAAAATTCCTCCAACTCCTCAATTATATTGTTGAGATCAAAAACTGACAATTTCAGAAATTTGGCCAATTTTGGAACACCAACAGGATCACCCGCTACAAACAAAATTGCTTCCACTTTCGATCTATTGTTATCTTCCATGTGTTTTTTCTTTTATTGTGTTTTTCTTTATGATAATTTCCCCAAACATCTCAGATTGCTGAACCGAAACAATTCTCTGCTTGATCATTTCAAGCATTGCCAAAAAAGTTACAACAACATCAACCTTGCTTTCTGCTTGCTCAACAGTTTCATGAAACGCGATCTTCATCCTCTTTTCAATTGTGTCCTTGAGCTGAACAATTTTTTCTTCTAAACTTACAACCTCCTCCATTACATGCTCGGCCAGATCCTCCTTAGCCGGAACCTCCTGAAGAATATTCACATAAACCTCGTTCAAATATTTCGAAGAAATGTCCTGGGGAATGAAAACAGATAAAAATGTTCTTTCTTCGTCCCTGGAGAAACTAATCTTATTCAATTCTCTTGCTTTGCCAATTTCCTCAGAAATCTTCTGGAACTTTTGATATTCGATTAGTCGCTGCTGAAGATCTTCCAAATCCTCTTCTTCCTCTTGAGTGAATTCAAAAATAGGCAATAGCGCTTTCGATTTGAGCAAAATAAGCTGAGAGGAGATGAGCAAAAATTCACTCAGACTTCCCAAGCCAATTCCCTTCTCCTTTTCAATATGAGCAAGAAAGTCATCCGCCACATGAGTCAAAGAAACTCGAGTTATATCAAGTTTCTGATTTTCGATCAGCTCCAAGAGCAGATGCAATGGTCCTTCAAATTGCTTTGTTTTAACCTGAAACATTTCACTTTCTATATTATTTCTTTTTCTTCTTCATA
The DNA here is from genome assembly GCA_034660175.1 of Patescibacteria group bacterium. Taxonomy (GTDB): domain Bacteria; phylum Patescibacteriota; class Minisyncoccia; order Moranbacterales; family DUUL01; genus JAYEIQ01. The sequence goes on along the minus strand of JAYEIQ010000018.1, from coordinate 8,856 downwards.
GCCACGTTGATATTTCCTTTCACAAAATCTTTCTCAAGTTTTTGATATTGTGCAGGTGTAACTTTGATCGAAAATTCATATTCACCAGAACCTAAATAAAGTTGTTTTTGACGAAGAAGCGAACCATCAACAAATATTTTCAATTTCGTCAATGAGGAAAATGGCGGAACAGCACCAATATTGCCCATGATATTCTTTTTCATCCAAACCTCTTTGGCAAAATCTATTTTTTTGACAGCCAAAAGATTTTTTGCTTGCTTTTCAAGCTCTTTCTTCTCTACATCCCCCACAGCCTTTTTTGCTTGCATCGTTAGGTTTTTTTTCTCCTTTTTAATTTGATCATTAATCAACCTCTTGAGTTTCATCTTATCAAGCATTTTATTCGAAGGCATTAATGCTAAGACATATTCTTTATCAACCTTCATGACAAGTGTTTTTACGATCTCTTCTGGCTTTATCTTGTTTTTTACGTTAGTTGCTGCAGTGTCAAACGCAGTATACGTTGTTTTGTGCTCAATAACATCGTGCTTAATTTTGTTTTCTTCAAGTAATTTTATTATCTTTTTAGATACTTTTGACATACTGTTAATTTAACATTTTATACCAAAAACCCAAGGACACATCTTTGCGGATGTGCTTATTCTCCAACTATGATAGCATTTTTATTTAAAATAATAAAGCCCAAAGAAAGAAACATGAAAACAGATCAGCAATAAAAAAAGCCCCAGAAAAAGCTTTTTAGCGCCTTCGTTTTTAAAAATTAGTGGGTGTCTTTGAGTTTCCAAAGAGGAATAAGTCCTGTCGAAAGGATCAACGCCAGCAAAATGAAAATACCTTGAATTGGTATAAGAAATAAAACAATACTGAAAAATCCAAGTCCGATCACATAAGCAACGGACGTTGTTGTCCTGAAAAAATCAATCAAATCAACGTCTGATGGACCAATTTGTTTGTAGAAATAAGACTCTTTCATCACTTCAATAATTGCAGCGCCAATTCGAGTCACAAAAAGCACACCCATCCAGACAATAACCTCCCCACTTTCTATAAAGCTTATTGCACCAGTGAAAATAGATATCAAGACGATTGCCACCAAAAGCCACTCTTTTTCTCCAGTTTTTTTGTCAGCCAAAATACCCAGTGGATATTGCAAAAATACGAATGGAACCAACATAACTGTAAAAATTGTTCCAATTTGAACCCAAGAGATGCCAAGTTGAAGCATGTACAATGGCACATAAACAGTTGATGCAGCATAGAACAAATCTAGCAAGAATGAAACATAATATATTCTTCCCAAACTTTTTCTTCGTTTCATTATTGCAAAAATTTCAGATATCTTCTTTGTCTTCCTGATATTATGATTGACTTTTCTGAAAAATATCAAAACTATAACTGTGGCTACAGCTGTCACATTTGCTGACAAAAAGAAAATTGTCTGATATCCCATTTTTTCAACTATCCACGAAGCAAGAAATGGAGCAACCAAAACACCGGTATTCATCACTGTCAGGCACACTCCCCGAATTGAGCCAGTAACCTTGTCCCTCGAATAACTTTCGATCAAAATGTCCAAAACAACCCAAACCAAAGCACCACTCATGATTGACCAAACAGAAAAAACTAGAGCAAAAGGTGAATTAAAAAACAAACCCATTCCAAACAAGGCTGCAATTTTTATTGACAAAAAAATCAAAAATATTGTCGACTTTCCATGTTTTTTGATCAAGTAATGCATATTGATCAGAACATAGAACGAGGCAATATATCCAATCACATAAAAAATTCCCACATTGTCAATACCAGAGCACTCTTTGAGAAAACTAGAAAGAACATAGAGTCCCAACGCCATTTGAAATCCCATCAAAAAACTAACTGCATACAAAAGATGCAGCTTCCTGAAAGGATAGCTTTTTGTATTTTTTTTCATTTTTTGTTTGACTGCTGGGACTTCTATGGAATAAGCCTTTTTACATCCCGTGGATAGAGCACCGCTTCCTTGATAGACTTTAATCCCAAGATTTTTTGAACAACACGTTCAGATCCCATCCCCCAACCACCATGAGGTGGCATTCCATATTGAAAAATCTCCAAATAATATTTGAATTGATCCGGGTCAATACCACGATCCGAAATACTTTTTTTAAGCTGTTCATAACTGTGAATTCTCTGTCCTCCCGTTGCAATCTCAACACCTCGAAACAAGAGATCGAAACTATTAGTCAATTCCTTGTCTTCTTCGTTTGGCATTGTATACATTGGACGAATAGAAGTTGGGTAGTGTGTAAGAAAAATCAAGTCACTTCCTTTTTCTTTCTTCACGTACTCACAAATAAGTCTCTCTCCTTCGGGATCAATGTCAAATGCCTCTGATTTCTTCCCAAACTCTTTTTCAAGTATTTCAAGAGCATCTGAAAGTTTCATTCTCGGAATCTCCATTTTTTCCGGAACACTTGCATTATATTTCTTCAAGACATCACTTCTTTGCTTTTTAACGTTTTCCATTATCTTCCAAATTACACCCTCCAACTCATCCATAATTTGCTCATAACTATCAATAAATCCCATTTCGGCATCAAGTGATATATATTCATTGACGTGTCTTGATGTGAAATGAGGTTCCGCACGAAATACTGGACCAACTTCAAAAACTCTCTCAAACACTCCAACACCCATTTGTTTATAAAACTGCGGGCTTTGAGCTAAAAAAGCTTCTGAATCAAAGTAGTCAATCTTGAAAAAATTCGCACCTCCTTCAGTTGCAGCAGAAAGAATTTTCGGAGTCTTGATCTCGGTGAACTGTTTTTCTTTCATGGCATTCCTATAACCGTCTAAAACACTTGCCGAAACAAAAAATATAGATTTAATCTTTTCGTTTCTGAGAGCCAAGTTTCTTCTCTCAAGCAAAGTCTGCAAATTCAAATCCAACTCCGCCTTTGAAACTTCGAGAGGTAGTTCAACTGCTACTGACAAGATTTTTAACGACTCAACTTCAACTTCAACACCACCCGTTGAAATTTTTTCGTTGACCAAGTTTTTTGGTCTTTCCTTCACTGTTCCGATAACTTCTATGGCACTTTCACTACAACTCTTTTTTGCTTTCTCAAAAGCATCAGCATTGTCTTTTGTGATCACAAGCTGGATGACAGAAGACCTGTCACGCAAATCGATAAATATCACTTTTCCATGATCGCGTTGTATTGTCACCCATCCTTTAAGTCTCACTTTTTCACCAATCTTCTCTGGGGTTTCATCAATAAGCATCCTTTGCATTGTTTTGTTCGTTAAATTTAAGTTTCTCCTAAAAATCTCATTTTAAATTCTTGCTAATTTTCACTCTTGTCGATTTTCAAAATCTCATGAACTTTTTCAACAATTTCCTGTGGAGTGAAATCTGATTTTGTAATAAACCCTTCCGCACCAAGAGCTGTTGCCTTTTCTTTGTCTTCTTCTTGTGAAAGATTTGAAAAAACAATGATTCTCACATCTTTTGATTTTGCATTGTTCTTAACTCTCCTGAGAACTTCAAAACCATCCTCTTCTGGCATTACAAGATCCAAAAGGACCAAATCTGGTTTGTTTTTTATAATTTTTTTAATCGCTTCCACTCCACTTCCAGCCGTATCAACCTGATATCCATCAGAAGAAAATTTCTTATGATAAATTTCAACAAGCATCTTATCATCTTCAACTATCAATATATTATTCATTATTTTGTTTATTTCTTATGATATACAACAAGACACTCGCCTCACTGCGATTCCTTCTTAAGTATACTGACAAAAATCAGTATTGACAACCAGCAAACAACCATTCTAATCCCATTCGTCACAATAATCAAACATCTTTTCGCAATCTTTCAAATATACCTTTAAGTCATCTTTGATTTCTTCTAATTTTTCAAGATCTTCGTCCAACTCGCGCAAAACCTTTTCAGGAAAACCTTTTTCCTTGGCGTCATCAATAATATCTTCTTGTTTCTCAATTATATCCTTTACTTCCTCTCTATTTTCTTTTGCATTTTTACAATTCTTTTTTATTTTCTTGTCACAAACAGTAACTTCTTGAGTTGGCTGTTTCGTGATTTCTTTTAATTTTGTTCCGAAGTGTTGAACCGACAAAAAACTCACATTGCCTTCTCTCTCAATCTCAACAACAGCAATTCCAATATCTTCATAGTCAGCAGACAAGACATTTTCTTTGTGGCCAGGACTTTTCATCAAAGCATCGTGAACACTTTGAGCGGAAAAATATCCCTCTGCCAGATTCTCACCAATTATTGAAAAGTTATAACCAGAAACATTAACAAAATAGCTCATATCCAATCCCTCTGGTGTCATATGATCGAAGTAATCTTTTTCTTTCATGTCCTCTGCTTTCAACATTGCAGATTCCATCAACTGAGTGTTCGTTTTCAAATCACTAACACCCGCATCCTTCCTTGCTAAGTTAACCAACACAACAATGTCACTTGCTGTTCCCTCAAAAACACTTTCCCTTTGTTCCCAAATTTCTTCATTGCGAATTGATCCTGCCTCATTTTTTCTTTCATTGATTTGCTCCAACAATACAGAATCAAATTCTTGAACATGAATATCAAAATAATCGATAATGTAATAAACACAACCAACAAACAAAATCAAAAGAATAAATTTTCTCATTTTTGTAGTCATCCTTAAAAAGACAAAAATCAAAGTCCTGCAGAACTTTCTACACAAACCAATTTTAACATGCTACAATCGTGCTATCAATGTCTAATATGCATCAATTTAAAAATTTTTGCTCTCCATATGAAATTCAGACTCCCTAACAAATTCAATCAAAATATTGGATTTATAACAAAAAAATGCGGTTATTTTCAGATTTCAGACCGCAAAACTGGAAAAGACAGCTTCGTTAGGAAACTCACAGCTGACCACTACCCTCGTTTTCATCTATACACTTCCGAGTCAGAACAAGAAGTCGTCTTTGATCTTCATTTAGATCAATCGAAAACTCGCTACGAAGGTCAAAAAGCTCACAGAGCAGATTATGAAAGTGAAGAAGTAAAAGCAGAATTGACAAGAATTTATCAAACAGTTAGTCAGTTTCAGATTTAGTCGCGACTATAGTCGCGACTATGACAAAAGATCAATACTATTTAGAGAGGGGGGATTCGGTCACAAGTCGCTTGCTCATGAAACTTCGTTTTTCACAAACGCTCGCGACCCCGACTCCTTCGCTTTGCTCAGTCCAACTTTCAAATCCCCCTCCACAATTAACCAACAAAAAAACACTTCATAAGTGTTGTTTTTATATATAATGCTGGGAGTCAGAGACACACTTCGAGTTTTTGAGTTAAAGATCGTTGAAAATCTCATGGGAGACTATGAGAAAATTAATGAGCAGTTAGAGAAGGTTGAAGCATTAGTTGGAAGATGAAAGTTTTATTTGAGAAAAAACCGAATATCCGGATTGGGATGAAAAAGAGGCTAAAGTAAGTCTCCAATGCTTTGCGGGGACGACCGGTCAATTCTAGAACTTTTCTGTTGGAAAATGCTGTTGAGAATTTTGAAATTATTTCCATAAAAAGCAAAAGGATTAATGCTATATTATCTCTAGAAAGTGTTTGAAATGAAGTGTAGAATTGAGTGGATTTAAGAAATGTCAATCTTGATTTTTGCACAAATCCATAATATATTGAATTGAAATAGAATTTAAAGAAATTCCATGAAAAACATCAAATTCAACAAAAAAATATTGCTTATTCCAATCATTTTGGGATTGTTCGTGTTAGGCTGGTATGTAAAGGAAGAAAAAGCAAAAAATGAAGAGCTGATAAGAGTTTTTGAAGAAAGGCAAGAAAAAAATGAAACAGAAAAAATTGATACTTCAGATTGGAAAACTTATCGGAATGATTACTATGGTTATCAGATAAGTTATCCAAAGGATTGGGATGTTTCCGTGGAAGATGATAGAGATGTTGGACTATTCAAGATTCCAAGATCTGATACCATGATTTTACACATTACAAAAGATTGCGATCTGCAACAAGTCAGGGAACATAAACAGTATGGAACTTGTCCTGACTCTGTGAACATACGCACAGGTCAACCAATGGACACGATCATAGTAAAAAATAAAGCTGAAAAAGGTGAGCTCTCAATAACAGTATCGAAGGCTTTTCATGGTGTCTTTGCTCTTAAGGAGGGAGAAATAAGAGAATCCTTAGAATACAACAAACAATCTTCCTGTTATATTTATGATGGTGAAGTACGATGTGACTATAGCTTTATTAATGACGACATATATTTTGAGAAAGGTGAAAGTTGGTATTCAATAAGCGTTAAAGATAAGACCAAAGAAAGAAAAACAATGAAGATAAAAAAAGAAATTATTGATTCATTGAGGTTAATCAAAAAACTGGAAAAATAGTATTTTTTCAAGAGAGATTTCGCTTGGAAATCTCTCCAAAGAAGAAGATCATTTCTTCAAAACAAGAACTTTTAAAATTAAATAGAAAGGAGGTGAAAAAGTTCGTTGAAAACTAAATAAAGACAACTGGAAATCCGACACAGACATTAACCGAAAAGGAGGTTAGAAATGAAAAAAGTAAAAATCGCAATGTTTTTTGCTGTTGTTCTTGTGCTTGTCACTATTGACAATGCTTTTACTGAAAGAAATGTTAACGACGCTGTCAGTTGGGCAGAAAATCAATTTAGTAGTACTCAATGGTATATCCCTGCTTTTTTCTTGTTGAAAAATATTCATAGAATAGACTTGTTACAGTAGAGTGAAAGTGTACACCTGGGTGTACACTTTCTTGATTTTTGTCCAAATTCGGAGTACATTTGATTGAGATAACAATTGATCTATGTTTCATGAACAAAAAACTTCTCACGATTATTTCTGTTCTCGTCTTCATCGCACTGGCAGGTGTGGTTGCTTTTGGTATGCAAAGAAACCGAAATGAAATCACAATTGACCAATTTAAGGAAGTTCAAGATTTGTTTGATGGTGATTTTAATGAAACCGAAATGTATAAGAATGCTGATATACGTGATTGGAATACTTACAAGAATGAGAAAATGGGATTTAAAATGAATATTCCGCAAAATTGGATTTGTGAAAAGATTGATTACAACGAAGTAGGCGGAGAATTAAAACGTCGTGCAGAAAAATTTGAAATTGAAGCATTAACTTGTTTTGATGAAAAAGGGAAAGGAATGAGCGAGGAAGAGAGGATGAAAAGTGGGTATGGTTACATAGTGATTAGTTATAAAACAGCAAAATCTGAACCATTTGGATTTTTCGGAAATACCACTAAAGATTTTAGGAAAACTCTTTTGCAATTAAAAAGAGATGGTTCAATGTTGCACTTAATTGATGTTGGAAATGAGGAAGGATATTTATATGGAAAAATTAGCAAAAAGGATGATTTTACCAACAATGTTAGCATAGAAAGCAACCACAATGGAAAAAACATATCTACAACATGTAGCCAAAGTGGTGACTTTTGTTTAAATGTAGCTAAAAGCATAGCTGATACCTTTCAGTTTTTGGACTGATCATTGATTCATAAAAAAGTTTGACTTTTCGAGCCTTTTTATGGATTTGGAATCATTCCATATTCAGTTTTTGTTTTTTGACAATCTAAGTAAATGAAGCAGTCAAAGGAGGTGATGCAAAGGCAGTTAAATTTGGCGTAAATGAATAACATTGACAACGACAGAAATGAACAAAAGGAGGATTGCAAATGCAATTCAAGAAACGAAGGAAATGTTTTGCTTTGGTGATGTTGGTTGTCCTTACCTTTCTGGCAACAGATTGTTGGGCCTCTGCAACTATTCTCAGTGTCTCAACTTCTTATTCTGGAAATCATCCTTCTCTTACTGGTTTTGAAATGAAAGCTGATGGCACTTGTGACAATGCTTCACTGAATTTTGATGTCAGGAGATGGGAACAGCTCGACTCAGACCATGTATTTGTGGGCTTTGGAGACGAAAAAGAATATATCTTTTTTGGTGGACCAGGGTATCTTCGAGATGCTCTTTCTGAGAGTATCAACGAGTCTGGTGTTATAGTGAACGGGCCTGCATTTTTTGCGCAAATCAATGGCAATATCATAAACTTGTGCATAAGTAATGAGTTTAGGCTAGGTGTTATGTATAGCATGGCTGAAAAGGAAATAGAAAATGCGATTAGCGGTGCTATGATTCCAGAAGACGAGATCAAAGTAATGATAGCGGAAGGGGTTATTGTTGCAGGTGCTTATGTTGGGGTTTCAATCTCGTTTTTCCCTGCTTATATCGCTACTTATTCTGGTGTTGAGTTAGTCAAAAGACAAATTGCTTTAAACAAAATGCAAGAATATGCAGATGAGGCAGATGAACATATCAAAAGAAATATTTTTCTTTGGTACGCTGGTTCATTTGGTGATCCTGACTCTTCGCAGTTAGATCTGTCGGATGATGGCGGTATCCAAGTCCTTGGCGCCAGTATTGATGCCGGTTCTTCCTTCACATATCCATCCGGAGGAGGCGATGATGCCAGCAATTCCAATCCCAACGCCGATGGGGATGATGTCCACATAACCCATCACCACATCAGACCATACAACACCGGCTCTTGGCATGAAAGAGTCGACATTAACCTGAGCCCGGGCCAGAGCTTTGATCTTCACACCCAAGCAAGAGTGGAGAACAGATCGTCTCATGATCTGGAGGACGTTGACATTGATTACTGTGTGGTCAAAGACAAAAAAGACTTTGACATTCCTCACAGCCAAAGAAAGAGACTTGACGATGACCAAGTTAACATCGACGAAGGAGACAAAGAGAACAAAACAATGGCAAGAACGAGGGTTTCGATCTCTTC
>JAYEIQ010000017.1:0-9980 GCA_034660175.1 Patescibacteria group bacterium | reverse complement strand
GCAATGATGGTCATCAAGCTATTGCTTGAATTATACAACATGTCTTTTCTTTTTGTTACTTTGGGTAACGGTAAAACCTATTCCAGTCTCACTAGTAGAACTAGTGGATTACCTTTTGGGAAAAACTGTTTAATTATGGTATAATTATTAACTATGGAAATAGTTCAATAAATTTCTAAGGGGACTTAATAAATAAAGAAAAAAGGATGAACAAAAAAATTCTAGTCATTGCCTGTGTAGTGATGGTAACAACAATTTTAAGTGGTTGTAGTTTATTTGGAGAAGATAAAGAGCAAAAAATAACAAAGAAGGATGCTAAAACGGAGCAAGAACAGAAAAATGAAAAAGGCGACAAAAACAATAGCAAGGACGGAAATTATTTTGAGACAATGACGGATTTGCTGGCGCGCGGTAAATCCATGAAGTGTACTTATACGCAAGAAGTTGAGGGCGAAGGAACGTCCGATGGAATAGTTTATATGGCTGACAAAAACTCGCTAGTTGAGATGACTACGAATGCAGACACTGGTCGCGTTGGGAAAATGTATGCCCTAATAACCGATGAATGGCACTACAGCTGGGTTGAAGGTTCATCTAGTGGTTTTAAAATGACAGTGGAAGCGGCGGAAATGGACGAGAAAATGAAAAACTCGGTTTCTGAAATGACAAATGAAATAGATTTTGAATGTAAAAAATGGAAAAAAGACAATTCTAAATTTGAAATACCTTCAAATGTAAATTTTCAAGATATGAGTGAAATGATGGAAGGTCTTGAGATACCATCTCAAGAAGAAATGGAAGCTGACGCAAATAAAGCGATTTGCGATGCATGCAAAAACGTACCAGCGGATCTACAGGCGGAATGTTTAGATGGTGTTGTTTGCGATTGGCAATAAATAATTGATAATTAACATTAAATCTATGAAAACAAAAAGCTGGATTATTGTTTTAGTTATTGCGAGTCTAGTTGCTTTGGGAGGTAGCTATATGCTGGGATTGTTTAATCAAGATGATCTAGAGACTGTTGAAAAAATGAGAGATGTTACCGAGGAAGCGGATGGGTTATTTGAAGATAATGAAGATGAACTTGATTCAGAAGTTATTGTAAAAGATGAGATAAAAAAAGATGCTATAGAAGAAGAGGAAGCTTACACAGATGAACAAGGATCGATTTCTTCCGATAGCTCTGAATTGTTAATTGAAGAAGGATTGGTTGCTTACTATCCTTTTAATGAAGACATCAAGGATTATTCAGTTAAAGAAATAGACGCGACTAATCACAATGCTTTTTTTGTGGATGGAAAATATGGCAAAGCCTTAAAATTTAACGGAAAAAATAGTTATGTTCACGCGTTAGTAAATATTAATCCGAGTCAAATGCCACAAGTAACAATGGCAGCGTGGGTTAAAGAAACTAATGGCGCGAATATAATGCAAGTAATTAGTAGTGATAATAGCGGATATGACAGAGCAATGGGCGCGGATATTAGAGGCGCTGGAGATGGCTGGGCATGCTTTGCTGGCGATGGCAAGATCTTAGGATTTCATCCTCTTCAAACTTCTAAATGGACATTTATCGCCGCCGTTTACGACCAAGAAGCCGGCACAGTAAAATTATTCGTGGACGGCTCTACCATTGAAAAGAAAGCCAAGGCTGTTGGGAATAGTAATGATTTCATTACTATTGGCGCAAGAGAAGCCTCTGGTAGACTTAGCGAATTTTTCAACGGCATTATTGACGAAGTAAAAATCTATGATTACACGCTGTCTGACACGGAATTAAACTCTCTTTATAAAACAGGTATTGCACGACCTATTTCAGAATAAGTTTTTATTTTTAACATAATCGTCATAGAGAAAAAAGAAAACCTATCTGATAAATGAGAACAAAAAAATATTTTTGAGCTCACTCCGCGGAGCTTATCACGTTGAATAACGAGGCTTTGTATCACATTGCGCTATCCTCTTTTCAATCGTCGGGGCATACGGGGCAGACAAGCACCACTCGACTCGAGCTTCACCCAAATTTTTCTTCCACGGAGTTTATCCCGTTGGATAACGGGGCTACAGAAAAACTTCGTATATCCCAAATGTTAGACGCAATTCAAAAAGTCTACCCTGTTGGTTTGATTCAAAAAAAATCCCGGCAATCCGGGATTTTTTTAGTTTACAAAAAGCAAAATTATTTCTTTTTTTGCAAAATCAGTATTTGAATCAAAGCTGGATAATTACTGCCAATAAAATATTTTTCCAAATTCTCCAAGATGTAACTTGCTTTGAACTGTTTGTAACCACACAGTTCCTTCTTGTCTCCGTGAACAATTTTCATTCCAGATACATCCACAATATCCTTCACTGATGCATTCCTTCCCCATCGATTTTTCTTTTTTTTGGTAAAAGGATATATGTTTGGAAAAAGATCAAGAGTGACAACCAAATAACCTTCTGGTTTCAACGCTCTGTTGATGTGTCGCATGGAGGTAATCAGCTCTTTCTGTGTCAAATGCTCAATGACAGATATTGCATAAGCAACGTTGAAATAGTTGTCTGGTAACTCTGCTTTTTCAATGAAGCAATTGTGAAGCTTGACATTTGTTTTGAATTTCTTGTTAAGCTTCGTCATTGTGTACTGGTTGATCGGCTAACCCATTCGATTGTAAACCTGGATCCACATTGTGAACCTCAAGTCCACACTTGTCCAAAACAAATTGAAAACCGCAATGACCAGCCCCAAAATCCAAAACCTTCATTCCTTTTTCTGAGTTTCACGGCATAAAAAGCCCATGGATATTCATAATATCTAATATTGTTGTTCCCTTGATATGCAAACATTCCATTGTATGGCGTTTCCCACTTCAAATTCCATTTGAAGAATTTTGATGATACTGTTGCTTGTTCCGGGCACTCTTTGAAATCTTTCCTCGACTTAAACTTCCTCACATACAACTCATTACGTGCTAATATCTTATTTCTTATAATTATTATCCTCCTAGCTCAATCTCTTCAAGAGACCTTTCAAGTCAATTTTTGCAACACCAATCACTGTGTCAGCCCCACCATAATATATGTAATAATCATTTCCAATAAGCACACCTCCACAAGGAAACACAACATTTGGAACAATTCCTTCTTTTTCAAATTTCAATTCCGGCTCACAAAGAGGCAGTCTTGTTCGTGCCAAAACCTTCTCTGGATCCTTCAAGTCCAAAAGGGTGGCACCAAGACGATATGAATTGTTGTCATTGGAAACCCCATGATAGATGAACATCCAACCTTTTCTGGTCTTAAGCGGCACAGTATTGATTCCAACTTTTTTGTCATCCCACATTCCTTTTCTCGCAAACATGATCGGTATCTCCTGCAACATCTCTCCGTTTTCAAAAGAAAGGTTGTCAAAATAACTCACATCAATCGAGTGTTGCAAACGATGAAGGATCACATACTTTCCTTTGATCTTTTCAGGAAAAACAATTGCATCCTTATCGTCAACTCCCGGAGGAGAGATTAACTTAGGAGCAGACCATTTCCATTTCTTGGCAAAAAAATCAGATGCCTTGATTGAAGTGATCGCAACACGAGGCAAATTCTGTCCATTAAGTGCCGTGTAACACATGTATATCTTGTTGCCGATTCTAGTCAAACGAGGATCTTCACAACCCGTATTGCCCGGTGCCTGTTTCACTTCAAAATCTTCACGAGGAACATATACTGGGTCTGCTAAACGCGTTTCAATGTTCACTCCATCCTTGGTCGAAGCATATCCCATAACAGAAATGTCATCCCGTGACATTGCTCGATAGATTATATGTGTGACACCTTTTTCCCGCAAGATTCCCGGATTGAACACGGCCTTGCTTTCCCAGTCATTTTTCATAAGAGGAGAAAGAATTGGCTTTTTCTTCAAACGTTGGCACAACCTTTTGCAACTGTCGCCATTGAGCATCTCATCCAACAAACCATCCAAATCGCAAGTCGCCTGACAGCAAACTGTGTCTGCGCCACCATAATATATGTGTAATGTGTTTTTTTGCAGGAAGACTCCTGAAGGGAAAACAATGTTCGGAACAATACCATAGAGCTCATATTCCTCTTGTGGAACCAAGATCGGAAATTCTGTTCTGCCAATGATCCGACCTGGATCTTTGAGATCGAGAAGTACCGCTTCAACCCCAAAACTCCTTCGCTCATTCAAATAGTTCTTTATATATGAATAAACTAAGAGCCAGCCCTTCTTTGTTTTCACTGGAGGAGCACCAACTTCAACATGATCCTCGATTCCCCTTTGCAAAGGAAGTGTGTGAGCATTCAGATCAGCATACCAATCATTCCAACGATTTTGATCCCAAATCTGACCTTCATTGTCAAAAGATACCAGTGCAATCTTAGCCGGAGGAAGATCTGTGTTAGCAGTCAAAATGGCATAGAACTTCCCACCAATCTTTTCCGGAAAAAGAGCCATTGCCTTGGAATTGAACGGCGTGACGTGAAACTTGTTCTCAATCTTATTGAAATCTTTGGTGATCGCAACACCAATAGAAATCCCCTCTGGAGAAAAAGGGAATTTCGAAAGAGCAGTATAGAAAATATAGTATTTCGAACCTAGTTTCGTGATTCTTGGATCCTCACAGCCAAATTGTTCCCAATCAAACTGAGGCTGAATAAGCTGTTTCTTATCTTTGAAATGAAGCCCGTCCTTGCCAAAAGCATATCCAATCGTTGAAACTTCCATGACGCTTCCACCACGAAGAACAGGGGAAGACATTGCTCGATAGAGAAGATGAATTCCTTTGGAATCTTTCACAGGACACCCATTAAAAGCTCCTCTCGCTTCCCAAGGGTTGTGACTTTCACCGATGAGCACTGGGTTTTCTTTGCTACGTTTCAGATTTGTCATGGTTTTTTTGTTTTATTAACTCAGAAACCTCACTTTTAAGACGCTCTTATTTTTTCAAACACAAAAGTTCTTTTCGTGTTGGTTAAAAATGTGAGAAAATTATTCAGAGATGATTTAGCAACACATCCGACAGAGTCAGCTCCTCCATAGTATACAAAAAGATCATCACCTTTTATCACACTACCGCAAACATACACCGCGCCTGGAACTGCTCCACCTTTTTCATAGTGCCTGTCCGCTTCCAAAAGTGGACAATCCGACTTGTGCAAAACCTTGGTTGGATTCTTGTAGTCCAAAAGCATTGCTCCAACCTTGTTCCAATATCCTCCCAAACTGTGCTTTGGGTCTCTTTTATCCATGGCATGATAGAAAAGCAGCCAACCTTGTTCTGTTTTGAGCGGAGCAGCAGCAGCCCCTCGCACAACATTGTCCCAGCGCAGATCATCACCTTTGGTGCAATAGCGACTTTCAATTCCAACAGCATCATCCAAATTGTCAAAATAGTCAATCTTGATCGAAGGATTGATGTTGTGCAAAATTGCATATTTTCCAGCTATTTTTTCAGGAAAAACCATCCAGTTCTTCTGAATATCCCCTGACTTGGAAAGCAACTGTGCTTTTTTCCACTTCCATTTGCCTCGCAAAAAATCATCTACTTTGATTGAACTCATGGCAACGCCTGGGGGTTGATGACCGTTGAAAGCTGTATAGGTCAAATAGATCCTGTCCTCCAAAAGAGTCATTCTTGGATCCTCACAACCTCCCCAGCCTCCTCCGGACATGTATGGATATGAATATCCTGCACCTCCACGGCCATTGAATTCAAAATGTTCTTTGGGAGTATATATGGGTTGGTTGAGGCGCTCGTGTATTGTCACTCCGTCCTTGCTCGTAGCATATCCAAACATTGACATTCCACCATCACCAACGGCTCGATACATCAAATGAATTTTTCCGTCCAAATAAACAGCTGTCGGATTGAATGTTGTATATGACTCCCATGAATTTCCTTTCACAGGTTCGATGATCGGATTTCCGATATATTTTTCCAGAATCGATCTTTCCTCGAATGGCTTTTTCTCATGTTCTTCTTGATCAAACTCCTTCCAGGCTTGCGAAACCACAGCAACCAGCAATTCATCTTTATACTCCCAATATGCCAAAATTTCTCCATTTCTTATCACACTTCCAACAAAATGAACGTCTTTGTTTTGCCATTTTTCTGGTTGTCGCCAAAGAGGCTCTTCGGATCTCCACAAAATATTGTCTATGTCATTTCTGTCGAGCAAAACAGCACCTAGACTCAGCCTTTTGTTTCTGTTTTGTGCAACATACAGTAAAACTATGCCCTCTTTGAAAGAAAAGACATTGGCAACAGAAATCTTGAAACTGTCAAAGCCGTCTTTCCTCGGTTTGAGAAAAATTTTTAGCCTCACATCCCACTGTCTCAAATCTTTTGATATTGCAACCTTAATCCGTCCTTCTCCAAAAAACATTAAATAGGAACCAATTGCCTTTTTCACCTTGATTACTCTTGCTCGTTCATTCACCAAATCCTCCTGCGAGAATTTTTTCCAGTCAAAACCATCCCAAGAAATTTCAACTGCCAAAGAGTTCTGATTTTTCGCAACTTTCTTTTTGTGAAAAAGAAAAAAATCTCCGTCCAGTTTCACTATCTGAAAATTGTCATCCAAGTCCAACTCCTTGCGAAACATTAAGAACTTTTTTAAAGTCAATCTTTCATCTGAAGGTTTAAAAGTGACCCCATCAACACTTTCGCAAACCAAAATCGGACAGTCACGGCTGTCTTCGTTTTCAGGAAGATCCTTATAAAAAAGGTAAAACTTTCTTCCAATCTTAGAGACATTCAGTCCATGATATCTTTTCGGACTGTTCATTTTATTTTTTAATTTTTTGATTTTTCCGAAAGAACACCTTTGTTCACTTCACAACAAACACATAAAAAAATAGGAGGAATTCATTTCTTCTCAAAATGCACTCCATTTGCGTCAATTGTACCATGTCAGAAATATGAGTAAAGTGCTATAATACCAACATAAATTTCTCACACACAATCATGGAAGAAATTCTTCAAAAACTTGAAAATCAAGAGAAAAAAATTGATGAAGTCACATCAATTATCAAAAAGATCAGGATATATTTTCTGATCATTCTCACATTATCAGTAATCACTTTTGTTCTGCCAATGATTGGATTAATTTTCATTATTCCTTGGTTCATGAGAACAATAGGTGATACATATCAAGGACTCCTGTAATAAATAAAGAGATTTGACATTCGACCACCCCTTTATTAACCTCATGTTTCAGTTCGTTTCAACAAAAAACACTAGAAAGCAAAAGTCAGATAAGATAGAAATGAGAACAGAACCACTGAACATAAAAACCACTTGTGGTCATGAAAACAAAAATAATCATCATTGTGCGGTTATTTATTCAAATGAAGAAATAGACCCTCTCTGTGTTGCTGTTTTCACAACAAAAAATGGCGCTCAGTGTTGCAATAAAAAAATGACAAGAAATATGTATTCTTCGTCAAGATTAACCACAAAAGTAAAAACAACACTGTTGTGATAAGACAAGCCTTTAAGCGCTAGTCAACGTTTATTGCCCAAGATAAACTCAAGTACAAACCAAGAAAAGCCGCCGGACCAAAGATGGTCCGGCGGTGTTATTTTGAAAACAAATCTGATTGCGAAACTACTCAATTGATCTCCAAATCAACTCAAACATCTCCTTATTCATCTTGACCACATTTTTGTTTTCGATTACAATCGCCATCGCCGGAGCAACAAGTTGATGAATAATAATCTTCTTTGGAGTTATAGTTAAGTTGATCGACAACTTCACGTCCTCGGGTAGAAGCTTCACTCTTACCTTATATAGCTTCCAGTTCCTTTTGTATCTTATAGCAATCTCAGCATCCTGAAGTAACATGCGCGAATCTATCATCTTCTTGCTTCTTTTCGAAATGAAACTTTTGAAATACTTCTCATCTTGTCCCGTAAATTTATTGAAGTCACTCATCACCAAATATTCATCCCCTGGTTCAAAATCATCCAACACATCATCAAAAATATTTTTCACTGCCTCAATACCATCATATTGTTTGATAATTCCTCCTCCGCCATCACCCTTGTATAGTGCAGAAAATTCTGACAGATTGCTTTTCAGCTCCTGTCTTTTTTTGTCAAAAATTTTGTACAGCTGCTCAGGATCTTCTGCGACATAATAGTGTTTGAATCCTCTTTGATGTGATCTGATCAATCCCATCTTTTTCAATGATTCAATCGCTGGATAGACTGTTGTTCTTTTCACTGAACATGCCCTGGATATGCCCAAAATACTGATCTCTCCCAAGGAAAGCATAGTTAAATAGACCTCTGCTTCATTCCTGTTCAATCCCAAATCAAGTAGATTTCTATACAATTTGTTACCCATTTTTTGCCATTATTAATAATTTTGTCGACTTTATCGTCAACATTATTATTCTTTATTATAAGCAAATGTTATCATTTATTGACAATTTTGTCAACATTATTGACATTTTTTTGCCTTTGATGTAGTATTACATGTTAAGAAGTGATAACAAGACCGTCTGAAAACCAATTTTCACACAATTTCAAAGCAAAACCATGCCAAAATTTGAAATTCATTCAAAACTAGGCGGAAGATTCTATTTTGCATTCAAAGTAGCCGACAAACTAATCTTCTCATCTCGAGATTTTGATTCAAAAGAGAAATGCAACAATGCGATCAATCTGATCAAGGAAACTCCTTTTGAGCAGCTCTATGACATCAATGTTTCATCTGGTGATGACTATTTATTTTGCATCAGAGATAAAAAAAACAGACCAATCGGAAGCAGTAAAAAACCAGTCACCTTTTCTGAACTGACCAAAAAAATAAACTTGGTCAAAAACACAACTGCAACTGCTGAAATCGTCAATGTGGGTGTGGTTATCAAAAACGACATATTTGTCCACTAATCGTACTTTATTTCTGGAAAAAGCAAGAAGCTGTCGCAAAAAGATATTATTGGCATAACAAACCGAAAAGAACATATGCGACGACAGTCAAGGCCAAACAACTTCCAGATTATAGAGAAGACGTGAAAGAATCGATTTTACAAGACACTATTAACTGTGCCAACGAACATAATAGAACTTTCAATGATAGCGAAGTTTTCAGAATAATCTCTTCAGAATTGAAATTCTATAAAAAACATAACCTACCTCTTCCAAAGTTTTGTCCTGACTGCAAACATCTCAAAAGACTGAGCCAAACAAATCCTATGAAATTGCACAAAAGATCATGTATGTGTGACAATGAAAACTTCAAAAACAAACACACGATTATGGTGACAAACCGTGTAAAAATACCTTCGAAACAACATATGCTCCAGAGAGAAAAGAGATAGTTTATTGCAAGAATTGCTACCAGCAAGAAGTTGAATAAAAAAAGATACAACTGACTTTGCAGCTGACTTTGCTTGGAGCATGCTCGAAGCAAATTGTATAAAAACAAAAAACCGCCTCGGTCTTGCCGAGGCGGTTTTTTCGTGGATAAAGCTTATTCAGCTGCTTCCACTTTATTCACATTGATAGCGGCTTTCCCTTTTGGAGTTTCCTCAACTTCAAATGAGACTTTGTCACCTTCATTCAGACTGTTAAAGTCTAAACTTTCATCAAGGTTGTTGGCATGAAAAAACACGTCATCACCACCTTCGACGGCAATGAAACCAAAGTTTTTGTCAGAAACCAACTTTTTGATTGTTCCTTCCATTTTGAATGTAAAGATAAATCGAATTAAGCAAATACTAATAGCATAAGTCGACTGTATCTGTACGCTCTTAATATTCGTCACCCCCAAAAATGGGAGCGGTTAGCTTTTAAACTAACTACTAGAGTCTAACACAAAACAAACCATCTGTCAATTGATGTAGCATTGCAGCGTCAAGTTTACACTTCTTGCTTCTTGCAACTTCTGTATGGGAGTCAGTCCGTTCATTCCCAATCCCCGGTGTTTCTTTTGGTAATTATAGTAATGCAGAAACGAATTAAGTT
>JAYEIQ010000016.1:0-72323 GCA_034660175.1 Patescibacteria group bacterium | reverse complement strand
GAATTTAATTCCTACAAGCCCCCCCCCCGATTCGTCTTTTCTCTATCATTGTCTTGGCCAAAATTTCAGGATCAACTTCCACTCCCCCGGCAATCGCCTTTGCTTGTTCAAGCAATGCCTTTTTGACATCTTCTGGTTTTTCTTTTTCATCATCTGCTTCGACAGAAGCTGGTTTGAACTCCATTTTTTCGTTCATAGTTTTTTATTTAATTACAAAAATCTTACTCAAGCTTATGCTTGTTGTTAATTATAAAATAATTGCGAACAGATAACAACATAATCTAAAAAATAATTATCTATCACTTCCTTTATTTCTCTGCTGAGCTTTTTTCTCTTGCGGGCACATTTGGTTATACTCTGCTGAAAGACCCATTGTTTTTGCTGCCTCAACAAATTTCTCGGCAACTTCATCTCGCTTCTTGTCAGACTTGCACAAAATCATTTTTTTTCCAATCTCAGAAAGCATTCTTAGTTTTGAAAAATAATCTTCGTTGTTTTTGAAAGTCGTGAAAATAGCATTTTTGTCAGATAGAACTCCTCTCAATCCAAAAAGCCCACTATCTCTGTTTTCTTCCATGAACGCCAGTATGGCCTTTTTCCGATATTTATTCTTTTCTTCCTCTTCCAGCTTGTTGAATTTGTCTACTTCTTGCTGATACTTCGTTTGCATCCTCTGGAAATTTTCAACTGATTCACTCTCCAAATCTCTTTCAATTTTCCAATGGCCTGTTGGTTCCACAACTTCCATGGAAAATAAATCTGCAGCCTCAGGATATTCCATACAAACATTCATAAAAACGTTTAGGTCTGCCTCGGAAAGAGGTAGTGTCATTCGCTCCTTTTCTTGGTTTTCCTTTCCGTGATCTTCAAAAGGAAGATCCTTAACGCTAACATCCTTTTCCAGCTTCTCATTTATACTCTCAATCGCTGCCGCTGGGTGCGTGTGAAAAAAACTCACATTCTCTATCTTGGATGGATTATCCATGAGCACTTCAAAGTTCTCTGGGGGAATAATAACACTGCTCTCAGCGTATTCAAGCCCCTTTCCATCGAACCAACCTTCATCAGTTCTTCCCTTGAAGAACTCTTTCGTCTTGAATTCCTCAAATGCTTTAAAATGAAAACGTGCAATCTCCTTGTCGTTTTCAAAAACTACATCATAGAGCTCTTTCACCATTTCATCATGACTCCCTTCTTTCACATCATCAAACTCGAGAGTATCCTTCAATCCAGCCTTTACTTCAGGTGATTTCACAAATCCACCCATGCTTCCTGCTGCAACAGCAACTGTTGCAGTTGCGACGGCAGATTTCTTCATGAAATCTCTTCTTGATACAATGTTCTTCTGCTCCTTTTCTGCTGACCTCTCTGATTTCTCTGGGTCTTTTTCAGACTTAGCTGTCTGAACCTCAGCCTTTGCGTCTTCGGTCAGTTTTCTAATTTTCTTAAGACCAAGAAGCTCTCTCCTGCTAACCACTGAGTCTTGGTTTTTTTCTAACCCTGCCTCTGCTTGCGACGATTCCTCACCATCACTACCATCACTCCCTTCAGTATCAACCGCGACTTCCTCTGCTCTTTGTGCGTCTATTTCTTGTGTACCATTTCTGGCTACATCTTCCAAAAAATCAGTCGGTACTTCTTCTCCATCAACAGAAATATTCCGTATCTTCCCCCTGACTTCTTCAACTTTTTCCTGTGGAGTTTTAGATGTTTCGCTCATTTTTTTGTTTTTATGAAAAGAATTCTTTTATTTTTTGAGCACATCCAAAAAAGCTTTTTGCGGAATATCCACTTTCCCTGCTCCTTTCATTCGTTTTTTTCCTTTCTTTTGTTTTTCAAGCAACTTTCTTTTGCGCGTGATGTCACCGCCATAGAGATGTCCTGTCACATCTTTTCGGAAAGGAACGATGTTTTCACGAGCAACAAACTTTCCTCCAACCGCAGCTTGAAGCTTGACCAAAAAGTTTTGTCTAGGAATCACGTCTTTGAGCTTTTTCACGATCCTCTTCCCTTCGGAATCAACCCTCAAACGTGGCACAACCTGAGAAAAAGCATCAACTTTCTCCTCAGCTATCCAAACATCAAGTCTTGCCAAGTCAGAAGTTCGATATCCTGTCACTTCATAGGAAAATGAAGCATATCCACTTGACGCAGACTGAATAGAATCATGCAAATTCACAATCACTTCTGCCAAAGGAGCTTCAAAAGAAAGCACTAATCGTTCGTCATCAATATAGTCAGTAGCAAGATATTTTCCTCGAGTGGTTTTTTGAACAACCTCCATCACTGCCCCCAGATATTCCCTTGGTGTGACAATGTCCAATTTCACGAAGGGTTCTTTGATTTCTTTGATCATATTTGCCTCTGGCATCTCTGCTGCAGCAAAAATACTTTGTGTTTCACCACCAGATTTCACAATTTCATATACAACTGATGGAGTTGTGATCACTGGCTGAAAATCAAATTCCCGGCTCAGACGCTCACGAACAATTTCCAAGTGTAAAAGTCCTAAAAAACCGATTCGAAAACCTCTTCCCAAGGCTGGAGAACTCTCTCCTTCAAATGTCAATGCAGCATCATTGAGCTTCAATTTTTCCAAAGCTTCACGAAACTGGTTATAGTCTTCACCTTCTGTTGGATAGAAACTTGCGAAAACCATCGGCTTCACTTCTTTATATCCAGACAAAGGTTCCACTTTAGCCAATTTCGACTTCTCCGTAAAAGTTATTGTGTCACCTACCCGACACTCAGCAACACTTTTCAATCCTGTGGCTATATATCCAATATCACCTGATCCCAAAGTTTTGGTTTTTTTCAACTCGGGAGAAAATTTTCCAACCTCAATAACATGAGCATTCACTCCACCAGCCATCAAAACCACATCATCTTCAGCTTTCACTTGTCCGTCAACAATCCTCACATAAGCCAAAACTCCTTTATATGAATCATATTTCGAATCAAAAATTAAAGCTCTCAATGGCTTCTTTTCGTCTCCTTTTGGTGCTGGTATTTTTTTCACTATCGCATCCAAAACATCCTCCACACCCTCGCCTGTCTTCCCGCTTGCCTTGAGAATCTCTTCTTTCTTGCAACCCAAAACATGAACCAATTCCTGTATTGTCTTTTCAACATTTGCATTCGGAAGATCAATCTTGTTGAGAACCGGAATAATTTCCAAATCATGATCAATTGCCTGATAGAGATTAGCCAGAGTTTGTGCTTGAACACCTTGAGAGCAATCAACTAACAATATCGCCCCCTCTACAGCTACAAGAGATCGCGATACTTCATATCCAAAGTCCACATGCCCCGGTGTGTCAATCAAGTTCAAGGTGTAATCTTCATACTGCATTGTTGCTGGCTGCAACTTGATAGTGATCCCTCTTTCCTGCTCAAGTTCCATTGTGTCCATCATTTGCTCAGTGATCTTGCGTTTTTCAACAGTATTTGTCATTTCCAAAAACCGGTCAGCCAAAGTTGACTTTCCGTGATCGATATGAGCAATGATGCAAAAATTTCGTATATTTTTCATGAAAGTATAAACTTCTTTTCACCACTCCTATTTGCTTAGTTTATAGATTTATTGCTGAAATGTAAACAGCGGAACAATTCAAATAAAAATATCGAAGCCACATAAATTTGTCGTATACATTGTCAAAAGTCAGTTTTAACTTAATACCTCCCATCAACAGCCTCCTATTCCTTGGATTTAACATACCCTCTTTTCATTGATTTGTATCATTTTTTCATTGAGCACCCACAATTTCAAGTTTTTTCAATAAAAAACAGCCCCTGGGCCGGTTTTATTTATTTATCAATCTGTCAGAAACTGACTCAGAATTGTAAATTGGCATTTCAAGGTTATGTTTTTAACCAACTCCCCCTACCTCGTCTCTTTGCTCTTCTGGTAAAGGTTTTTTTGCAAACAACTTATTTTTTGCAACTGAAATGAAATGATCGAGTTCAAATATGTTCAAACTGCGCCCCACAAAAACAAATGTTCCCAATCCTCCAAACAGCGCAATAATCATTTGAGTAAAAACACCTAAAAAGGTTCTCTCTTCTCCAAAAGGATTAGCGCCAACCAAATTCTTGATGATCTGAGCAATAATCAATGAGAAAAAAGTTGCTAGAACAATTTTGCCAACAAAGAGCACGAGGCTCCTCACTCCAAACGTTCCAATCTTCAACCTCAAAATCACAAAAAGCAAAGCCGCATTGACACATGTTGAAATTGTGAATGCCCACACTAATCCCAAAATTCCATGTTCTTTGATCAAGATCAATGCTAGCGTCAAATTCAAAACCTCAGAAAATACTCCAGTGAAAAATGGAATCTTGGTATTGTGGATCGCATAGAACGATCTCGCCAACAAAGGGATGATGCTCTGTGCCCATAACGAAAAAGCAAAAATTCCCAAAGCTTCAAAAGTGAGATGTGTTGCCTCCCAATCAAATCGCCCAGTCCCCAAAACAACTCTTACGATCTGTGCTCTTAAAACAAAAATCATCGCCGATAAAGGGATGATGAAGAAGATTATTTTTCGAAATGTGTTTGTGAAACGAATTATGAATTCATCAGTCTTTTTTTGAGCCCAGAGTGAAGTGAGTATCGGGAATGAAGCAACTGCGAAAGAAATTCCAAACAGTCCCATTGGCACACTTTGAAGATTGTTTGCAAAATTGAAAATTGCCAAACTACCAGATTCCAACGTTGAAGCCAAAACTGTCACTATCAAAAAGTTTATCTGAGTCACTGCAAGCCCCATTGCACGGGGAATCATCAGTCCACCAACTTGCTTTAGATGAATGTTTTTAAAACTGAAACTTGGCTTGAACCTCATTCCGCAACGAAAGACTTCTGGCAATTGAATCAGCAGATGCAATGCAGCACCTAGAACAACTCCCCAACCAAGACCAGCTGGACCCATGGTATCTACAAGAAAAACTGCACCAACAATAATTCCAACATTATAGAAAATTGGTGCCAAAGAATAGAAAAAGAACTTCTTATACGAATTCAGAATTCCACCCATAATTCCCGACATACCAAGAAAAATTGGACTCAGAAGCATGATACGAGTCAAAATGACAACCAACTCTTGTTTCGACTCTTCAAAGCCAAAAGCGATGAGGCTGACCAAGCCAGGAGCAAAAATGAACAACACAATTGAAATAACAATAAGAGCCGTTGCTCCTATTGATAAAATCGCATTGACAAGCTCCCAGGCTTCTTTTTTCTTTTTTTGTGAAATTAGAGAAGAAAACACTGGAACAAAAGCAGCTGATAACACCCCCAGAACTAAAAGCCCATAAACTAGATCAGGAATTTTGAAAGCCGCATAATAGACATCCATCACATCACCAGCACCAAACTTTGAGGCCAAAATACGATCCCGAAACAAACCCAAAAATCTCGAGGCCAAACCCATCACAGCAATCAGAGCTGCAGATCGAGTTATGGACTCGGATGATTTTTCTCCATTAACAAAATAATTTTTTATCCATTTGACCATCTTGACCTTTCTTGAGATTTTTTACACAAAAAAATAAAACCCCGCCTACCTTAAAAAGCAGGTTTTGCGGGGAAGCTACCCCTATCGCATCCATTTTCATGTTATCACAAAAATGAAACAAACTCTATCTATTTCTCCTCTTTTGCACTTTTTTCAATCTCTTTGATCAACACCTCAGCATCAATACCGAACTCAGCAACAACGTCAGAGATCTTCTCATATTGAGCAGCGGAACAACCAACACATGGCAATCCACTCTTCATGAAAATCTCAGCTGCATTAGGATATCTCTGAATCACTTCCATGATATTTGAATCCACACTTAGTTCAAATTTCTTTTCTTCAGACATATTTTTTTGCTTTTATAATTAATACCTCTAGCACATCATTGCTTCTATGATAAGATCTGTGGCCTCCTCATCATCAAGACCTCGAGTCATAAGCGTTTCCAGTTCCTTTTGGTTAATCTTCCCAACCGAAGCCTCGTGTGTCACCCGAGCCTGGTCATTGGATACTTCAACAATTGGAACTGCTTTTGCAACTGAATCATCACCAGAAATAATTTCCTGACAATCAACATGTCCCACTGCACCAGCAGCATTTGCATATGTTTCTCCTTGCATGAATACTCTTCCACCATTTTTGGCAGCTGCACGCATCTTGATCAAACTTTTACTATTCTCTCCATTCAGAATCACTTTATCAATAATATTAACAATGTCACTGCTATTTTTCCCAAAAACTTTCGTGTTGATCTCACTACGAGCATCTTTTTCCAAAATTGCTTCAACGTCTATGCTGACTTGACCAACTGTCCCTTTTGACAAAACAAAATTGCTCTCAAACAAGCCTCCTTCCCCAATGAGCAACTTCAATTTCGAAATTACCATAGCACCAGATTTTTTTCCGTGATAATGATGCTCCTCATAGAAAAAATTTGCATTCTTTCCGATTTTGAAAACTGCCTCCATTTTGTGAGTTGCTGATGTTGCATGAGGAAAACTGCAATGAGTTATGATCTTAACATCCGCTCCATCTTCTACTGTAATGTTTAGAACAACTATTTGTTCATCACTCTCCCCTTTCAGGCCAAAGCAGAAAAACAGAGGTTCTTTAATTTTAGCACCTTTCTTCACAACAACTTCTGCCTCTATACCATTTGGAGTTTCTTTTGCCTCCATCTCGATTCCTTTCGGTGTCTTATATGAAAGAAGTTTGTTTTTTTCCACAAAAAAATGGCCCTTGGCATTCAATAGATGCTCGAGTCCACACATTTTTGCAGTTTTGACAAAATCAGTTGTTAGTTTTGGCATATCTTGAAAAATTCTTAACTTTTTTATTTCTTCATCTTCATTTTATAAGCCATACAACGATCCCTTCTTCCTTCACGCTCACAATAGACACGCATCACATGCCTAAAACGTCCAGTCTCAATAACCTTCCCGCCATCAACCAATGTCGCACGATCAGCAATCAAACCCGCCTCTTCCCTATGAGTGATCAAAAGAATTGAACATTTCAATTCTTCCTTGACTCTAAGCATCAAATCATAGAGTTCATTGTAGACAATGATGTCAAGTGAGGCATCTGGCTCATCAAGAATCATTAGTTTTGGTCTCATGATGATAACTGAAGCCAACTCTATCCTCTTACGTTCACCACCAGAAAGCTTCTCATCAACATTTCTTTTTAAAAACTCCTTATCTTCAAGACCAACCAATTTCAAAACATACTTCATTTCCAAATTAGTCGCTTTCTTTTTTCCAGCCTTGAGATAGTCGCTCACTGTTAATCCTTCGAATCTGGCAGGTTCCTGAAACGCTATTGTTAATCCAAGCTTCGCTCTTTCAAATGGCTGTTTCTCTGAAATATCCTTGCCCAAAAACATAACTTTCCCAGAACCATATTCATATCGATCAAGTCCCAAAAGTGCATAGGCCAATGTTGATTTGCCACTTCCATTTATTCCCAAAATACAGTGAATCTCGTTTTCACCCACCTCAAAACTAACTTTATCTAAAAGCTTGTCTTTTTTTTCTCTCGATTTGATTGTCAGATTGATAACTTTCAGCATAAATTGAATGTTTTCTGTCTTTTCAGACTAGCACTAAAAACCCCAGAAATCAACCGATAAACATCGATAAATTTCCAACACAAGAATCAAAACAGGTCAAATTGAAATTATCTAGTCACACCTGTATAATGCTTATGCATAATAACCTCTATGACTTCCCACTTCATTTTATGTTAAAACAAAAATTCACCCACCTACATGTCCATACTCACTATAGCCTTCTCGATGGCTTGTGCAAGATTGAAGACCTTCTCGACAAGGTCAAGGAGTTTGGTATGGACTCAATTGCAATCACAGACCACGGAACAATGTATGGAATTCCAGAGTTCTATGACAAAGCAATTCAAAGAGGCATCAAACCCATCTTGGGATGCGAGATGTATCTGGCACCAAATGGACTCAAAAACAAAAGAGCTAAAATTGATGATGAAAGATTTCATTTGACTTTGCTAGCCAAAAATGAAACTGGATACAAAAACTTGATGAAATTGGTGACGATTGCACACCTTGAGGGCTATTATTATAAACCACGCATCGACATGGAGGTCCTCAAGAAACACGCAGAGGGCATCATAGGAATGAGCGGATGCGTTCAGGGAGAAATTGCTCAATTGGAAATCGGAAACAAGCATGAAGATGCAGTAAAAAAGGCTTTGGAATATCAAGAAATTCTTGGCAAGGAAAATTATTACCTTGAACTTCAACACCTTCCCAACTTTGAAAAACAAAAAAAGGCCAACGAAGGACTAATCAAAGTTTCAAAAGAAACTGGAATTCCTGTTGTAGCTACTGCAGATTTGCACTATGTGAATCCAGACGACAACGAGGTTCAAGACATTCTTATGTGTCTGCAAACAGGGAAAAAAATTGACGACTTGAATCGAATAACGATGAAGGAACATGAATTGTATCTCAAGAGTCCTGAGGAAATGATAGAGTTCTTCAAAGACATTCCAGAAGCAATTGAAAACACTCAGAGAATTGTTGACAAATGTAGTGTTGAAATTGAATTTGGCCACACCAAACTCCCGCATTTTGAAGTTCCAAAAGGAGAAACTCCCGACAGCTATCTTCTCAAACTTTGCAAAGAAGGCATCGAAAAACGCTATCCCGATGGCGGGTTTACAGAAAAACATCAGGAACGTCTCGACTATGAACTTGGAATCATTTCCAAGATGGGCTTCTCTTCATATTTCCTCATCGTTCAAGACTTCATGAATTGGTCAAAAGACCAAGGAATCATCGTGGGACCAGGAAGAGGTAGCGCAGCAGGAAGTTTCGTTTCTTATCTGACCGGAATCACAAACCTTGATCCAATCGAATATAACCTGCTCTTTGAAAGATTTTTGAATCCAGACAGAATTTCGATGCCTGATGTTGATGCCGACTTTGCTGATCATCGCAGAGATGAAGTTTTGCAATATTGTCGAAAAAAATATGGCGAAGACCATGTAGCACAAATTATCACCTTTGGAACAATGGCAGCACGAGCTGCAATTCGTGATGTGGGTCGCGTATTGAATGTTGAATACACTTATTGTGATAAACTTGCAAAAATGGTTCCGATGTTCACAGATCTTAAAACAGCCCTGGAATCATCAAAAGAACTTTTAACAGAATATAACTCAAATCCTGATGCAAAACGCATTGTTGATGCTGCACTTCGCCTGGAAGGTGTTGCTCGACATGCCTCAATGCACGCTTGTGGAGTCGTGATCACCGCAGAACCAGTTGTTGAA
This sequence comes from Patescibacteria group bacterium, assembly GCA_034660175.1. GTDB lineage: Bacteria > Patescibacteriota > Minisyncoccia > Moranbacterales > DUUL01 > JAYEIQ01. The sequence goes on along the minus strand of JAYEIQ010000016.1, from coordinate 62,994 downwards.
TATTCACCATTGCAATACATGACAGGGAAAAAAGGATCAGAACCTTCGATCGTGACTCAATATGCAGCATCTTCAAAAGCTTCATATGTAGAAAAGATAGGACTTCTCAAAATGGACTTTTTGGGACTCAAGAACCTCACCATCATTGAAAATGCTCTGAAAGTGATTGAAAAAACAACAGGAGATGTAGTTGACATTGAAAAATTACCCCTGAATGATGAACATACATACAAACTCTTACAACGAGGAGAAACAACAGGAGTTTTTCAGCTTGAGTCCTCTGGAATGAAACACTATTTGAAAAAACTCAAACCCACAGTTTTTGAAGACATCATTGCTATGGTTGCCCTCTATCGACCTGGGCCAATGGAGTGGATCCCTGATTTTATTGGAGGAAAACATGGAACAAAAAAAGTTCTATATTTACACCCAAAACTCAAGCCAATTTTGGAAAACACATATGGCGTTGCTGTCTATCAAGAACAAGTGATGCAAATTGCTCGAGAACTCGCAGGTTTCACCCCGGGAGAAGCAGATATTCTGCGAAAAGCAATGGGTAAAAAGATAGTGGAGCTCATTGCACAACAAAAAGAGAAATTTATTGATGGTTGCGTGGAAAATGGAATTGAAAAAGCATTGGCAGAAAAAGTCTTTTCATTTGTTGAACCTTTTGCAGGTTATGGCTTCAACCGATCACATGCTGCTTGTTATGCGTTAATCGGATATCAAACAGCATATCTCAAAACACACTACCCCTCCCAATTCATGGCAGCACTTCTCAACTCTGACAAAGACGACACAGACAGAATCGCTATTGAAATTGAAGAAGCAAGACTGATGGGAATTGAGGTTCTCGCCCCAAACATAAACGAAAGCTTCAAGGACTTTGCAGTGATCTTGGGAAATAAAAACGAAAAACCAAAAATTCGCTTTGGACTTGAAGCGATCAAAGGCGTTGGTACACACATAGCAGAGATGATAATTAAGGAAAGAGAAAAGAATGGACTATACAAAGATATTATCGACATGGTCGAAAGAGTCTGCGACAAAGACCTCAACAAAAAATCAGTCGAGGCTCTCGCAATGTCTGGAGCATTGGATGAGCTCATGGAACGCAACAAGGTTCTTCAAAACGTAGAACAAATCCTTTCATATTCAAAAGAATTTCAGAAAAACCAATCTGCAGGTCAATCTTCTCTCTTTACCATGGGAGGAGAACAATTGATTGAAGCACCAAAAATTACTTTCAATGAAGCTCCAAAGGCACCCAAAAAACAAACTTTGTCATGGGAAAAAGAGTTGTTGGGTTTATATATTTCCGATCATCCTTTACGTGGATATCAAGAATATTTTGCATCAAGATCAACTCCTATCAACTCCCTTTCTTCAAGTCATCTCAATCAGCAAGTCACTATTGGTGGAATCATAACCAAGATTCAAAAAGTATACACCAGAAACAACCAATTAATGTATTTTGCAACAATCGAAGATGGAATTGGGAAAATAGAAGTTTTGGTATTTCCAAAAACACTCGAGAAAGATCCTGAGCCATGGAAGGAAGAGCATGTCGTCTTGCTCAAGGGAAAGTTTTCACAAAAAGACGACGAACCAAAACTTCTTTGTGAGCAGGCCATCATTGTGAATGATGAAGAAATGAAGAAAGATCAAAAAAACACTGCAACTTCTTTTGAAAAATCTGGCAACAATGAACCCCACTTTCCGATACATACCAGACCAGCTTTCAATCAAGCACCTCAAATTTCCCCAACGAAAACTGTCCACAAAAACATCACAATTTGTGTTGGTGACAAATGCGGACCAGAAGTTTTGGAGAAAATTTCAAAAGTGATTTGTAATACTGATAAAGGTGAGTGCAAGATCTTCATTTCTTCAAATGAGAATGGAGAAAAACTTGAAACACCACACCACATCGATTTCGATGAAGCGGTAATCGACTCTATTCGCGACATTGTCGGAAAAGAGAACGTCGATATCGAATAGTGATTTGACAAATTGTATTTTAAATCTAGAATAGGATTAGTCCCTCTTTGATGATTGATGCGTCCACCAAACGCATTCTCACCGAGAGCAAAATCGCCTAAATCAAAGAACAATTGAACAAGAGTCCTGAATTGTTCAGGAAATCTGAGTGGAACCACGAGATACGTAAGTACGTTCGTAAGTACACACCACAGTAAGATCTATTGACCTTACTACTTAAAACCTCGTCTCAGAATGTATCAAAACTCCAAAATAAGAATTTTTGGATGATATGTTTTGAGATGAGGTTTTTCATTCATATGCAAAATAATTATTAGCATAAACTCATGACAACCAAGCTAACAAACGACCAGAGACTTGAAATTATTCGCCACAGCACATCTCATGTGTTGGCTACCGCTGTTCTCAAGATGTTTCCAGAGGTCAAATTTGCAATTGGTCCAGCGATTGAAAATGGATTCTATTATGACTTCGAACTTCCTCGCACCTTGATCCCAGAAGACTTGCCCCTTTTGGAAAACGAAATGAAAAAGATCATCGCTGACAATCATCCATTCGAAAAAAAGATGATGCAAATAGATGAGGCAATCAAGCATTTCAAGAAAGCAAAACAACCATACAAAGTCGAATTGATTGAGGATCTTGTCAAAAAAGGAGAAAAAGAGGTGATGATATACAAATCTAAATCTTTTATTGATCTGTGCAGTGGTCCACATTTGGAATCAACCGGAGAAATTGATGCTACTGCTTTCAAGTTGACTAGAATATCTGGAGCATATTGGAAAGGTGACGAGAATCGCCAACAACTGCAAAGAATTTATGGTGTTGTTTTTGAAAACAAGAAGAAACTAAAGGCACATTTACAAATGATGGATGAAGCAGAAGAAAGAAACCACAGAAAAATTGGGAAAGAAATGGAATTATTTGCAAATTTTCCTGAGATTGGTCAGGGCTTGCCTGTTTGGCTTCCGAACGGCTACACTATACGCAAAGTCCTGGAAGATTATATGATAAAAATGGAAAGAAATTATGGCTATGTACACATCCTCACGCCTCACATCAGCAAAATGGATCTGTTCAAAACATCAGGGCATCTGGGATTTTATGACAAAGACATGTATGCCCCACTGGAAATCGACAATGAGACTTTCTATCTCAAACCAATGAACTGTCCTGCAGGAATGATGGTATACAAAATGAAACCAAGAAGTTATCGAGAGTTGCCATACAAACAAGGAGAATTTGGCACTGTCTATCGATATGAAAAATCTGGTGAACTTCATGGTCTTCAAAGAGTGCGTGGTTTCACCCAAAATGACGCTCACATTTTCTGTACTGAAGATCAACTCAAAGATCAATTTTTAGAGGTCGTTGAAATGCTTAAGAAGTTTTATCAAGATATTGGATTCACAAAATACCGTTACCAACTTTCACTTTCAGACAAAGATTCAAGCAAATATGTTGGCAAGCGAGAAGATTGGATTAAAGCAGAAGAGACTTTAAGAGAAGTGCTGAAGGAAAATGGTGAAGAATTTTACGAAGAAGAAGGAGAGGCTGCTTTTTATGGTCCTAAGCTTGATGTCATGGCCGTGAATGTTTATGGCAAAGAAGATGCTATTTCAACTGTGCAAGTTGACTTCAACCTACCAGAACGGTTCGATCTCAACTATATCGACAAAGATGGAAACAAGACCAGACCTTTTGTTATCCACCGTGCACTGATTGGTTCATTCGAAAGGTTCTTTGCCTTTTTGATCGAGTTCTATGCTGGGAAGTTTCCTCTTTGGTTCGCACCAGTTCAAGTAACAATTCTGCCTGTATCTGAAAAATTTAAAAAGTACGCCAGAAAAGTTGAATCCAAACTCAAGGAAAGTGAGCTCCGAGTTGAAATGAATGATTCCGATGAGTCTTTGGGCAAAAAAATTGCTGAGACGACCAAAACCAAGGTACCATACATTTTGGTAGTTGGAGAAAAAGAAGAAAAAAAAGGAACCGTTGCTGTGCGCAAGAGAGATACAAAAAAACAAGACTCAATGAAAACACAGGAATTTGTTCGAAAAACAATCAAAGAAATTGAACAAAAAAAATAGAATTTCTCTCGAGACATTTTTTAAGGGAGACCACTCGTTGAGCGGTCTCCCTTGTTTGTCGACTTTACTTCACTTCTAGAAGTTTTCATCTGTCTTTTTGTAATTACCCAGAGAAAATACTTTCGCGACTTCTTTGATGCAACATACTAAGAATGTGTTCAATAATGTGAAAACCAAAATAATGATAAACGTTCCTAAAATTGGATTATCCATAAGTATACCCCCCCCTCTGTTCCATGATTGAATGTTGTAAAGCTTATCCTTCTCTGTTAACCTAAGAACTGTATTGTTTTCACACAAAACCAATTATTACACAATTCACTCCCTCAGTCAATAATAACCTATATTCAATGAAATATTTCATCAAAACATTCGGCTGTCAGATGAACTTTTCAGACAGCGAAAGAATTCAGACCTTTCTACATCAAAATAAATTAGCTCAAGCAAAAACAATTAAAACTGCAGATTTGGTCATTCTGAACACTTGTGGAGTACGCCAAACAGCAGAAGACAGAGCTTTTGGACAAGTTCACAACCTTCGCAAAAATAATCCACAAGTTCTCATTGTCATCACTGGGTGTCTAGCTCACAGAAAAGATGTTAAGAAAAAGATGAAAGACAAAGTTGATGTCTTTTTACCAATAAATAAAATTCAAGATCTTTTCAAAGATCTTTTCACCAAGGATCAGTCTTCTACAGACAAAGAAGGAACAAAACAAGCTCATTATCTAAAACTGAAACCACAATATAAAAAGAAAAGTTCTGTGTTTGTTCCAGTCATGACCGGATGCAACAACTTTTGCTCCTATTGTGTTGTGCCTTATGCACGAGGACAAGAATGGTCAAGACCTATTGATGACATCATTGAAGAAATAGGAAAAACCTCCCAAGAAGGATGTAGTGAAGTTTTACTTCTTGGACAGAATGTGAACAGTTACAAATTTAAAAACTATTCATTCCCTCTACTTCTCGATCTTTTGGCAGAGCTCTATCCGACTGTTATGTTTACTTTTCTCACTTCACATCCAAAAGATTTTTCTGATGAGCTCATCGAAGTGATTGCTAGCAGAAAGAATATCTCAAGAAAGATCCACCTCCCCATTCAATCTGGATCAAACAAAATTCTCAAGGCAATGAACAGACACTACACACAAAAACACTATCTGGGAATAATAGATAAAATAAAAACTCGTATTCCTGATGCCGAAATTTCCACCGATGTAATTGTTGGATTCCCTGGAGAAACATTGAAAGCCTTTCAAGAAACAAAAAACGTTTTTAAAGAAGTCGGCTTTTGCAAAGCATACATTAATAAATACTCCCCACGCCCAGGAACCGCAGCGGAGCGCCTTGGCAATCCAATCCCTTGTAATGAGAAAAAAAGAAGAGAAAATATTTTACGCAAGCTTTTGTAATTTATATCAACCACAACAAGCTTAATCGATTCTCGGCGAAAAAATATTTTAGGGAAAAGGACAAAGCAACAAATAAATATCTGCAACAAAAGATCTCAAACTAATTTATCACACTCTTAAAAATAAAAAAGTAACCGGTTCCTAAAATATTTTCTGCGACAAGAATTGATTTAGCAAAAATCTGAATCAACATGAAAACAAAAAAGTGTACACCTGGGTGTACACTTTTTTTATTCAAATTCTTCTCGCTTGAATTATGGCGTTGGCCCTTCTCCTGGTGGAGCTTCTTCTTCTGGTGGAAGTTCCCCATCAATCTCTTCAATTGAAGGAGTTGCTTCTTCAGGAATTTCTTGATTTTCCACACCAGGATCGATACTTGTCTGTTGCTCGGCAGGTTGTGTTGGAGACTGTTCTGGAACTGGTGAAGCAGTTGGTCGAACTTGTTCAATTCCAGCAAGAGCGTCTTGTCCATTTCGAAGATTTTGAACAATTTCTTTAACGTCATCGTTCGTTGGGTTGAGCTCAGAAACCCTCTCAAAGCTTTTAAGAGCTCCTGTTTTGTCTCCCTGCTTATCAAGAACAAGACCGAGAAAATATAAAGCATTTGCATAATCCTTGTCCAAGCTCACAGCTGCCTCAAATTCTTGTTTCGCATTATCAAATTGCTCATCCTTGTAATAAAGCAACCCCAACCTGAATGCAATACCTGGCGCTGCAGGAAAAACAGTCTTATTGTTCTTTTCCTTTTTAATTGCCATCTCCATATTCCCCTCCCTCTCGTAGACACCAGCCAACAACAGATTTGCTGCAGCAAAGTCTGGCTTTATTTCTAGAGATTTTTCCAGATTGTCTTTTGCCATTGCAAGATATTTCAAACTTTCTTCTGGAAGTTCTTCGCTTGTTCCAGCTGGGTTTTGTGCCCTAACTTTAGAAACTTCCAGGTCAGAAAGTGCAACATATACACTTGCAAGTCTATGATATAACGCTGGGTTCGTTGAGTCTAGCTCAATTGCTTCGTCATAGCTTTCAATAACTCTTTCTTCAGCACCTTCCATCGTCGCCAACATTCCTTCATAGATTCTAGCAACTGACAAGTGATTCTCTGGATTGTTTGGATCAAGTGTTCTAGCTTGATCAGCAGCTCCAAGAGCTCCACGTATCATACCACTGATATAATTTGAATCTTCTGGGGTCAAATCGTCTTGCGTCTTTTCTGCGATACGTTCATTCGCCAAGGCAAACATTGCAATTGAAAGATTACGATAGTAGATGTCCCTATTAGGATCGAATTGAATAGCCTTTTGAATTCTCTCTGCAACATCTTCAACTTCCGCTCCTTGCGAATCAGCAACAAGAGCTTTGTTGAAATGTGTAGCAGCAATATATTTCTGGCTTTGCATATAGATTGCCGCAACAAATCCAATAATCACTAGCACAAAAACAAATGAGAACACCAGCGATGACCGTGGAGTTGCAGAGGTTGTGACAAACTCTTTTGTTTTCACTGTTGGGTCAAGAAGTGTGAATGACAAGAAAAGAGCAAAGCTGAACCACCACAAAAGCAACAAAGATATATTTGCTAAATATCCGAAGAGTATGATTGTTGTAAACAACCAAACTGTGCCAATACCAATTGCGATATAGTTCTTATCTCCTTTCACTTCAGTTGAAACCGCCTTTACCATGGTTTTAAACAAATATACCAAGCCTGTTCCAACCAAGAACAAAAATGACAGTGCTCCCAACAATCCAACAGTTGATGTAAGTGTTAAGAAATAACTAGTCCCATTGTTGAAGTTCACAGCCCAAAAATCTCCAAGATTTTCTGGTCGCGCCTGCTGATAGACAGTTGAATATGTAGTTGGACCACTTCCAAGTAACGGATGTTTCTTAAAAGAATCAAGAGCGATTTTTGTTGAAGATCTATAGTTCAAAAGCACTTCCACTGGAAGATCTTTCTGAATTATTGGCTGCTTTCGAAGAATCATCAAAAGTGCAAGTACAAGAAATATCATCGGCAAGACTCTGGACTGACTACCAGTCGTTCCACCCTTCATAATCGTCACACCAAAAAGAAGTGCAATACAAATGATTGTTGCAATCCAAACAATTTTGAAGTTGATCACCATCATGATGAAAAAGAAAAAGAATGACAGTGCAATCAAGACAATCTTCAACACCTTTGATACATCAGATAAGAACAGTGCCAATGTGAGCAAGAAAAGCGCTGCAACATATGCATTAAAGATATAAACTGAGCCAATTGTGTTGAAAAATGGATTTTCGGCAACTTCGGACGGCAAAAGATATACTTCCCAAATTTGAAGCAAACCATAGAGCCCCAAAAGAAATCCACCAATCAAGAACACCAAAACCATCTTGACCGCTTCTCCTCTGTTTTTTACTGTATTGAAAATCAACAAAAACAAAGCCACCATGAAAAGCAACGTGATAAATGACCTTCCTTCACCACCAAAGAATCCCCACATGCTTTGTTCGAAATAGGTCGAGAAAACAGTGCTCAGTCCCATAATAGCAACAAAAGTCACAATAGGAACAAGGATAAAATTTTTCTTGAAACGAATCTCATTCTTCCATGCCATTTTTCCAACCCAAGCTAAAAACCCAAAACCAGTCACAACTACCAACAAAACTTGTTTGTTGAGCTCCAAGACGCTTGGAACATTGGTCAAAAAGAACAATGGGAGTAAAAAGACAGTGATATAGATCGACACACGAACAATAGTGTCAATAATCTTACTTGTTAAAGTGTCTTCTCCTCCAGTTTGTATTTTTTGTTGCGGGCTTTGAACCCCTGCTCTTTGAGATGAAGCAGGTTGTTTCATTCCCATCGCATATTGCAATCCCCCTCCAGGTTGAGCAGGTCGAGAAACGTTCTGTTTTCCGCTCTGAGCTCTTTTAAATGGAACCTTCATGTTCAGTTTCTTTATTTAATTTATATTAAAATTTTTACAAAACACACAGCGCAAATACTTCAATGTATTCATTTTATCGTTTTCGAATGTTTTCAAACCAAAATTTAGACATCTTTCAGTTCTACAGTACCGTATTTTAGCACTAATAACAACAACACTCAAGTTGAAGTAAAAATAAAAATGTTTTATAATTATAAAAGCAATAAATATAGGATAAACGTGTTCTGTAGTGAAAACTTTATCCACAAAACAATAAAATGCAAAACGTAGCAATTGTCCTGATTCCACTCTTTGTAGGAATCATCACTCAGATAACAAAAGTTATCATCTACACAATCCGTCATGGATTGAATTGGAGCTATTTTCTAACACACGGTCACATGCCATCAATGCACAGCGCATTGGTAACTTCTCTTGTAATCATTGTTGGCTATACAGAAGGCATACACACTGCAATTTTTTCTTTTTCTGTTGTGTTCGCCCTGATCATTTTAGATGATGCCCTTCGAGTCAGAATGCACCTTGGAGATCAAGGAAGATATTTGAACATGTTAATAGAAACCCTCAATCTAAACAAAAAGAAATACCCTCGCCTCAAAGAACGCATGGGTCATCGCTTAAGCGAAGTTATTGTAGGTATCACCTATGGAGCTGCTCAAACAATGCTTTTTATCTATTTGTTAAAAACTTTTTGGGTATTTTGATTCTTCTATTTCTTCGGCACCGATAAAAGATTTTTAATCACCTCTCTATCGCTCCATGGTAGTCTTTGTTGTCCAACTGCCATTGTCTCTTCAGCCCCTTTGCCTGTGACCAAAACAACATCCCCAATCTGTGCGCTTTCAAGCGCTTTTTTTATTGCTTCTTTCCGATTGAAAATCCTAAAAGCATTCTCATTCTCTACCGCACCTCCATCCAAGACACCAACAAAAACTTCGTCAATTATGCGCTGAGGATCCTCATTGTAAGGATCTTCATTTGTCACAATTGCAATATCAGCAAATTTGGCAACAATTTTGCCCATGATCGGTCTTTTCCCTCGATCACGCTGTCCGCAACTGCCAAAGACCCAAATCAACTTACCACCTTCTGAGTTTGCTTTTTGCTTTTCAAAAACTTGTCCCAACTTCTCCATTGAATCTGGAGTAAGAGCATAGTCAATGACAATATCAATTCCTCTTTCATTCTCAACATAGTCCATTCTTCCTGGAACTTTTTTCATTTTCCCTAAACCCAGTGCCATTATCTCAAGATCTATCCCTTGAGATAATCCAACAGAAATTGCAGCCAGAGCATTTTCAACATTGAATTCACCAACAAGTCCTATTGTGAAATATGTTCCTCTAACCGAAAAGCTACTTTTCTTCTGGCCCAAAAGAATACCTTCGGCATAAACGGCTTTAAGATCTTTGTTATCATTCTCTTTTATCTCTTCTAATGAATATACATTTTTTTCTGCCTTTTTTGCTATCTGTAAAAATTCATGGGGCTTCTCCATTCCTAAATTTACAATTGCAACACCACTACCATCTTTAAACATCCTAAAAAGTTTCATCTTTGCTGCTCGATATTTCTCCATTGTTTCATGATAATCCAAATGTTCACGAGTCACATTTGTAATCACTGCAACATCAAACTCAATGTCTCTGACCCTGTTTTGATCCAAAGAATGAGAAGAAACTTCAAGCACAAGATACTCACAACCTGCATTCACTGCATCGCTGATGAAATTTTGCACACTCCACGCACTGAGCGTTGTTAATTTCGTTTTATTGGCCCATTGTTTTTTCCCAAGTTTGAAATTAATCGTTGAACTAATAGCGACTTTATAACCAGCTTCCTCAAGAATTCTCCCAATCATCTGAACAGTTGTTGTTTTCCCATTTGTCCCTGTCACACCTATAACTTTCAATTTCCTAGAAGGAAAACCAAACCAAAAATTTGCCAACATTGCATTGACCAAATGATATCCGTTTTTCACTGACTGGGGAATCTTGTTTTTAATATCTTCGATTGTCATCTCTTTGTGCCTAAAATAATAATGTTTGTTATAATAACTATAGTTTATTCAGGAAAAATAATCAAAACCATATGAATTTTATTCAGAAAACAAAAAAGACACCTATATGATTCGGCCTCTCTTTTCTTAGTCTTTTGGCTTTAATGATTACCTCACCTCTGACTATTACTTCTCCCTTTTTTGTGTTTCAAGCATTCTCACAATCAGCTTTCGGGACATTTTTCCTTTGCAGGATATTTTTTGTCTACTACACAGCCTTTTCCTCTTTCTTCATTCTCACTTTTGCTAGCACATTATTTGGTTTGATAAACAAAATTTTTAATAAATCAATTACCATCTATAATATTTTAATTCTTTCTGCAATTTCCAGATTACTCTTTTTTTTGGGGGGGATGATGAATCTTGCAATGTTCCAAATCACTATGACTCCCAACATATAATTTCTCATCTTTGATTAAAAAATCCCGATCACTCGGGATTTTTATTTTACAATTTTCCTTTTCAAGTCACTCACGCCTTGCAAGAAGAGATATAGTTTGTATTTTTTTGTGTCCACAATGACATCCCAAGAACCAGGAAATTCAACAGGTTTATTTTTCGGACAAAAACCTCTCTTGAATCGCGTGATCCCCCCCCAACTGCCGTCTCCAGTCTTTAATATTTTCGTTCCTCCAAGATCATATTTTGTGCATCCTTCTTTTTTGGCATCTTTCATCGCCCTCCACTGAAGTGCAAACGGTGCCATCATGTTTCGATGCTCGTTCGACGAAGCTCCATGCAAATATGTTGCCACTTTCCCATAATAACTGACCATCACAGCAGAAATAATCTTCTCATCAAATTTTGCGAAATATAATCTCAGCACATTATTAGGAATTGATTCAACCATCTTTTCATAATATTGGTTTGGGTGAGAAACTATTCCATCACGTTTAGCTGTTTCCTTTGTCAATTCAACAAATTTCTCAATATGCCTTCCATCACGAGCATCAAACACTTCAACCCCCTTCTTTGTTGCCAAACGTATATTATACCTGATCTTTGATTTCATATTCGCTAAAATCTCGTCTTCATCTTTAATCAAGTCAATCATGAGTGTTTCTGCTGGTTCGTGATTTTTCTTAGATTTGACTATATTATATTTTCCACCAAGTTCATTTTCGATCCAATTCAAGTCACCCTGCGTCTGCGGCTCAACTCTAACCCAACCAAGATTATTTTCTTTGACAATGTCAATCATTTCTTCAAGCCCTTTGGAAGACTTGTTCTCCGAAACCTTCACCAAGGATGGTCCTCTGGGCACAAAATAATACCCTCCAACAACCGGGAGTTCATGAAAGATCATGAGGGCACTAAAGCCCTCTTCTTCAATTACTTGTGTCTTTCTGCCTAGAGATTCTTGAAAATTTTTCCAGTAATTCGACTGCAAGAATCCCCCATCAACAATATGCATATTTTTATTCATGTAGCATAAATCAACTTATTTCTTCATTGCCTTAAGTGCAAGTTTCATTTTTTCAGAAATATCCTCAATGTCTTTTGGAACAGACTGATTCGCCTCTCGAGCCTCAGTAGCGCTATACCCCATTGCCATCAGAGCCTCAACAACTTCTTGGTCTCCTCGCGCCTCTTCTTGCTCCCCCAAAGGCAACATTTCAACTTTATTTTTCAGCTCTAAGATAACCCTTTCCGCAGTTTTCTTGCCCACACCAGAAATTTTGGTGAGAATTGAGGCATCTCCTTCAATTATTGCTGTTTTGATTGTCGCGGGAGAGGCAATCGTTAAAATTCCCAATGCCGCTTTTGGACCAATCCCGCTGATCGAAAGCAACAACTCAAAAACAGTCATCTCTTCTTTTGTTTGAAAACCAAAAAGAGCAAGTTGATCTTCTCGAACGTGCATATGAATAAAAAGCTCGGCCTCATTCTCCAATGATATTTTACCCAAATTGACGTCTGTCATTTGAACTAAATAACCAACACCACCAACATCAATGATGGCATGCCCATCATTGATGTGCTCAACTTTTCCTTTCAGTTTTCCAATCATTTTACTGCTCATTACAAATTACCGATTACTGATTAATAGTCTATCATTTCCTTTACAAAATCACCAGTTCATGCTAAATTATCGTATAGTGTTATTTTCACTAACAACCTAAAATTTAATTTAAATTTCCGATGCCGAATACGAAATCTGCAAAAAAATATATGCGTAAAACTGCTACAAACACCAGCAGAAACAACGCCGATAAAAGAGCTTTTCGAAATGCCATCAAAAAAGTTTTGCAACTTGTCAAAGAAGATAAAATTGATGATGCAAAAAAAGAATTTATTGTTGCACAAAAAGCACTCGACAAGGCTGTCAAAAAAGGTGTCATCAAAAAGAACACTGCTGCTCGCAGCAAATCAAGACTAACAAAGAAATTGAAAAAGTAATTTGCTAACACCTTTGATTTTCAGTTTACCGGGATATGTTCCCGGTTTTTGTTTGATCAAAAAAATATCCCGAGTAATCGGGATATTTTATATAGAGCGCTTTGCAATTTTGAATATCTACTTTGCAACTTCAGCTGCTTCTTCAATTTCCTCAGCAGCTGCACCATCTTGATATCCCGTTCCAGCTGGAATAAGTTTACCGATAATCACATTCTCTTTCAAACCTCTCAAGTGATCAACTTTCCCTTGTGAAGAAGCATCAATTAAAACTCTGGCAGTTTCTTGGAAAGACGCTGCTGATAAAAAGCTATCAGTCGAAAGAGCAACTTTCGAAATTCCAAGAACCAATCTTTCCCCCGTTGCTTCCACTTTTTTATCTGCTTTTGCTTTGTTGTTCACTTCATTGAACTTCTCATACTCAACCACATCACCTACCAAAAGATCTGTGTCTCCTGGATCAGAAATTTTCACCCTTGAAAGCATCTGTCGAATAATAATCTCGATGTGCTTATCGTCAATTCCCTCACCTTGTGTCTGATAAATCTCCTGCACTTCTTGAGTGATATATCTGTGAATTGTGTCACGACCGGCTATCTTAAACAACTTCTTGAGATCGAGATGTCCCTCAGAAAGAACTTGTCCGGTTGTGACCAAATCACCTTTTTCAACCTTCAAGTTCATAACTGCAGGAATAGAGTACTCTTTCGTCTCAATTTTCTTTGAGTTGCCAGTAGAATCCTTCTCGATTGTGACGATCTTCTGCTTTTTCTGCTCAACAATTTCAGTAACTTTTCCATCAACTTCAGAGATCATTGCCTCTGCTTTTGGTGGCCGAGCTTCAAAGATCTCCTCAACTCTTGGAAGACCCTGAGTAATGTCTGTTCCGGCAACACCACCAATGTGAAAAGTACGCATCGTCAACTGTGTTCCAGGCTCACCAATCGCTTGAGCTGCAACAACTCCAACGGCCTGTCCAAGATTAACCAGCTTGTCTCTTCCAAGATCTTTTCCGTAACATTTTTTGCAGACCCCTCTTGAAGTTCTGCATGTAACCAAATTTCGAATCTTTACTTTTTCAACTCCAGTATCTTCAATTTCTTGAGCCTGTTTTGAATTAACCAATTTGCCTTCTCCAACAATTTTCTTTGATGTTTTTGGATTTTTAACCACTTCCAATGTCACACGTCCTTCAACTCGAGAAGCAAAGCTTTGTCCAATTTGCTCTGAGTCCTCTCGATAGATATAGGCACCTTCTTTGTCTCCACAATCGTCTTCACGAATGACCACATCCTGACCAACATCAACAAGACGACGAGTCAGGTATCCAGCAGTCGCAGTTCGAAGAGCGGTGTCTGCCATACCTTTTCGAGCACCGTGAGTTGATATGAAATATTCCAAAACGTTGTATCCGCCCTTCAAAGACCCCTTGATCGGAAGTTCAATGGTTTCACCAGTTGGTCCTGCAACCAAACCTTTCATTCCAGTCATCTGGACAACAACTGCCTCACTTCCACGAGCTTTTGAATGGATCATAGCATGTATTGAACCATTTGGATCAATTGAATTTTTCACATGTTCAGCAACTTTCCCTTTTGTATCGTTCCAAACTTCGACAACTTTGGTTCTTCTTTCATCCTCAGTTAAAAGTCCTGCTTCGTGTTGGTCATGAAGTTCTTGAACTCTTTCATCAGCCTCATCAAACAACTGATATTTTTCTTCAGGTTCCTGGAAATCATCCATTCCAAGACTAATACCAGACTGAGTCACATAACTGAAACCAAGATCCTTGAGTTGGTTCACAAAGTTTGCAGTATTTTCGCTTCCCTCGTTCTGCAAAAAATCAGCAATAAGCTCTTTGAGATCACCCTTCGTCATTTCCCTATTAACATATTTCATTCTTTCGGGAAGAATATCATTAAGCAGTGATCTTCCTGCAGAGGTTTCGATTTTTTCACCCTCCAAGTATAGGTTAACTTTTGATCTCAGTTTGATGATATCCATTTGATATGTACGAATAATCTCCTCTGTGCTTCCAAATATCATTCCTTCTCCCTTCAAACCATCAATAATTTTTGTCAAATAATAAACACCCAGAACAATATCCTGCGAAGGAGTTATAATCGGGTCACCACTAGCAGGCTTAAGAAGGTTCTTACTTGAAAGCATGATCTCTGCACTTTCCTTTCGTGCTTTCTGCGTGAGCGGAACATGAACAGCCATCTGGTCACCATCAAAGTCAGCATTGAAAGCGCTACACACCAATGGATGAATCTGAATAGCTTTTCCTTCGATGAGAACAGGCTGAAATGCCTGTATCGAAAGTCTGTGCAAAGTTGGAGCACGATTGAGCAAAACGTAGTGATTACCAATAATCTCATCCAACATTTCGTATGCTTCTTCCCTTTCTGCATCCACCATACGTCCAGCCGTTCGAACATTGTGTGCATATTCCTTTTCAATCAGCCTGTGAATGATAAAAGGCTTGAATAGTTCCAGTGCCATTTTCTTTGGAATTCCACACTGATGAAGTTGCAATTTTGGTCCAATAACAATAACACTTCGTCCAGAATAGTCGACACGTTTTCCCAGCAAGTTTTGTCGAAAACGTCCCTGTTTTCCTTTAAGCATGTCAGCAACAGATTTAAGTGCTCTTCTTTGTCCTGTTGAAGCAGCAACTTGTGCCTGACTTCTTCGTGAACTGTTGTCAATCAATGCGTCAACAGCTTCTTGAAGCATTCTTTTTTCATTTCTTTGAATCACTTCAGGAGCACTCAATTCAATCAATCTCTTGAGTCGATTATTCCTGTTAATAATTCTCCGATACAAATCATTTAGATCTGAAGTTGCAAACCTCCCACCATTCAATTGCACCATTGGTCGAAGATCTGGAGGAATCACTGGAATTACTTTCAACATCATCCATTCAGGTTTTATTTTTGCCTGCTTGAAACCAGCCAAAACCTTGAGTCTTTTTGAAAATCTCTTCTTGTCAATTCCTTGACCTTCCGCCAGCTTCCTTTTCAATGTTGTGATTTCCTTCGTCAAATCAACTTCCCTCAAAAGATGATCAATTGCTTCAGCACCAATAGACGCCTCAAAAACATGACCAAACTTTCTTGAAATATTGTGATAGTCAACTTCTGACAGAGTGAATTTGTGTTGCAAGCTCTTCAGACTGTCTTTGTTTTTCTGATAGATTCCTTTTACCTCTGCTTTTTCGTCTGCTCCTTTCGCAGTTTTCATCGTTGCCTTGTATTCTTTTTCGAGTTCTTTGAGAGCATCAATTCTCGCTTCTTCGTTCACTGAGGTCACAATATAACTTGCAAAATAGATAACCTTTTCAAGTTCTTGAACTGACAAATCCAAAACCAACCCAACTCTTGACGGAACACCTCGCATAAACCAAATATGTGACACGGGAACTGCAAGTGCTATGTGCCCCATTCTTTCACGGCGCACAATTGACTTGGTCACTTCCACTCCACATTTATCACAAACAATCCCTTTATATCGAATTCTTTTGTATTTTCCACAATAACACTCCCAGTCCTTTGATGGACCAAAAGTTTTCTCACAAAAGAGTCCGTCTTTCTCAAATCTTTGCGTTCTATAGTTGATTGTCTCCGGCTTTGTGACTTCGCCAGTTGACCATTCAAGAATGGTCTCAGGAGATGCAATCCTCAATTGAACTGCTCCAAAATCTGAAATTTTTGTTATGTTTTCCGTCATTGGATTTGTGTCTATTTAAAGTGTTAGTTTTGTTAGGATCAAGTTTTCTCAGAATTTAGTTTTCTCTTTCCCTTCTTTCTCGTTTTTCATCTTCTCTTCTTCTTTCTTCATTTTCGAATGACTGAGAAAATTCTTTTCCTTCTTTGTTGAGCAAATTCACTTCAAGTGAAAGCGCCTTCAATTCATTGACCAACACATGGAAAGCTGCTGGCACTGTTGGAGGCTTAATTGGGTCACCCTTGATAATAGACTCATAAGCTCGAGATCTTCCCAAAACATCATCCGACTTGATAGTCAACATTTCCTGCAATGTGTATGCTGCACCATAACCCTCAAGCGCCCACACTTCCATTTCTCCAAATCTCTGACCACCAAATTGAGCTTTTCCACCCAAAGGTTGTTGAGTTATCAGTGAGTATGGTCCAATTGAGCGCATATGCATTTTATCTTCCACAAGGTGGTTCAGTTTCATGACATACATATATCCGACCATTGTTTTCATATCAAACTGCTCTCCAGTTTTTCCATTTGAAAGTTGCATTTTTCCATCCTCCGGCAAACCAGCTTTCTTCAATTCATCTTTGATCTGATCAATTCGAACACCACTCAATGACGGAGAAGCCACCTTATATCCAAGATGATGCGCTGCCCATCCAAGATGAGTTTCGAATATCTGTCCAATGTTCATTCTTGAAGGCACACCAAGAGGAGTTAAAATCATCTCAACCGGAGTTCCATCTGGCAAATATGGCATGTCTTCCATTTGAGCGATCTTTGAGATCACACCTTTGTTTCCGTGTCGTCCAGCAAGTTTGTCACCAACAGATATTCTTCTGAACTGAGCAATTGAAACTTGAATTTGCTGAATCACACCAGCTGGAAGCTTGTCTCCCTGCTCACGTGAGAAGATTTTGATGTCCACAACTTTTCCGCTCTTTCCATGTGGTAAATAAAGTGAAGTGTCCTTAACATCACGTGATTTTTCACCAAAGATCGCTCTGAGTAATCGCTCTTCAGCAGTCAAGTCTCCTTCTCCCTTGAGTGTAACTTTTCCAATCAAAATGTCACCAGAGTTGACTTCCGCTCCGATTCTGATAATTCCCGTTTCATCAAGATTTTTCAGACGATCTTCTCCTATATTTGGAATATCCCTTGTGACAACCTCTGGTCCAAGTTTTGTGTCACGAACATCAACAGAAAAGTCTTCAATGTGAATTGAACTATATGCATCATTGTGCAAAAGTTTTTCAGAAATAATAATCGCATCTTCATAGTTATATCCTTCCCAAGGCATGAAAGCAACCAAAACATTTCGTCCAAGTGCCAATTCTCCATGATCCGTTGAGGCACCGTCAGCCAGCAAATCTCCTTTTTTGACTTGTTGTCCTTTTTCAACTCTTGGCACCTGGTTCATGGAGGTGAAGGCATTTGATTTTTCAAAGCTTTGCAATTGATACGTAGTTCTATTCGCCTTCTTTCCTTTTTTCTCCGGTTTTTGTCGAACAACAATATGCTCTGCGTCAACTTCAACAATTTCACCTTCCTCTTTCGACAAAACAACCTGTCCTGAATCTGCTGCAGCCTTGTCTTCCAGTCCTGTTCCAACAAGTGGAGAATCAGGAATGATACAAGAAACAGCTTGACGTTGCATGTTTGAACCCATCAATGCTCGGTTTGCATCATCATGCTCCAAGAATGGAATCAGGCTAGTTGCAACAGAAATACACTGCTTTGAGGAGACATCAACATAGTCAAGATCTTTTGCTGAAACAGTGGAAGCTTCGCTTTTGACACGAGCTCCAACAATCCCTTCAGTGACGTTTTCATTTTCGTCAACTTCAATTCCTGCATGAGCAATATTTTTCTTTTCCTCAGTTGTTGCATTCAAATAGTGGATTACTCCAGAAACGAACGGAAGAACTTTGATCGTATCTTCTGCTGCTTTTTTCAACTCTTTCACGTTCTCATTGGTAATGTTCTCTCCTGTTTTAAATAGTACTTTTCCTGTTTTGCTTTTAACTGTCTCTGTCAAAACTCTTCCCACTGCAAGCTTGTCATTTTTTGCAATTGTTTTCCTCACTTCTCGATATGGAGTTTCAATGAATCCATATTCATTGACTCTCGCATAGCATGCCAAGTGACCAACCAAACCAATGTTTGGTCCTTCAGGTGTTTGCACAGGGCAAATTCTTCCATAGTGAGATGTGTGCACATCACGAACTTCAAATCCAGCTCGTTCTCGGGTCAATCCTCCTGGCCCCATTGCACTCAACCTTCTTTTGTGCTCGAGTTCTGCAAGTGGGTTGACCTGATCCATGAACTGCGACAACTGAGAAGATGAAAAGAACTCCTTAATCGAGGCAGCAACTGGTCGTGGATTGACTAATTGTCCATGAGTAACAATAGTAACGTCACATGTGCTCATTCTATCTTTCACGTTTCGCACCATTCGCGCCAATCCGACACGAACTTTATTTTGAACCAATTCTCCAATACCTCGCAGTCTTCTGTTTCCAAGATGATCAATGTCATCTGACTGAGCAAGCGGATTATTGTTCAGATTGATGATTTCTTTGACAATCATGATCATTTCCTGTTTGCCAAGAATTCTGTTCTCCTCTTTTTTCTCATCCTTGTTCATTCCCAATCGCAAATTCAATCGATAACGACCAACTTTTCCGAAGTCATATCTGTCATAGCTAAAGAAAATGCTACTGATCATTTGCTTTGCATTTTCCTCCGTAGCCAGATCTCCCGGTCGAAGTCTTTTATATATTTCTTTGTATGCCTCACCCTGGCTTTTTGCTGTGTCTTTCTCAAGAGTTTGTTTAATGAACGAAACCTCACCGTTATCTTCTTTTGCAAAAGCTTTGATGATTTCTTCATCAGTTTTCAAACCAAAAACACGCAAAAGTGACGAGATTGGGACTTTTCTTTTTCTATCAATTTTTGCCCAAACAGCACCATCAAAATCTGTTTCAATTTCAAGCCAAGCACCACGGTTTGGAATTACTTTCGCTCCAAACAACTTCTTTCCTTTTGTATAAACCATAGTAAAAAACACTCCCGGGCTTCGAATAAGCTGGGAGACAACAACACGTTCCACACCGTTTATAATAAAAGTTCCTCTTTCCGTCATCAGAGGAAAATCTGCCAAGAAAATTTCCTGCTCTCTGATCTCGCCTGTTTTCTTGATCAAAAGATTCGCCTGCACACGAAGAGGAGCATCATATGAGATGTTCTTCTCTTTTGCAGTCAACTCGTCATATTTTGGCTCGTCAAGATAGTGTTCCCCAAAAGTCATTTCCATCTCTTTTCCAGTAAAATCTTCAACTGGTGAGATTTCATCCAAAATTTCTCGCAATCCTTCCTCTAAAAACCAATTATATGAATTGATTTGAGACTCAATCAAGTTTGGGAGAGAAACCATCGATCGACTTTGAAAAAATTTCCTTTTCGAAAGACTTGAATGAGTTCCAAATTGAGACTTGACAACGAGATCCTTTTTTACGGTAGTAGCTTTTTTCATATTGTGAAAATGTGCACCCCTAACTGCTTTGAGACACAAAAAAGCAATCAGTCGCGCCGATTAACAAATGACTTTAAATTGTTTAGTTGGTGCTTCTCTTGAACATTGAGAAAGAGAAGAAAATAAAACTTATATAACCACGGTAGTGGTCTTTCTTTGTCGAAACTCACTAAATTGTACAGTCGCCCTTCTTTGAAGCAAAACGCTCCAAACCCCTAAACTGAAATAGAAAAATAGAAACAAGCTTTTGCGACAAGTTTACTTATATTTTTCTGTTTTTCTTTCGTCAAGCGTGCTTTTTCTTGTGGTAGTTATCAGTATACACGTTTTCTATTCCCTGTCAAGACCCAAACAGTAATTCACCGTTTGTGCAACGGCTTTTGATATTCTAGATGATGTATATCTTACTTGCTGAGTTTTAACATCAATTTTTGCAAGATGACTTACCTCTATTTTATTCCTCGTTAAAAGTTTGTCAATACCAGCCAAAAGAGTCCCAGAGAGATCATTATTTTCTTCCCATTCCTGAACATCGATCACCTCGCTCTTTTCACCCTGAAGCTCCAGTTCTATCTTTGGATATTCAACTTTTATTGTAAGCGTTGGTCTGAACATTTGTTTTTTTCAAATTTTTTATCTTAACAATCAGCTTACACGCTTTATTTTCCTTGTGCAATAGCCACAAGACGCAATACTTATTGTTAAAAATATCCTCGACAATTCTTTTTTTCTTGCTATGTTTTGCAGTTGAGAAAATTTCTCATCAATCACAACGTTTTGTTTGATAAAGCCGATTCTCTTACATTGAAAAAAGGATTTATTATGCACGGAAACCATTCACTCTGTATCATCAGCTAGATTATTTCCATTCTTCTTGAATCAATCGTTTTCTTTGAGATTTGCGCGATACTTATAATCATAAGAACAACGTCAGTAAAGATGACAAAGACTCGGCAAACAACGAAAAGGTTTGCCATTCTGGCCTCAACATCAAAGAACCCTGACCAATCGACATAGTGGCCAGCAAACAAAACGAGAAAGTGTTGACACTCAAAATCGATGTCACGCTAACGATAACCGACAATGCTATTCTCATCATTCCCGTCACAGTGCAATACTGTGCAAAAGATTATGATGGCTCAATCAATCTCACCTTCTATGGACTGGAAATAAAGAAGCAAATCGGTGCCTATCTCAAAAATAAAGCACGAGATGCCGGTGACAGAATATCAATGGGTAAAATCTTTAGAAAATCAGAGAAACCATCAAAAAAACATTTGACGAGAAATTTGAGGAATATAGTTTGGACATCATCGATACCAAAGCCACTGATCCTCAACCTAGCAAGAAAGTAACAAATGCTTTCGATGATGTTATCGCTTCTCGTAAATTGACCATGGTCACCAAAAATAAGGCAATTGCCAAAAAAGAGCTTATTGTTGGTGAGACAGAGACAAAAGCCAAATTCATCGAGATCAAGGTAGAGACTTCATAGGAAAAAGGAAGTCCACCCATAAATTCTTCATGTTTCTGCAAAACAACTAACTCTTTCACACACAAGAACGATTTAATGTCGACTCCAGATAAACCAGCTTTCTTTCACAAGAAATTGAGAGCAAAACTGAAAACAAAACCAGCACCAAGATTATTTCTCTTTTCATCATAATTCTCCCTCCATGTTGGTCTGTTTTGAGCAATAAAACGTTTACACTTAGCCTAAAAGAACATGCTTATCTTGTAATAAAGCTCCATTATCGCAATTTTTAGCATCAATGTCCAACTTTACACACTTCATTGGACGTATATGAGATTGAGAGTTATCATAGAAATAATCTATATTTTTGAGATTAAAAATGAAAAAACTGAAAGAAAAACTGGCTGTCATAGAAGTGCACATTTCTTCACTGCAACATCAAAGCAGAAAAGAAGATGTTGCCAACAGCATCATCCATGGAATTGGTGTTGGTTTGAGCATTGCAGCCTTGGTTCTTCTAATTGTGTTTGGTTCAATCAATGGAACGGCTTGGCATGTTGTCAGTTTCAGCATTTTTGGTGCAACACTGATTTTTTTATATTTCTCATCCACTCTCTTTCATGGTTTCAAGGACGAGCGATTGGTTAATTTTTTTCGAACATGTGACTACTCGGGAATTTTTCTTTTAATTGCGGGAACCTACACTCCAATCGCTCTGATTTTGATGCGAAATGGTTGGGGATGGTCCTTATTTGGAGTGGTTTGGGGATTGGCCTTGATCGGAATTATTCTCAGAATAATTTTTCCACAAAAAATTGAATTAGTTCTGTCGGTACTGTATGTTGTCATGGGCTGGATCATTCTAATCGCTGCGAAGCCAATGTTGGAAACACTTCCAATTGGGCTGATCACTTGGCTTTTGATCGGAGGCGCTAGCTATATGTTGGGTCTTGTTTTTCTCAGTTGGAAAAGCCTTCCATTTCACCACGCAATCTGGCATCTTTTTGTGCTTGGTGGTAGCACCGCACATTTCTTTGGAATTCTATTTCATCTTGCGAGATAAAAAAACTCCGACAAAAATACCCATTTAAATGGGTATTTTTTTATTCCATCAGAATATCAACTATTAAAAACAATCAATGATACCAATAGCGCCAAATAAACAAAGATTGTTGCCAAACGAGATGAAGACCAGAACTTCATTGCACTACCAAGTGATTTCTTGGGAGAAAATTTCAACCCATGAAAATTGATTGTCGAGTAGATTTCATCCAAAATCAAATGTCCCAAATATCCAATTCCCACAGCAAATCCCGCCAACACACAAAGCTTTTGATTGATATCAAAAAAATTCAATGCCCAACAAGCCAAGACACCCGCAAGTGCTGCAGATGGAATTGAATGAAACATACCACGATGATGAGTGAAACGTTCAAAAACTCTCCCAATCACAAAACGAACAATCACGAAAGTCAAAACAGGAAGCAGGATCAAGATTTTGAGATCCCGCGTTCCATCTTGATAGAAATTAAAGAAAACCATTCCAGCCAAACCTGCTGCTAAAAGACCAAACAAGATCTGAAATGGCACACCTTCATCAATATCCAAGTCCGGCAAAAAAGAGCCGACCAAAACAGCAAGAAATATCCACACCATTGTCTCTGCACCCGATATGATCGAAGTCAAAAGCCCGGCAACCAAAATGCCGACACCAATAATCCCACCCCACCAGATGTGTGTTTTGAAATTAGCCAAAACAATTCTTAACTATTTCGCGTGTTGTCCAAGCTTCACTCCAAAAGTTGCTCCCCAGACATCGACATTAACACAAACCCCATCATCCATTTTAATACGCAAATATTGATGCGGAGATGTGACCCAAACAACAGTCCAGTGATTCACAATATTTCTATTTTTGAAGAACCCACTTTTAACAAGCAAAATCCTCAAAAGCCAGTTTATATTATGACAATGCATGAACCCTTTTGTGTTCCAAAGCTTTGAAGCATCCATTGAAAAGATTGGCAACGGATGAGTAATAGTTCTCATGTGACGACCAAAATACCTCTGAGACATGGCTTCGTGAGCCATCCTCAAGCACTGCTTCTGATTTTTGGCTTTTTTCAATCTCTCAACAACCCTCCTCATGTTCTTTGGAATTTTATTTGGAATTTTCGTTTTGGAGAGAAATGTGTGTTTCATTTTGTCTATTGCATGACAGGCACATCTATTCCCTGCGACATTGATTTCATCATTTCTTCCATCTGCTTTTCTTGATTCTTCATCAATTCACATTGATCAACAAACTCAACGTCAGATGGAATTGAAAAGTCAATCGATCCAACCTTCTCGCACTTCACATCAACGGCATTCTCAAATGGATTCTCTGCGTGAAAATTTTCATCTTCTTCCATTTCCCCTGCAGTATCTTCAACATCTTCGACAATATTTTCCATACATTCTGTGGTCATTTTCATTCCCTGCTTGGATTGATCTGTCCAGGTATAAGTGTCTTTACCGTCAAAAATCATTTTCGTGCCTTGCCCGTTAAAAGTTGTCGTTACCTTATATCTATCGCCCTCAACAAAAGCTTCTGACTGCATCACGTTTTCACCCTGAGTGACGGTATAAGTACACTTCATCTTCTTTCCAGAACTCATAGCATCCTTAATGTCTTCGATTATTGAGCTCCCCTCTTTCTTCTGTTCTTGCTTTGACGTTTGTTCGCCAGAACCACCACTTGTATTCTGTCCTTGTTGTTTCTTCGAGCATCCAGTCAACACCAAAACAAGAAATACTGCCAAAACAAATATCGTTATTTTTTTCATGTGTTAATGCTCACTTTTTATGAAAGTTGCTTACTGCTTGAATCCTAACATTTTCAAGATTAAAAATCCAGAACATTTGACAGTTCACAACTCCGTATTGTATTATGTAGATGATAAAGAACAACATTATCACACCTCCATAACGAAGGGGTCGACAAACGTGTCGACCCCATTTTTTATTGAGAACAGAAAACTCTCTTTGTATATTGACAAATAATCAAATTAGGATAGAATGACAGGGTATTGAAGATTAAACCATCTTCGATACCTCCTCTCCTCAACGGGAATTGACGAATCAGTCAATTCCCGTTATTTTTTGGATTCAAAAAGACCTCGTCAACAGTGCCAACATCATCACTTCTGATGACCTTTCCCATGGTCTTTTTCCTCCTCTTCTTATATTTGCTTAATTTATGATAGATTGAAAATCAATATATATTGTCAAAATACTCTAACGTGAAAGAATAACATTTAAATACTCTTATGTGAATACTAAAAACAAAACCCACCTATTGTGGATCTTGCTTTATAACTGAGCGGGTGAGCGGAATCGAACCGCCATCCTCAGCTTGGAAGGCTGATATAATAAACCATTATACGACACCCGCATCAATAACTAAAATCCATCATAGTCTCTCATCACCAACTGTGCCTCAATCTGTTTCATGGTTTCGATCACAACCGAAACTACAATCAAAATTCCAGTTCCACCAATTGTCAGCGCTTGAATGCCGGTGATCGCCTGAACAATGAATGGCAAAACTGCTACTAATCCCAAAAATATTGCTCCAGTCAAAGTGATTCGATTAACAATTCGATTCAAGTATTCCATCGTTGGTGTTCCAGGTCGAATTCCTGAGATAAAACCTCCTTGTCGTTGCAAACTCTCTGCAACATTTTTTGGATCAAAAGTAACAGCCGTATAGAAATACGTGAACAACACAACCAGAGCAAAATACACACCACCATAGAAAGTTTGATCTGCAAACAAATCTGCAACAGTGCTCCCAATGCCAGCAAGAGTCGAATTCTCAACACCTGCCAAGAAATTTGCAATTATTCCAGGAAAAAGCATAATCGACATTGCAAAAATGATTGGAATCACTCCCGCCTGGTTTACACGTAAAGGCAAATGAGTCTTTGATCCACCAGAAGTCTTTCCTCCTCTGATTCTTCTTGCAAAAGAAATAGGAATGTTTCTTTGTCCTTCATTCACAATCACAATTCCAGCAATTGATACAACAACCATTACTCCGAAACCAAGATACGTGAGCGCTTGTGTTGGATTCCATGTCACTACGAGTTGCTTGATTGTGTCTGGCAATGCTGAAACAATACCAGCAAAAATGAGCATTGAAACACCATTTCCAATTCCTTTTTCAGTAATCAATTCACCAAGCCACATCAAGAATATTGTTCCAGCAGTTGCTGTCACAACAATTGTAACATAATTAAAAACAGACAAATCAGTCAAAATTCCTTGACTTTTAAAGAGAGAGACCATAGCAAATGTTTGCAACATTGCGAATGGAACAGTTATGAATCTGGTCCACATGTTGAATTTTTGCCGTCCTGCCTCACCTTCCTCTTTATATAACTGTTCAAGTTTTGGAAAGATCATGGTGAGTAGCTGCATCACAATTGAAGCTGTGATATATGGACCAACACCGAGCATGACAATAGAGATGTTTCTCAGACCTCCCCCAGAAAACAAATCAAGGAACCCAAACAATTGGTTCCCTTCAAAAAAATCTTTTAGCTGAGAAACGTCAACACCAGGAATTGGGACATTCGCCGCCAAACGAAAAATAACCAAGATACCAAAAATATAGAATATCTTGCCACGAAGTTCTTTGACTTTGAAGATCTGAAGAATTTTATTGACCATGCTACTTTGTTTTTTATCGATACAATATCACAATCGCTAAAATCTATTCAATACTTCCGCCAGCTTTTTCGATTTTCTTTTTTGCGACCTCAGAAAAAGTTAGATCTTTGAAAGTGAGTTTTTTGCTGATTTTTCCAACAGAAAGAATTTTGATTGGCTGATAGACCTTCTTCACTGCACCAACTTTTTTGAGCGTTTCCGGATTGACCTCGTCTCCATTATTAAACTTTTTCTCAATCAGATCGAGATTGACAACCTGAAATCCAACTTTGAGAGACTTGAAACCTCTGACTTTCTTTGTTCGAGCAACAATTGTTGATTTTCCACCTTCGAAAGTGGCTCGTTTTGAATATCCAGCTCTTGATTTTTGGCCTTTCATTCCCGCTCCACTATATGTGCCTTTTTTGCCACCTCTTCCAACTCTTTTTCGCTGTTTTTTCGTTGTTTTTTTAAGTTCGTGAATCTGCATAAGAAAACTTTATTTGATAACTTAATTATTTCTCTTACTTATTCTCCTTTTTTTGGCTTTCGATCTTTTTCTCATCTCCTTTTTCCTCATCATTTTTGTCCTCTTTTTTTTCAACTTTCTTGTCAACCACTCTTACTTCTTTCTCTTTGACCATCTTCATGTTCAATTCTTCAAGTGCAACCAATGTTGCTCGAGCAACATTTATCTTGCTTGATGTCCCAAGAGATTTTGCAACCACGTCTTTGACTCCAGCCAATTCAAGTACTGCCCGCATTGCACCACCAGCAACAATTCCCCTTCCTTCTTTCGCTGGTTTGATCAAAACCTTTGCAGCACCAACTTTCTTTCGAACATCAAATCCGATTGTGGTGTTCGTTCTTTTCACAACAAGCATTCTCTTTTTCGCATTTGCAACAGCCTTCCCAATGGCATTTGAGACATCTGATCCCTTTGCAACACCAAATCCAACCTTTCCTTTTCTGTTTCCAATCACCATTGCAGCTCGAAAAGAGAATCTGCGACCACCTTTAACGACACGAGTAACTCGAGCCAAATCCAAAAGCTTCTGCTCAAAGTCAGGCTTATCTCTTTTGAAAAACCTTCTCTTCCCTCTTGGTCCGCCTTTTTGATTCTTGTTTTCTTCTGTTGCCATAAATCTTATGCCATTTACTGTTTACTGTTTGATGTTAGTTGTCTCTTAGAATTTGAGACCTTCTTTTCTTGCACCCTCAGCCAACTCTTTCACTTTACCATGATATTTATATCCACCTCTATCAAAAACAACTTCTTTTATTCCCTTTTTTGAAGCTTCCTGAGCAACCTTCTTTCCAACCTCGTTTGCGACCTTCACATCAAAAACTTTTCCTTTCACATCCCCTGAATAGGCAGCTACCAAAGTCTTTCCTTTCTCATCATCTATTAATTGCACTGAAATTTCTCTACTACTTCTGAATACACACAGTCGAGGAATCTTTGCGTTACCAAAAATTTTCGCGCGTATTCGACGCTTTCGATGCAATCTTGAAATATTTCTACTTTTACTTTTCATAACATTATTTAATAATCTCTAAACACTTTTATTCTGCCGCAACAGCTCTTTTTCCTTCCTTCTTAATAAATTGTTCTCCTACATATCGAAATCCTTTTCCTTTGTACGGCTCAACTTTTCTCTTTGATCTCACAACCGCAGCAAATTCTCCGACTTGCTGTTTATCAATTCCTTCAACAGTCAAAACATTGTTGTCGATGCTCACATTTAATCCTTCAAAAATTTCCATCTCAATTGGGTGTGAATAACCCAGGTTTAGCACAAGCTTATTTCCTTGCACTGCCATTTTATATCCAACACCGTGCAACTCGAGTTCTTTCTTGAAACCATTGGTCACTCCTTCGACCATGTTTTGAATGCTGGCCCTGGTTGTTCCCCAAAACGCTGGAGCATTCTTTGTTTTTCCGATCTTTTTCACGATCAATTGATTCTTTTCAACGCTCAACTCAACTTCATAGCTCGCGCTGAAATCCAGAGTTCCTTTCGGCCCTTTAACCTGAACGTTACGATCATCTATTGAAATAGTAACATCGTTTGGAATCTCAATGGGTTGTTTGCCAATTCTTGACATTTATCTAAATGAAAATAATTACTTAAACTTGTTCTTACCAGCTTGATCTTCTGACTCCAGGAATTGAACCCTTTGATGCCAGTTCCCTGAAGCAAATTCGGCACAATCCAAAATCACGCATGTACCCATGCTTTCGACCACATTTCCAACATCGACGAACACTTCTTGTTGAAAATTTTGGCTTCTTTTCTGATCTTGCTATTACTGATTTCTTTGCCATGTATAGTTGCTAGTAATTTATATAATCAAAATTGTGATTACCACATTTCACAAATCATCTCTCCTCCAAGTCCTTCCTTACGAGCCTCATCATCAGTCAAAACTCCTTGCGAAGTCGAGATAACTGCAATGCCATATCCATTTCTCACTCGCGGGATCTTGTTCTTCCCAATATAGATTCTTTGTCCTTGTCGACTCACTCTTCGAATTCCTTTGATCGCAGGTTCTCTGTCAACATATCGCAATCTCAATCGCAAATATTTCTTATTTCCTTCTGAAAAAATTGACACCTCATCAATATATCCATTTTTCTGGAATAACTTAGCCAAGGCAATCTTAAAATTAGATGCTGGCATTGAAACATCATGCTTTCCTGCGCACTGTGCGTTTCTGATTCTGGTTAACATGTCTGCAATTTGATCGACACTCATAAATGGATAAAACTAATACTTAATGTATAATTATCTTCAATCTGTAAACTATTTGTCTTCCTTAATTGGAAAACCCAGCAATTTGAATACTTTCATTCCTTCTTCCCTACTCTGCGCTGTAGTTGCAATATTCACTTGCAAACCAAAAATCGTGCTGACATCATCTGGAGAAATTTCTGGAAAAATCAATTGCTCTTTGATTCCTATGCTCAAATTTCCTTGCTTATCAAAACTTTTCTGATCAAGTCCTTGAAAATCTTTAATTCTTGGGATCGTGGCAGAAATCAACTTATAAATAAAATCCCACATTCTTCCGTTCCTCAAAGTGACCATTATTCCAATCTCTTGTCCTTCTCTGATCTTGAATCCTGAAATAGCTTTCTTCGCTCTAGAGGCAACAGGTGCTTGTCCAGTTATCATTTTGATATCTGAAACAACATCTTTT
The DNA here is from genome assembly GCA_034660175.1 of Patescibacteria group bacterium. Classification (GTDB taxonomy): domain Bacteria; phylum Patescibacteriota; class Minisyncoccia; order Moranbacterales; family DUUL01; genus JAYEIQ01. The sequence continues at coordinate 33,462 of JAYEIQ010000016.1, read as the reverse complement.
TTGAAATTCGGATCTGACTCCGCTCGAGACAAACCAACATTGATTGAAACTTTTTCAATCATAGGAACAGCCATTAGGTTGTCAAGTCCAAACTCCTTCATCATCTGAGGCTTCACTTCTTCAATATATTTTTTCTGCAATTTATTCATCTTTTTTCTTGAAAATATCTTTGAGTAACTTCCTATTTATTAATCAATTTATGCTTCTGCACCACATTTCTTACACGCTCTCACTTTCTTCCCTTCAATTTCCTTCGAACCGATTCTTGTTGACTTCCCACATTTCGAACAAATCAGCTGAACATTTGAAACTCTGATTGGAGCTGGTATTGAAATTCTTTCACTTTTTTGTCTTTGATCTCTGCCTTTTCTGTGTTTTTTTACAACATTGACTTTCTCAACCACAATTTTTCCTTCTGATGGAATTGCACGAAGAACTTTGCCAGTCTTGCCTCGGTCCTTACCACACAATATTTTTACGTTGTCTCCTTTAACTATCTTCATCGTATATCTATAAATATTCTTAATTATTCTTCTAAAATACTTCTTCTGCCAACGAAACAATCTTCATGAAACCTCCCTCTCTAACTTCTCTTGCAATCGGACCAAAAATTCTCGTTCCTTTTGGCTCTGTGCCATCCAAGATTACCGCAGCGTTCTCATCAAATTTAATATATGAACCATCTTTTCGTCTCACAGGCTGGCTTTGTCGCACAATCACTGCTCTGACTTTCTCCTTCTTCTTCACATTACCCCTTGGCTCTGATTCTTTTACTGAAGCAACAATGATATCACCAACATATGCATATCTTCTCCTTGAACCACCAAGAACCTTGAAACATTCAATTACCTTGGCTCCTGAGTTATCTGCAACATTCAATTTTGTCTCCGCTTGAATCATTTGATTATCTCAAAACTTTTATTTATCTTGCTCTATCACAATCCACTTCTTGCTTTTGCTCATTGGTTTGCATTCATTGAAAAGCACTTTGTCTCCAACTTTATATGAATTGTTCTCATCGTGCACACTATATCTCTTGGTGTCCTTATATTTCTTGTGATATTTCTTGTGAGTCAAAAGAGTCGTCGCTTCAACAACAATGGTTTTGTCCATTTTATCACTCACAACTACCCCTTTTTTCGCTTTCTTTGTCTGTTGTTTTTCCATCGCCATTGTTTATTATTTAGTGTCTTTACTTTTATCCTCTTCTTTTTTCTCTACTGATTCCTTACTGCCACTTTGCATCTGTTTCATGACTGTCAAAATTCTCGCGATCTCTCTTCTTGTTTCACCAACTTTGTTATAGTTCTTCAGTTGCCTTGAACCAACTTCAAACCTTTGAGTCACAAGTTCAGTCCTTTTCTCTTTCAAATGATCTTCAAGTTCATCTATTGTCATTTCTCTATATTCTAGTGCCTTCATTGTTGATATATTAACCGTCGTTTATATAAGTTATCCTTATTTCCTACTTATTTAATACAAACTTTGTCTTCACGCTCAATTTGTCTGAACCAAGTTTGAGAGCTTGCCGTGCAATCTCTTCAGTCACACCATCCATCTCAAACAAAACCCTTCCCGGCTTCACTTTTGCAACAAAAAACTCTGGAGTTCCTTTCCCTTTTCCCATTGGAGTCTCTGCTCCCTTTCTTGTCATTGAATGATCTGGGAAGATCCTAATCCAAATTTTTCCACCTCGTTGAACATATCTCGTAATTGCTCGACGCGCAGCCTCAATTTCTCTTGAGTTGATAGCCCCATATTCCAACGTCTTGATACCATATGCTCCAAACGAAACTTTACTACCTTTGTGAGCAAGTCCTCTTGTCTTTCCTCCTCTGTGGAGCTTTCTATGTTTTACTTTCTTGGGCATCAACATCTTTGTCGAATATTGAGTTATGTCTTATATCTAACTTTTCTTTGGTCTTTATTATCTCCTGTAATCCCTTCTGTGATCTCTTCTCCCTCTTTCTTCGTCTCTACTTTCCAATGGATGTTTCTTGTTCAACCAAACCTTCACACCGATTGTTCCATACGTAGTAAATGCAGTTGATTTTGCAAAATCTATATTTGCTCTCATCGTGTGTAATGGCAAATTGCCTTTTGACAACCACTCTTTTCTAGACATTTCTGCTCCTCCAAGTCGTCCTGCCAATTCAACCTTGATTCCGTCAACATTTCTGTTCTGCATCACTTTGTCGATCATCATCTTCATCACCCTGCGAAAAGACATTCTTTTTTCGATTTGCATTGCAGCTTCATCAGCAAGCAATTGAGCATCTTCTTCGATTGTTTTCACTTCATTCACATCTATTTGAACCTGCAATTTTTCATTGAATAAAAATTTTCTTTCAAGTTTCTTGCGAAGATCTTCCAAACCCTTTCCACCACGACCAATCAAAACTCCAGGACGATTTGTATGAATGACAATTCTGATCTTTGCGACACTTCTCTCGATCTCAACTCTTGAAATTGCTGCACCCTTATAGTTTTTCAAAATGTATTCATTCATTTCCACATCCTGACGCAAGATGTCTTTATAGTTTTTCTTGTTGTACCAGCGAGAACTCCAAGTCTTGTTGATTCCTATTCTCAGTCCTCGTGGGTCTACTTTCTGTCCCATAAACTATTTATTATAAATTATCGTTCAAATTTCACTTGATTATTTTTTCTCTTCTTTTTTCTTCTCATCTCTCTTCTTTTCCGTCCCCTGCTTTTCCCTTTCAACTTCTTCGCTGGTTTCAATGGTCAAAATCACATGACAAGACCTCTTCAAAATAGGAGTAGCCCTCCCATGTGCTCTTGGTCTCCAACGTTTCAATACTCGACCTTCTTGTACAACCAATTCCGAAACAAACAAATTCTCTTTTTCAAAAGCATGATTGTTCGTGGCATTGGCAATTGCACTTAAAAGCAACTTCCTCAAATCCTCAGCGCATCCCTTCTTTAAATTCTCCAGTTGCCACAATGCTTCTTTCACACTCAAGCCCTTGATGATGGGAGAAACTTCTCTCACTTTTCTTGCTGATGATCGGTAATTTTTTAGTCTTGCCTTAACTTTCATTGAATTAATCAATAACTTTATTATTCATCAATTTTAGCGGCCTTTGCTGCTTGAATGTCATGCTCTTTCTGGGCCTGTTCCAATTCCTTCTGCATTCTTCCACCATGGCGAACAAATTTGCGAGTCGGTGAAAATTCACCCAACTTGTGTCCCACCATGTCTTCCAAAACACGAACTGGAGTGAATTCTTTTCCATTGTGAACTCCAAATGTAAAACCGACCATTTCCGGAGTGATCGTGCATGCTCGTGACCAAGTTTTGATAACTGTATTATCTCCTGATTTGAGATCCTTGATCTTTTTCAGGACTCGGTCATCAACATATGGACCTTTTTTTAAACTTCTCGCCATGTCTTTATGAAAAATATTATCTTAATTATCTTCGTTTCTTCTTTCTTCTTCTAACAATAAACTTATTCGACTGTTTATTCTTTTTTCTCGTCTTCTTTCCAAGAGTCGGCTTTCCCCATGGAGTTTTTGGATACTTCAAACCAATCGGTTGTCTACCTTCGCCACCACCATGTGGGTGGTCCACTGGGTTCATCGCTGAGCCTCTAACATGCGGCCTTCTTCCCAAGTGCCTCTTTTTCCCAGCCTTTCCAATTCTCACAGCACTGTGTTCCAAATTACTCACCCTTCCAATCGTTGCAAAACACGTCTCTTTGACCATTCTGATCTCAGTTGACGGCATTTTCAAGGTGGCCATATCTGCATCAATAGCTTGCAAAAGTGCCACTGAACCTGCACTTCTTGAAAGTTGAGCACCTTTACCTGGAACCATTTCAATGTTGCAAACTTCGGTTCCAACAGGGATATTCTTAAGCATCATCCTGTTTCCTTCTTTGATCGGAGTCTTGTCTGCATTCAAAATCTCTTTCCCTTCTTTCATTTTACTAGTTGCAAGAATATATCTCTTCTCGCCATCAGCATACACCAAAAGAGCAATAAGCGCACTCCTGTTTGGATCCTTCTCGATCGCTACAACTTTAGCAGGAACTCCGATCTTATTGAATTTGAAATCAATCAATCGATATTTCCTCCGTGCTCCACCACCTCGGTGACGAATTGAGATCTTCCCTCTTGAACGACCAGCACTTTTCTTGATCGATCGAGTCAATGCCTTTTCAGGTTTTTTGTCAGTAAAATCGACCGGCTTTATCACCGACATCTTTCTTCTTCCTGCATTATTCTTTTTGTAGACCTTGATTGCCATTTCAGTAGATTATATCTATAGCTTATTTAGCTTCTTTGAACATTTCAATGCTTTCACCTTGTTTCAATGTGACGATTGCCTTTTTAAATCCACTCTTCATTCCGCTTCTTCCTCTAAAACCATGTGTCTTAGGCTTATAACAAAGAGTGTTCACCTTCACCACACTAACTCCATACATGGACTCAACAGCTTTCGCGATTTCAGATTTTTTCGCCTCTCTTGAAACTTCAAAAACATATTTACCCAACATTTGCTGATTCATAACTGCCTCAGAAATTTTTGGTCGCACCAAAACCTTGTTCACCAGGTGCGCTTCATGGGCTTTCAAATTTCTCTTTTTCACCTTCTTGCCTTTCTTTTTGCTTTTCTTCTCCTTCTTCTCTTCTTTAATAACCTTTTTCTTACTGCTCTTCACTTTTGAATCCTCTTTCTTCACATCGACAACCTTTGAAACATCCTTCTTTGGTGTCTCTTCTTTCTTCTCTTCAGCGTCTTTAGCTACTGACTTAATTTTGTCCCAGAATGCTACCATGACTTTAGATCAAATTGATATTATTTCTTGTCTTTATCTTGTTTTTTTCCACTGATCTTCTTTGTTTCAGGTGTTTTCTCTGCCTTCTTTTCTTTCTTTCCAAATCTTTTCTCAATCTCTTCAATTCCTGCTTTGCTCACAATCAAATATTTGCTATTAAGCATATCGAAAACATTAAGTGCTTGCGCTTCCGTGTTCGTCAAATATTTAATATTTCTGCTACTCAACTTTGTGTCTTTCTCATCAGCGCTGAGTGCCAAAAGCGCCTTCCTGTCAATTTTCAATGCCTTGAGAGCCTGCGCCACTTCTTTCGTTTTGTTATTGTCAGTTTTCAGACTATCGACAACAATCAGCTCTTTTGCGCTAACTTTTCCACTTAAAACCATCTTAGTGGCTGAGATTCCAACCTTCTTGTTTATCTTCTTGGAGAAGTTTCGATTCTTTGTTGGTCCAAATGTTACACCACCTCCGCGCCAAATTGGGTTCCGAATTGATCCAGTCCTTGCTCGTCCGGTTCCTTTCTGCGCCCAAGGCTTTGCAGTTGACCCAGCTCTATCACTCACTGTCTTTGTATGAGCAATAGCCGTTCTTCTGTTCGCGTGCTGTGCAATAAAAACATCAGAAACAAGTTCTTCATTGATTTCCAATCCAAAAATTTCTGGATTCAGTTCGATTTCTTCAATCTTCTTTCCTTCCAAGTTTTTTACTTCAATTTTAGCCACAGCTGTAATCTATTAAAAATATCTATTTCTCACAAATAATTCTCACAACAGTTCCGTTTGTTCCAGAAACTGGCCCTTTGACTGCAATAATGTTTCTCTCTTTGTCAACAAGGGAAACTTTCAAACTCTCAATAGTAACATTTCCGCCACCCATTCGACCAGCCATCTTCTTTCCTTTCATCACTCGCTCCGGGAAAGCACTTCCAATTGAACCAGGAGCTCTCAAGTCATGTCGGTGTCCATGAGACGCAGGCGAACCAGCGAAGCCATGTCTTTTCACCACACCTTGATAACCTTTTCCTTTTGAAACACTTTGAATATTAACTTTGTCCCCCTCCTCAAACTGCTCAACTGTCAAATTCTTTCCAACTTCAAATCCATCAGCACTGCCCATTCTAAATTCACTATGAACATCAAATCCCTTTTTTTCATTCTTACTTTTGTCAATTCCAACCTGAACAGCAACATATCCATCTTTCTCTTCACTTCTCAAAGCAACAATAGCATTTTCACCAGCCTCAAGAAGCGTAACATTGTCTGCTACACCTTCTTTATAAATTGTTGTCATTCCCAATTTTTTTGTAAGTAGAACCTTCATTTACTTCGCTAAAATACTATTTAAACCAAAACAAAACCGAATGTCCTTGTTTTGATTTGAAATACCGAGTTTCATTAGCCAAACCAAAATAAAAATATTCGGTTTCATGCTAATTCAGTATTCCACCTTGGAACTTAAACTAGATGATGAATCTATATTGTTCTATTGTCAGACCGCTACAAAAGACTAACGGTACAACAATAGAACAATATGACAAAAAATTACATCTTGATTTCAATCCCTACACCTGCAGGCAAGTCCATATTCGTCAAGCTCTCAATAGTAGAATTGGATGGTTCAATAATATCAATCAATCGCTTGTGCGTTCTGATCTCATATTGATCTCGTGCTTTTTTGCTCTTGAAAGTTGATCTGTTAACGGTCATCTTTCTGATTTGAGTTGGAAGCGGCACTGGACCGATCACTTTAGCGCCTGTGCGCTGTGCTGTCTCAACAATCTGTTTTGCAGATTGATCAATAACTTTGTGATCATATGCCTTGATCTTGATTCGAATTCTTGACTTTGTTTCTTCTTGAGTGAGATTTTTCTCCTTTGCCATGAACGTATAATGTACAATACTTAGTTAAATTTCAAAAAAAATAATAAATAAAGCTTTTTCTACACTACATTAAAAATTCAGTTTCGTCAAGCAAACAGCATCTACTCTGCTGAAATTTTCTTTATCTCAACTTTAGTGAGCATCTGTCGATGCCCCATCTTCTTCAAATATCTTTTCTTGGCCTTGTGTTTGATAATTGTCACCTTTTCTCCTTTTTTCTGCTCAACAATAACTGCTTCAACTTTTGCACCCTTCACTGTTGGTATTCCAATTTTTGCATCTTTTTCATCTCCAACAAACAAAACATCAAAAAAAACAATCTTTCCATCTTTTTCTCCTTCAATTTTTTCAACCTCGATAACATCGCCTTCGGCAACCTTGTATTGCTTTCCGCCTGTCCTAATAATTGCTATCATCTTTGCATTCTTGATAATTTAGAAACTTCAACCAGTATTGATCAAAAGAACGAAAATGTCAAGTTATTTTCCGTCATCTGCTCCATCCTTCCTTTTCATTGCATCATTGATTGCATCTCGCACGCTCTTGAGGTCTATTTCTTTCTTTTTGTGAGATGTTTGTGTCCTCTTTTTCTGACTGCTTTCTTGTTCGCGAAAAGAGGTTGCTTTCCGCGAAGAATTGTTGGATGCAGACAACTTTGGTGCTGGAGAAGATGCACTTGGTGGATCAGCACCAATACCCATCGTTTCCAGTTCTGGACTTGATTCAACTTTTCGTGGTTCCTGCGACATAGATTCGGGCTGCACTTTTTTCACACCTTCTTTAGGCTTATAAGGAAGTAAGATTGGTTTTCCAGTTTTTGATTGCTCGCTTCGCGATCTTGCCAAACAATTTTTGCAAAAAATCGGTCGTTTTCCGTCAGGCATGAACTTCAATTTTACATCTTTGCCACAAGCCCAGCAATTGTCAGGATGGATCGCCTCGGGATCCTTAAGTGAAGGATCCGGCTCTTTGTTATCGAGAATAGCTGCACCTCCATCACCACTTGGTGCAGTGAACTCACTGTCGTTCCACATTCCACTCCAGCGATTGATTTTCTCTTCCACTTCCTCTCTTGAATTCGCATATCTCTCTCTCGAGACTCGAATAACTTTTTTCCTGTTTAACTTGCGCTCATCATCAATTTTTCTTGGTGGAAGCGTAGTAGCTGAAAAAGGACAACTCGTAACTCCATTGATCATCAACCGAAGATAAATATTGTAGTTCTCTAAATTTACTAGGTCCTGCACATAGAATCTTGGTTCAAACTCCTTTTCCAAAAATTCAGCGTCAGCGGCACCAACCCTGAAGGTGATCAACGATCCTACGTTTCCAAAAACTGCGTCTCTCACCTTTGTTGTTGTGTCTGTCACAAGTTGTCCAACATATTGGTGAGCCAAGATCAGATTAAGTCTGTACTTTCTTGCCTCAGAAAGAATGTCAGCAAAAGATTCTGTGACAAAGTTTTGGAATTCATCAACATACAAAAAGAAATCTTGTCGCTTTTCTGATTCAATCCTCACCCTTTCCATTGCAGCCAACTGTATTTTTGTGATAATCATCGCTCCTAATAGTGCCGAGTTGTCTTCACCAACAAGCCCCTTCGAAACATTCACCAACAATATCTTTCTGTTGTCCATGATATCTTGAATGTCTATTGTACTTTTTGATTGACCAATGATGTTCCTAATCAATGAAGCAGACAAGAACTGTCCAACTTTGTTCTGAATAGGCGCGATGGCCTCATTTCTGAACTGTTCTCTCCAACTAGCATATTCATTTATCCAAAATGATCTGACGACTGGATCCTTAACGTTATCGATTATTTTTTGTCGATAGTCTTTGTCCACCAGAATTCTTGTAATTCCTAACAACGTTGTGTTTGGTGTGTCCAAAAGAGCAAGGAGACAATTGTTCATGATATATTCCATTCTTGCAGACCAAACATTGGCCCAAATTTTGGTGAAAATTCCCATGAGTCCAGAAGCAACTAAATGCTTGTACTGAACGTCAGGAACTTGAAGAATATTAAAACCCACCGGATTATCAATATCCGCTGGGTTAAAGTAGACTACATCATTTGTTCTGTGTGGAGGAATCTGATCCAAAACTTCCTCAACAAACTCACCATGAGGGTCAATAATTGCAAGCCCATGACCACTTTCAACATCCTGCAACGCCATGTTTTTCAACAATTCCGTTTTTCCAACTCCAGTCTTTCCAATCACATACATATGTTGGCGTCGATCCTTTTTTCGTATGCCAAAATCTCGTCCAACTTCTCGAAAATTTGTTCTTCCGAAAAATGTTATTAAAGATTCATCTGTTTGATTCTCTGGTGACATGTTTGTTTTTTTAAAGAGTTTTTGCCAAGAACAGTCCAGCAACTTTGCCAAACTGGCTCTTATGGAAGTTTCCACAAATCCCTTGTTTCGTTCAGACTACCACTCTAAAGAAACTTTGTCCAATCTAATACTTTTCTAGTTCTTCAGTATTAACACGAATTGGACCATTCCAATCAACCTCCTCAAACTTATTCAGAAGAGTTCTAATATATTTTCCTAACTCGTCATATCTCTGTTTCGTTTTCCCCTCGAACTTAACAGTAATATAAGGACCATTTTGAGAATATCTTACAATAAACATTGCATCATTCAGCTCGAGACGAACTCCATCTCCAGCTCTTTCGTCATCAATCACTTCAGCTTCTGGATAATCTCCTTTCATTATCGGAGAAAGTTTTTCCATCAACTCTATTTTCTTATTATCAGCACAACTTATTTTAATTTCAGGAGAAGAAATATACTTTGGCAAAGCATCAACTTCCTCACTCAAAGTTTTTCCTGTTCGAGAAAGATAGTTCAAAAGTCTTAATGTGGCATAGCACCCATCATCATGATTATAAAAATCAGCTGAGAAAAAGAAGTGTCCGGAGAGTTCACCAATGAACGGAGCTTTCACTTCTTGATTCTTCTTTTTCAAAAAGCCATGACCAGTGCGCCACATAAATGGCTCTCCACCATGCTTCACTATCGTCTCATCAACAACCTTGGAACACAATGTGTTATACATGATTTTCTCACCTGGATGATCATGCAAAATTTCAATTGCAAAAAGTGCAACCAAAACATCGTTCCAAATTATTCCACCTTTTTCATCAACAATCCCAATTCTATCGCCGTCAGTGTCATAGGAAAAACCAATGTCAGCACCTGTCTCAAGAACCTTATCACGTAGCCTCTCTGCAACTATTGTTTCTGTTGGATCAGCAACTCCAAGAGGAAAATTACCATCCAGTTCACAATTGCTTTCGACGACTTCACAACCTACTCTTCTTAACAGATCTGGAATTACAGCTCCTGGCGTCGTACAGCTTGCATCAATAACAACTTTGAATTTCTTCGTGATTTTTACTCGGTCCATGATATCTTTAAAATAGATGTCAGTAATGTCTTCCTGCCTAATCTCTCCCGATTCGTCAGCTTGAACATATTCTCCTGCCTCAACAATATCAACAAGCTCCTGCAGATCATCACCAATCATTGATTCAGAAAGATCAATAGAAAACTTCATTCCATTATATTCCTTCGGATTGTGAGACGCAGTGATCATGGAAGATGCAATTGTGTCAAAGTGATATTGAGCCCAATAGACAGTGCCAACTAAGACCAATCCAACATCAATCACGTCCAGACCAGTTGATGCAATTCCTTTTGCTAATGCATCTTTGTATTCCTCACTGGTGAGACGAGAATCTCTTCCAACGACTGCAACTTTAACATCTCCTTTTTTTTGGATATAGGTCCCATAAGCTTTGCCAAAGTGCTCAACAATTTCTGCTGTTAAATCTTTTCCAGTGACACCACGAAGATCATATCCTCTGATAATTTCACGATTGATTTTCATTTTTTTACTTGCCCCATTAAACTGCGAAATAAAAGAGCCGTTAAACTGGGGTTATTTACTATTAATTAAAATCCTCCTTTTGCTTCTATCCGAAATTTCAAATGAAATTTTCACATATTTTTTTGGCCAAATTTTCTTGATTCGCTCGGGCCATTCAACAAAAACAAGGTTCCTAGGATTGGAGATTATTTCTTCCCATCCCAATTCGAGAACGTCACCCGACTTGACACGATAGCAATCAAAATGAAAAATATTTTCATATTTTTCATCGCCCAACGCATAGCGTTTCATGATCACAAATGTCGGAGATGTGAATGGGCCTTCGGCCCCAAATGTCTTCAATGCACCTTGCGCAAAAGTTGTCTTTCCTGCTCCAAGATCCCCTTCAAGCAAAATGACATTGCTGGGCAAATCTTCCTCAACAAGCTTTTTCGCAAACTCTTTTGTTTGGTCTTCATCGGTTGTGAAGTTTTGTTTTTTCATACTTTATATCCTGCCAATCTTTTTCCAATTTCAAAAACATTGCCAGCCCCCATTGTAATCAAAACATCCTTGCTTGTGAGTGTTTTTTCAAGATGTTCACAGACTTCTTCTAATGTTGGTATATGCTGGACATTTTGTTTTATCCTCCTCATCTTATCCACCAAATCCTTTGAAGTCACCTTACCTTCCTTTTCACGCACAGATGCATAGATATCGAGAACAATAACCTCATCTGCATCATCAAAACTCTCAGAAAATTCTGTCAAGAGAGCCTGTGTTCTTGAAAAAGTGTGCGGATGAAAAACACAAATAATATTCTTGTCTGGATATTCCCCGCGCACAGCAGAAAGCGTTGCACGAACCTCTTGTGGATGATGAGCATAGTCATCAATTATTTTTGCTTTGTTATAAGTTCCCAACTTCTCATATCTTCGAGCAGCACCCTCATAGTTCTCAAGTGCCACAATGACCTTTTCTTCATCAAGGCCAAATTGTCTACAAGTCGCGATAACAGCTGTGGCATTGAGCATATTGTGTCCTCCAGGAGTTTTAAGCTTCATTTTATAGATCGGAGGTGCAATTTCAAATTCCACATCCTCTTTTCCTGCAGCAGAAAAATCCAATCTAATATCCTCAATTTGGCTTTCGTCTATTTTGTCTCCAGGAACCTCATCCAATGTTGACACTATATTTTCTTCTCTAAAAGAACCATAGATTATAATTCTACAACTGGCCTCTTTCGCAACTTCAAGAGTGTATGCACTTTCTCCCCAAACAACCAAAAATCCATGTGATGGAATTTTTCGCACAAACTCCTTAAACACTTCAAGATATTCCTCAAAGGAACTAAAAAAATCGGGATGATCATAATCCAAAGAAGTCAAAATGACAGCATTTGGATTATAATGAAGAAATTTGTTTTGATATTCGTCTGCTTCTAAAATAAAATAATCCGATTTACCTATCATCTTGTTTGAATCAAGCTGCTTGATTTTTGAACCAATAATCGCTGTCGGATCTGAATCCGCATACTTCATGGCCAAAGCCAACATTGCAGTTGTTGTTGTTTTTCCATGCGTCCCACAAACAGCAATACTATATTTCGCTTTCATAAATTGCCCGATTAGCTCAGGATAGGACAAGCTTGGAATTCCTTTCCCAACTGCATACTTCAGCTCTGGATTATTCTCTGGACTATAAGCCGTTGAATAGACAACCAAATCAATTGGTTCTTCCTTTTTTATATTCTCAACATCAAACTTTTCTGAATACTTTACTCCCAATCTTTTCAGAGTATCATCAGTGAAAAATTTTTCATCAGTATCAGAACCAACAATTTCTTTGCCCTGAAGATGAAAAAGTTCAACAAAAGCAATTACTCCAGATCCCTTGATTCCAACAAAATAGATCTTCTTCATTTTATCAAAGTTGAACTTCTTCATTTTTAATTCACATTCAATTTTAGTTTTCCCTCCTTTTAAACAGTGAGGGTATTGTTTTGAGAATAATTTGCACATCATACCAAAGTGACCAATTTTCAATATAGAAAGTGTCCAACCTCACCTCATCTTTGAAATCCAAATCACTTCGCCCTGAGACTTGAGCCATTCCAGTTATTCCTGGCTTAATAGTCAAAACTCGCTTTTGATAATCTTCATATTTCTCAACCTCAATTGGCTGATGAGGACGAGGACCAACCAAGCTCATATTCCCCCTAAAGACATTGAGAAATTGTGGCAACTCATCAAGAGAGAAACGTTCCAGAAATGCTCCCACTTTTGTTTTTCGTGGATCATTCTTGATTTTATAAATTGGTCCTTTCTTGATTGATTGCTTCTCTATCAATTCCTTCAAGAATCTCAATGCTTTTTCATTGTGATGTGCAGAAAACTGAACCCCGTGACAGTATTTCTTTTTTAAATATCGAAATTTGTACAGATAGAAGTCACCCTTGTGACCAACTCTCTCGTTTTTGAAAATAACTGGACGACCAGACTCCAACCAAATGAGCAAAGCAATGATGAGCATAGGAATCCCAAACAAAATCAATCCAATCACTGCACCAACGAGGTCAAAGACCCTCTTGAGAATTTTTCCCCATCCATCCAGTGGAGTATTCTTGATTTCAATCAATGGTTCACCAAGAAAAATTCCCAAATCAAAATTTGAAGTTTGAATTAATGTCGGAACATATTTGAAAGACAGTTTATTCTGAAGACAATATGCCTTCAACCTCAATAAGTCCCGCTTACTTCCTTCGGGAGAACACTTGATAATCTCATCAATTCCTTTCATCTTTCGAATTCTATCTATTCTCTCCAACTCTATCTTTTCAATATGTGCCATCACTTTATATCCCGAGTCTGGATTTTTTTTCACATATTTTCTCAATGAGCAACAATACCCATTCACTCCAATAACAAGAAGTCTATGAACTCCTATTCCCTTTAAGATCAATAATTGCCGCTGAATATATCCAAGCGCGATTCTACCGAAAGAAACAAAAACAACAACAAGAACACCACCAAACAAAATAATAAATCGCGATGAAAATAAATCGCGATCTAAAAACAAACCAACAATAATTATTGTCAGTCCAATCGCTGTTGCACGAAAAACCAAATAGACTTCCTTCAATGTTCTCTTCGTAGCACGCATGTTGTATAGTCCGTCTATCGCATAGACCAAGACAAAAAACACACCGATTATAAGCAATGACTCGGCGTATTGACGCAAGCTGAATTGATAGAGTATTGGTTTTATTTCCTGCACAGCTGGGTTAACTCTCAGAAAATAGGCAACCATTCCACCACAAACAATCATGAAGTAATCAATCGGAACCTGCAACGTACTGAAAAACAATTCGGATTTTTTCATTTATTGCAATTTATCAGCAAATATTAATGAAAATCTCTATATATTAATTTTATTCAACAAAAAATTTCCATAGACTTGGAATACAACAATCACATTTTGAAAATTTTTTGATACTGAGATTCTAGCATAAAGTAAGCATTTTAGCAACAACAAAACAAAGTTTGCAAAACAATTAAGCTTTGCAAAAAACCTATTTTTTAGGATTATTTATCATTGACAATATCTTATTTTGTGATATAATTTGATAGCCTAGTTCATTTAAGCAATTGCCCGGCTGTTTTTTATTAACAACTCGGGAGGAAAGTCCGGACACCGTCCGTTGCCCTGCAACGTTCATGGATAGTCGATAATGTCGACCGGTTTGTTGGCAACAACAAGCAAGGGAAAGTGCCACAGAGACAATACTAGTTCTGTTTTTGCAGAACAAAAGGTGAAAAGTGTGTTGATGTCGATTCTGATTATTCGGAATTGGCCACAAGACTCGCCTTGCGGCAACGCATAGGCGTGGCAAACCCTATCTGGTGCAAAGCCGAATTGTCATTGCCCTGCAATGATTCTGAGCCGCTAAAATCACTTGGCAACAAGTGACGAAGATAAATAATTGCACATCTTTCGAGATGAACAGAATCCGGCTTACAAAATGAACAAGGCAACAAAAAACACCCTCTCTCTTGAGGGATGTTTTTTATGAAAAGATTTTCCTAACAAATCTCCTTTTTTATAAATTCCTTTATATCTTCACCGATATCTTCTCTTTCAACGGCATATTTCAAAGTCGCTTTCACAAAATTCAAAGGATCTCCTGTTGTAAGCCACTCCCCATCTTGAACTTTTTTTGCATAAAACTCTCCACCATTATCAATATATTTTGTAATGGCATCGACTATCCATAATTCCCCACCTTTTCCAGTCTCTGTCTCTTTTAGAGCATTGATAATGTCTTGATCAAAAATCATTCTCCCAAAATCAGCAAGATTTGAAGGAGCTTCTCCTGGTTGAGGCTTCTCAATGATTCCACTAATTTGAATCAAACCATCTTTCATTTTTGAACCCTCTTTCGGAGCAACAACTCCATATCGATAAAGAACCTCTTCCGGCATCTCCTGAACAGCGATCATTGGCTTCCCAACTTTTTCATAAGATTCGATCATTGTTTTTGTGAAAGAACTCTTTGACTTCACAAGATCATCACCAAAACAGAACACAAATGGCTCATCATCAACCATACTTGCAGCGGAAAGAATTGGCACTCCATTGCCATATTGAGGCATTTGTCTAATATACACATATTTCGCCATACTAGCGATCTTTTTCACATCTTTTAATCTACTTTCTTTGCCAGACTTTTCCAATTCGTGTTCAAGTGCCAAACTGTGATCAAAATGATCTTCCAACGACTTCTTATCCCATTTTGTAACCAGGATAATATCCTCGATTCCAGCCTCAACAAGCTCCTCAACAACCAGTTGAATGATTGGCTTGTCAACAATCGGAAGCATTTCTTTGGGCATCGCTTTCGTCGCTGGAAGAAAACGCGTTCCACTCCCAGCAACTGCAACAACCGCTTTTTTGATTTTTACCATAACTTTTTTGGTTTTATTGGCTAATACTTATGACCACTTGGTTTAATTTAAATTTTCTGTTGTCTATTTTGCTTTATAGTATTTTGAATTAAAAAGCAAGTACACCACTTCGCACTGATTCGCAATTGCCTCAAGAAATGCTCGCTCTTCTGTTGAATACTCTTTTTTTCTTGTGTCTGGAACGAAAAGAAATGCCTTCAAATAAAAATTCTCTACGTCAGAAAAGAAAACTCGAAAATCAGAAATATTTTTCTTATTTTTCTCTGAAAATCTCTCAAGCAACTCCTTGTTTCCTGCAACAACCTGGCATACACTGTTTTCATCCTCAAGAGATTCGACATATTCACTGACTGTTCTTTGGTTTTGCAAATTAACTATTCTCAATCTCGCACAATTTTCCTTAGTGACACTCATCACAACACGAAGAAGTTCTGAAAAAACATCTAGCAATTGATTTTTTGTTGAAGGAACTTTCATTGTCCCAAAAAGCGATTTGATCATCGAGACTTGCACGTTTACCTTCCCAAGATATTCCAATGCATTGAGCAACTCCCTCTCCTTTTTCTCAAGCTTCAAATTCAATGTCATTGCCTCTTCTTCTTTTTTTCTCATTTGAACATCATAGTGCCGAAACACCACAATCAAGGCAATCAATTCAATAGTCAAAAAAACACCTTCAACAACTTCTTCGCCAACCCAAGATGTTCCACCTTTAATAAAATATGGCGTGGCAACAATAATGAAAAAGAGCACGATAAAATTAATCACAAGGATTAACTTTGCTTTTTGTATATGTGTAAATCGCATATCCTCCCTTTTTTACTCGCAACTAATTATCTATTTCGAATCAAATCATTCTAGCACAATCCCAACTTTAGTCAATTGCGAAAAAGCAAATATACTCGATGAACTGTCCTACCCACATCATAAATTATAATCCTTTTTTGAACAATCTCAAATTACCTAACCAATATTCTTTTCATTTCTCCGCGCCAAAAACGTTCCCTCAACTGACTTTGACAATGTGACTTGAAATGTTTTATTCAAACCACCATGAGCGGATTTAATTTCCTCTCCTTTTTCATCAACAATTCTTTCAATTTTCACCATACAATCGAAAGTCGCTCCAACCACTTCTACTTCATCACCTTTATTCAAGTAATTGTGAACAAAAATATTTCTTTCTTTCGATTTTTTTTCTTCCTGAGAAATTCCAACAAAAAGCCAGTTTGTTTCTTTGTATGCCTTGTCAAAAAGATGTTGCGGTTCCTCTCCAAAGAAAAACCCTTCGGAATATCCACGATGAGAAAGTTTTTCTAGTTGTTTTCTCTGTTCTGGAATCACTCTTTCCAGCTCACTTTCTTTCAATCTATCTTTTCTGGCTTTCCAAGTTGCATCGAGCACAATTCTATACGCTCGGGTCACCATAGCAACATAATAGACACTCTTGGCCCTCCCCTCTATTTTCAACGAATCAATACCTGTATCAATCAGCTCGTCCAGGTGCTCAACCATACACATGTCATAGCTATTGAAAAAATACGTTCCGTGTTGATCCTGCTCCAACTCCACACTAAACCTTTTCTTATCATCCACAACAGAATACTGCCATCGACACGGCTGGGAACAATCTCCCATGTTTGCACTTCTGTTGGTCATCCACTTGGAAAGAATGCAACGTCCACTATAAGACATGCACATTGCTCCATGAACAAAACACTCCAATTCAACATTCGGAGTCTTTTTCTTTATTTCCTGAATTTCTTCTAAAGTAACTTCACGAGCAAGGATAACTCTTGAGACTCCCTGCTGCTGCCAAAATTTTATTGCCTCACTGTTGGTTGCATTGGCTTGTGTAGAAAGATGAACCTCCTGGTTAGGCAATTTCCTTCTGATAACACTCAGCACTCCAGGATCAGAAACAATCACGGCACTTGGCTGAATCTCTTTTATCAATTTCAAATGTTTCGGGAGAGTCTTCAAATGTCTCTGGTGAGCATAAATGTTCAATGTCACATAAAATCTCTTTTTTTCTTTTTACAATATTCTGCAGCCTCTCGTATTTCCTTTTCGCCAAATTGATTTATTCTCACTCTCAAAGAAAAATCGGGCAAACCAAAATAGACCGCATCAGCTCCAAATTCAAATGCGATCTTCATTTTTTCCAAGCTCCCAGCCGGAGCGAGCAATTCTGGTTTCTTCTTTTTCATATTACTTATATTTTGTTAACTTCCTCTTACAAAAGATATCTTGGCACATCATGACTCTCAAATTCTTTCATAAGTGTCTTTCCGTGAATCAGACGAGAAAATGCCTCTGTCTCCATTTTGGCACCAGTAAGCCCATTATGAGGTCTTGGCTCTTTTGGTAATCCAACATAGTTAAAAATCATGTCAGCGGTCAAGTCTGACCTCTCGTTGGAAAGTGGGATCTCCAATCTTCGTCCCAACATGTGAGCATAGCAAATTGCATGCAAATCAATCGTCTTGCGCCAAATGAGCATTCCCAATCCCACCCTCTTTGATGCGGCGTTAATAAAATCTCTATCAAAAGATGGGTACTGACCAGCAAGCGTCTTGTTGGGAAATTGTTTCATCCATTCAGAAAACTTTTTCAACATCTCAGCCTCACTGTCTTTTTTTGAATCCCGCAGCTGCTCCAAGGTAAATCCATTTATTTTGAGTGCAGCTTGATCGATCTCGGACTGCTCCCAAATTTGACACTCACCATAAAATTGATTCTCACTATCAGAAAAATCAACTGCCCCGATAGAGGCAATGGAGTTTTTTCTTGGGTTTGGTCCCGTTGCTTCAACATCAATAATTATCATATTTTTTGTTTAAACTGAATTAATAATTTTGACAAAATCCTTCACCTTTTCCAATGACTCTGGTGAGTTGATCTTTTTTGCAACAATCTCAAGAGTTGCAATTGGAATTGAAGCACTGATACCTTTCATTTTCTCAAAAGTCATATCTTGTTTGTCACCACAAGTACAGAAAAAGGCTGTTTTTAAAAATTTATCTTTATAACGATAAAGGTATGACCGAACTGGACTAGACATAGTTCCAATCCAAACGGGAGTCCCCACAACAACAATGTCATATTGCTCTGGTTTGTGCTCGATTGGCTCAATTGCTGGTTTAAGTTTTTTGAATGTTTGATGTCCAGCTTTCAAATAACCCACTAGCCCAGTTTTCATCTCGGAGCAAAAAAGCTCCTCCAGATCACAAGAATCAATGACACCACCAAGAACCTTCGCAAGTTTTTTGGTTGTTCCTGTTCGAGAATAAAAAACGATTAGAGCTTTCATTGCTTTGTTTTAATCAAGTGGGGAATCTAAAACATTCCCTTCAGCACACAAATCATCCGATATGTACCACTTACAGACTAACTCTAATTGACAATCATTTCAAGAAAAGCGATGATATAATATATTATTAACTAAATCAAGAATAATAAATGAAAATTGGCATTATCGGGCTTCCAAATGTTGGCAAATCAACTCTTTTTAAGGCACTGACCAACATTCAAGTAGACATCAACAACTACCCCTTCTGCACCATAGAGCCAAACATTGGCGTTGTTGAGGTACCAGACAATCGCGTTGACCACTTGGCAAAGCTTTCAAAATCTGCCAAAAAACTCTATGCAACAATAGAATTTGTAGATATAGCTGGACTTGTAAAAGGTGCAGCCGAAGGACAAGGACTGGGCAATAAATTTTTGCACAACATTCGCGAAGTGGACGCCATTGTCCATGTTGTTCGAATGTTTGAAGACAAAAACATTGTCCATGTTCATGACAGAATAGACCCAAAAGAAGATATTGAGATAATAGACACTGAACTTATCCTGGCAGACATTGAGACAGTACAAAAACGACTGATGAAATTAGAAAAGGAAGCACGCGGAAACAACAAAGAGTCCGTCAAGCAATTGGAAATAGTTAAAAATCTAAAAGATATTTTGGACAAAAATAGCATTGAGGAAGTTCAAAAATTCACGCATGAACTTGGAAAAGATTACGAACTGATTCAGGACCTACATCTACTTTCTTTCAAACCAATTCTCTGTATTTTCAACACTAACAATCCTGAAAATATTCAGCAAGCGCTTGAAAAGCACAACCTAACAAAGAGTATACATACACACATAGCGCTTGACATAAAAATCGAAGAAGAGCTTCTGGAGCTTTCCGATGATGACAAGAAAGAACTTGAACTTAAATCACATCTAGAAAAACTAATCATAAAAAGTTATGACATGTTGGGCTTGATGACATACCTCACGACTGGAGAGCAAGAAACAAGAGCTTGGACAATTCCGAAAAATTCCACTGCGCCTCGTGCTGGTCGTGCCATTCACGGAGATTTTGAAAAAAAATTTATTCGAGCCGAAATTATCTTCTATGATGAACTGATTGAGGCTGGCTCAAAATCAACAGCTCGCGAAAAAGGACTGCTTCGCACTGAAGGAAAAGAATACATCGTCCAAGACGGAGATGTTGTTGAGTTTATGATTTAGAATCATCTTCCTTGAATACAAAAAGGCCTCAGCAGATTTGCCGAGGTCTTTTGCATTTTTGCAAAGAAAGTTATATGTCTACGTTAATCATCAAGAACAGTCCTAGCCCGAATCCTATCACAAAAAAGATACTGCGAGCTCTCCTTCAATTATAATCTCTTCTCGAAACGATTCGAGCCATACAAGAGTGTTACAAGACTGTCTTTCTTAAAACAGAAATTAGCCAAATTATAAAACAAGATACTGATCGTGTCTTCCATAGTATCCCTCTATCGTTGCAGTTTATATTTGTATCCCGGGCAGGATTCGAACCTGCGACCTAGAGCTTAGAAGGCTCCCGCTCTATCCAACTGAGCTACCGGGACATAGTTTGAACCAACAAAAATCTCTCACAAAAGGGTAACAAAAATATCCCAAAACGTCAAAGTTCAACTTCTCTTTATTGGCTTGGTTGTGGATTTACTTCATGTGTTTCCTCCACTTTCACTTCACCCGAAGGAACAACAATCGGCTCAGATTCAGCAGGCTCGATCTCTTCGACTTCTACTTTTACTTTGAACAACTCTCTTTGTTGGCTCAGATCAGGAACATTTTTGTATTTATCTAGCTTTCCCTGAAGCAACTCAATCGCCATTTGTGTTCTTTTCTTCATTGAATCAAAGTCCTCTTTTTTGGTCTCAAAACTTATCAAAACATTCTTAGATGGTGTTGGTGAATAATAACAACTCCACCATACCCACATCGATCCCGAGAAAGCAGTCAAAAAAAAGATAACTGTGAAATACCAGGTATCCAAAATGAATCTAGGACATTTCTTTTTAATTTCCTTCAAAACATCTTTGATGTCTTTTTTCTGTTTCTGTTTCTGTTTTGCCATCACATTTTGTTATTTACCTTCTTTATCGGATTGAGCTGATTTTTTTGGTATGAAAGCAACTGTGACAATCCCCTTGGTCCAATCAGGTGGAACGTCCTCTTTCAATGACAATATACTGCCAGAGCTTCTTGATCCTGTCACCTTGAACGACTCAATATTAAAAACATATGTCATATTCTCTAGTTTGTAAAAAAATTCCAAAAATTGTCTATAATTCCCATGAACAATCACCTCGAGTCGTACCGTGTTTTTTTCTTTTTCCGCTGCTTCCTGCTTTGCTTTCTCTGCTTCAGGATCTTGATTTAGAGCTGAATGAGCTCTTCTTTTTGCAACAACTTTTTTGTGAACAATTTCAATTTCATTACCAACTTCGGTCGAGATAAGTTCAATCTCTCTAATAAATTCGACTATTGAATCTTCATTAATTACAGCTTCTTCAACCAGCTCCTGGTCTTGTCCAAGATCAGCAACTAAATCTGAAAATTTCTTTGCATCAGCAGCATCCTTTCTTATTGCATCAAACTCGAGTTTCTTTTCTTCAAAACCATCTTTATTTCCATAAACTTTCTTCACCATTGGCACAATAAGAAAAATCATCAAACATGCCGAAACAACCATCATCATGGCCAGAACTCCATACACAATATTTTTTGTTTTACTAGAATTTTCTGCCATCACAATTCAGTAATTATAAAAAATTCCTATTTTTTAATCTCTGCGGTAAATTCAAACTCGACATCTTTGTCTGCAACAAAATTTGAAATCGGAGATTCAATTTTTGTAATTCTTTCAATTCCTTCAAGTTCCTCTTGCAACTGCAACAAAGCATCTCGTGTATAAGCTATGCCATTTAAAGTCAACACGTCTTTTGAATCAACCGAGAATTCAACAATTTTTATATCATTAGGAATGACCGCACTTATTTCAGAAACCAGTTCCCACCTCAATTTCTGATTGCTCAAGCCATTCTTAACCTTGGATGCAGTTTTGCTATATTCTCTCAAAGCCTCTTGCGCCACTTTCACCTCTTTATATGAAAACGATTGTTCAAAGCGAGCAATTTCTTTCAGCACAACATCTTGCTGAATTTGAATCGCCTTCATAGTGAAAAAAAGAAAAACAACAAAAACTCCCATTGCACAAATTGCTGAAAAACCAATTTTCAAAATAACGCCAACTCTGCGTAAATTTTTTATCTCTTCCTTCTCGGTAGGAGAAAGAAGATTAATTAAAATATCCATTTTGACAGTTTCTAAGAGCGAGACCAATAACAGTTATATAACTTTGAGCTTCCTCTTTTGATATAGGCGGAATCTCTTTTCCAAGATGCACATTTTCCCAAGGACTTCCTTGGACAACTTGACGCTTAAGATGAATTGCTAAATATGGCAAAAGTCCTCTAAGATTTGAACCGCCACCGCAAAGAACAACTTTTTCCACTTTCTCGTTATCTATACTCAAATTTTCGTCATAAAAATTTATAGTCTTTTCAATCTCCTGAACCAATGTTGACAACAATCCACTATAAACCCTGAAAACATCTTCTCTTTCTTTTTTATTAGTCCCCAGTCCCATTTTCATCTTGTATTGCTCGGCTTTTTTCCATTCCAATCCATAGTATTTTGAAACAGCATCAGTGAATAAGTTTCCAGAAACAGAACCTCCAGATGAAAAAACAGGATAACCTCCAGAAAAAATGAAGTATCCAGTGCCTTCGATTCCAATGTCTACCAAAAGAACAGGACGCTTGTCTTTTTTTGACAAAACGCTCCTTCCTGTTGCTATTGAATCTGCTTCCAAAACACAAACCTTATATCCAATTTGCTCATATGTGCTGATCAAGCTGTCAACTACTTTTCTTGGAGACGCAGCAACAAGCACTCTCATTTCTTTCTTCCCCTTGTCAACAATCTGCCAATCATAATAAACCTCACTAGCCGAGATTGGAATGTTCGCTTCTACCTCCCATTTTATTGCTTCACACAACTCCTCTTCAGACATCTTTGGAATCTTGATGATTCTCAAAAAAACCTTGTTCTCAGGAATTGAGACAATAACAGCCTTCCCCTTCAGCTTTTTTCCCTCAGAATTTCCAACTGCATCAAAAAAAACTTCGGAAAATTTTTCTTTATCAAGAATCTCGCAATCCTCAACGATGCCCTTTGGTAGTCTTCGTTTATTCCAACCAACAATTTTATGTTTTTCTTTATTTTTTTCAATTTCAAAAACTTTGATTTCGTTGTCATTTATATCAACACCAAACGTACGTGGTTCAGATAGGTATGCAAGATAATTTTTGAATGTCATTTTCGGCATGATTTTTCTGCGTTTCTTTTTGTTCTATTATTTTCAAGATCTGAACTGTCAAGTCCTACAAATCTTCCCATAGATCAAGCTCATAAGTAGTTCCAGTTGGAAAAAATGGTGGCGGGAAATACAGCAGATTGTTATCAAAATGCAAGTTCCTGTTCAAATAGCCACTACAATAAGTATTTCCTCCGCAAATCCATCTGAATCCATATCGTTGATTGGTTGCTATTGAACCATAAACGGTAATTGTATCTCTTTTATAGTATGTCGCTGAAGTACCGAAATTATAGTAATCGCGACCAACTCTTCCATTTTGAGCGAGCAGAGCTGCATGGATTTCAAGATTATCCTCAGAATAGAGACCTACTGAAACATCATTCTCGGCAATCAAGCCTATAATATCCGTCCCATCTGTATTGGTGTATGTGATATCATTATTGATATAAACATCAGTGTCAACTCCTGCTTGTTCAAGATCGCCAGAAGCAACAGTCAGGTGATAACCGTCTATCTGACCATCAACCCAAACATGATTTTCAACAAAGACAAGTCCATTGTTTGGAAAATCATATGTAGTTGCGCCTGTTTCGTCATATATTCTGTGAGAAGATGAACCTGAATCAGTCACCAATCTGACTTCAACACGATCATCAGTTCGAAGCGTGAGATGATATCCCTCAACAGGAACATTGTTCGTGGAACATTGCCAATCCCACCAAGGCCAAGGTGGACCTATCCAAGTCCATCCACAAACTGACTCCTCATAGGTATCTCCGCCAAGATAGAGTCCGTCAGCCTGAGCCTCTGATTTAATAAGCGCAAGATCTGTGACCACACTCCCAAAATCAACAGATGCCACTGGAAACTCCTTTCCCGCAAGAAAGGTTGCATCTTCATCGGACTGTGACGTCCAAACACCATCACAAGTAGAGCTTGTGTCAGGATCCCAATAATCCTCAACTGAAGAAGAAACAAGATTATGAGCAATTCCATCAAAACGAATACCATTGTTTGAATGTATCGGTCCATAAACGTGTGTGCCCTCTCCAAATCTCATCACATCATTAGCTAAAACTGAATACTCGCTCCAAGATGGCCTGCGAAAACGAACCTGAACAGATTTAACAATGCCTGGATGTTTATATGTCCAACCCTCCGAAGTCACCATAACAATTGTTGAATCAGGTCGAGGAACTGAAACATTGATTCTATATCTTCCAATTGGAGTTGCATCATTGTCCGTCACCTCTTGTTCATATGGCACAGAATATCCATAAGCAGTTCCGCCTTCCCAGAAGTTCTTTATTTGCTGAGCAGTTTTTCCATCCAAACTGTGAGAAAGATACCATTTATAGAAATAAATTCCACTCTCCGCGATTTGCAAAGCTTGTTGACGAGATACTTCATCCGAAGCTCTTCTTTGCGACGAACCAACAAAAACAAGCAATCCGCCAAGCAACGTGATCACAACCGCAGCCGCAATAAGTACATATGCAGCAATAAATCCTTTTGAATTCTTTTTTTGTTTTTTGTTTATCATTAGCACCCTCCAAAAATCCACAACACAAGAAAAACTTTATATCAACTTGACATAAATCGTGCTGGGACTGGGTTTTTATTTTTGTCTTTTCAATAAAATTATACACTATTTTCACAAATTCCACAAAAAAAAGAGCAGCTGAAACTGCATCTTTTTCAATATTCATGACAAGCGATTTTTTCACTTAAAATTGACACATTGGAGCATAGCTTCCACTATCATTTTTCGATAACGCATTTTCCAGCATCGTGATCGAACTGGAAAAATAATAAACTGGTGGCACTCCACCTTGAGGGTTATTACAACTCAGGGCAAACTCATCATTTTTCTTGAGCTTATTGTCTTCAATCAACACTTCTCCACCCTCATTCTTCCCTCGATATTGAGCAGTGATCGCACTTGAATCATTTGATTTGATCTTGTTACCCTTAATTTTCAACTTTGTTTTTCTCATTTCAAATTCAATTCCACTTTCTCCGTTGTCATAGATCTCATTGTCATAGATCTTTCCCTTCACCTTGGAACGCAGATCGATCCCCTCCTCTTCATTGTCATAGATTTTGTTGTCTCGAATATCTATCTTTCTTTTTCTTATATACATAGCCTTACCATCACCTTTATAGATCTTGCAATCCTCCATTGTAAAAATCTTTTTGTTGTTGCGATCAGCACTGAGAACTTCAACGCCTATCTTATCAAAACTTTTAATTTTGCAATGCTCAATTGTTGCCCTTGAATCTTCTTCGACCAAAATACCTGTATTCCCATATTTAACGGTGAAATCCTCAATTTTCGTGCCATGTTCCATCTTTACAGCATAGGAAAAATCATCATCGTCTCTATCTCGACCAATAATTATTGTATTTGAACGATCTTCACCAAAAAGCTCGACATCTTCTTCTACGTGAACTTGCTCTTGATATTCCCCATTAGCAACATAAACCTCTCTTCCATCTTCATCATTCAAGAGAGCAGCTGAAATTCCTTCTGAGATAGTGTTATATGGATTTGCGCTTGTTCCATCTTCAGTTCCACTATCATTGCTTGCGTCAACATAAATGTCATAGCTCCTGCCAAGCACAACAATTGGAATCATAAAGCTCAGAAACACAGTGAGTGTAACTATTTTTTGCATTATATTCATTCAATTTGTTTATAGTTTTATTTTTTTCTTCATTGAGTTGTCGTTCATAGACAGCTTTGACATTTCTGTCTAGTTTACGTTATACAAAAACCACCCCAAAAGTTCAACGGTTCATCCCTCTGCTTTCTGAGTTGTTTTTGTTTATATTTGTCACTTCCTGAAACAACTTTTTTATTCTACGCAGATTTATTTTAGCACAATTATCCTTCTCGCTCAAAGAAAAAATCATCCTCAAATCGTCTCCTTTCTTGGAACATACTTGTAGTAAACCACACAATAGAAAAAGCCACCCTGAAAACTCAAGATCGCAGAAAAACTCTTTGCCAACTATTACCTTGTATGTGATCTGACTTGGTTCTTCTTGTGAACAACAAACACACCAACAAAAAAGAAAATAATCAAAAAACTAACAATCATTCCTCCAAAAAACCAACTATTTTCAGTCACTAGTGTAACTAAAACATATTTACCACTTTCTTTGATTGTGACAACTGGACTTTGTTCTATTTCAAAAAATTGCTCCTGCGTCATGCTTTGCTCGTCTATTACCGATTTTATTCTCAATTTATAGGTTCCAGGCTCGATATCTGACGGCAATGTCATTCTCTTCGTAAAAACATTCTCTTTCCCAATTTTTCTCTGCTCTCCAATCGAATATATCATCTCATCATTATCGTCTATTACTGAATATTCAAACATAACTGGCTCTTGTTCGTCAGCAAAACCAGAAACAATAGCAACGTCAAATGACATGGTGTATCCTGGATAGATTTTGGTACTTACTGGACTTTCAGTTCCTTTTTCTACAACAATATTGCTAAGAACAAGACCCAAATTTTTCTCCGTTGATGTGTGGGCTGCGAAAGCTCCGTGACAAATAAAAAGACATGAGAATACGAAAAGAACCGTCCAAAAAACACAAAGCTTCCACGCACTTTTTTTGCGCCTCCTTTTTTCCTGTTTCTTTTTGAGCTTTTGAATCACGATCTTTTGTCTTTTTTCATATTAAAAAACGCTGTTTGTGTCACAAGAAAAATCATACCAATTTCCTCCACTTCGACCCAACCCGAGCGCATTTTCATTAGCAGAAATAACCACCAAAAGAGTGTAGATAATGAGCCAAGTCAAAAGAAACAAAGCAAAGCCAATCAATGTTTTGATGATGATTTCTTTGGCTTTTGACCGAAGAGCAGAATTTCCAGAGGAAACAATATACAACACACCACCCATCGTCACAAAAAATAGAGAAACTGTGAGAAGCATAGCAACCATCAAGTTATAGATATTGTGGACCATCACAATCAAATGACAAAGAGTGCATTGATGAGTCTCGTTGTATGGAGTTGATGCAACATCGCAATCTCTCGAGCAAGGAACAATGGACTGAGAAAACACTATGATATCACCTGGAAAACCTTCTCGAACTGCAGGACAAATCTGCGCTTGCGCAAAAGAAACACCTTGAAACAAGATCAATGCCAAAATGAAAATAGGCAATGTCCGAAAAAAAACTTTTTTATTTTTATTTTTTTTCATCAAGAATAGTTTTACTGCTTAAACAACATCTGCAACACAACATGACAGTTGTATGCTATTTTGCATATTATAACATGAAAAACGAAAAACACCCGCGAGGGTGTTTTTGCTTGTGATCAGAAAAATTTTACACTTCCCTTTCTCAAGCTTGCGCCAACAAATATCGATAGTTCGTTTCCCAATACTGAATACGATTGGCATACCAGTCATATCGTCGAGAAGTTGTTCCTGATAAATAAAGTTTTGCTGCATTTCGCTCTGATACAATGTTGTGATCGGTTACACCTGGCACATCAGACAGTTTCAATGCCATAGCCACAATTCCGTCACGCAAGTTCCATGGATCAGGATGTCTTTTACCAACTATTCGAGAAACTCTTCTTTCATACTCCATCCAAGTATCAGGCATGAATTGAGAAACTCCCATCGCACCACCAGTGCCAACATAGCGAGAAGGATTGCATGAAACCCGAAGTTCTTTATAGTCATATCCCAAATTTCTCGCAATTCTCCGCACCAAGCCTCTTCTTCTGAGAAACGTTCTCCAGGATCTCAAAGACAGACGCCCTTGTCTGTATGAATCGTTTGCCCCATTTTCAACTTCCACATATGAACACTTCCCCATATTCCTGCCAAGATCTGATTCAACCACAAGCATCCCAATAAGAAAGTTCTTTCTGACTCCTGTCTTGTTTGCAGCAAAATCAACAGCCTCCTTAATTTCTTGCCATTGCCAACCTTTCTTTTTGAAAAGTCTTTTTTCGTCTTCAATGAGCTCGCTGAGATTTAAAGGAATCAAGCTACTCTGATTCTCGTTCTGCTTAACTGAAAATTTAATTCGTTGTTTTTTCGAATAGTTTTCTTCAAACTGAGCAAGCAATTCACCAGAAGAAAGTTCACTGCCCTGCGCATCAGGAACAAGAACAATCAACATGCCGATCATTGCAGTAAAACCCACAAAAAGACCGACAATCGTCCAAATTTTTTTTCGAATAATTTTTGTTTATTGATTATCACACATCAGAGACGACATGCTCGAAGCACGGAAATCAGTTGTGATAACCAGTGGGAAAAAGGCATCCAAAACCGACCAATCCTAGTCTGCTTCAATAGTTTTTGCTTTTTTGTTTTTGATATTTTGTTTTGATTTGCTTGCGAACCCCAAAAGCACGGATCGCAACACAAAATAAAAAAGCGTTCCTAATGGAACTGCAATTTTATTTTGTGAAAACAGTGTCAATTTTATCCTCAGCAAGAAAACTTGTCAAGGACAAGTTTTCAACAGCTCAAAATGTTAGTTTTTGTGCTTTTTTCATCCAAATTTGAAATGTTTCTTTATTGGCTTCGTTATTTTCCAAGTGCACTGCAAACCAGAATCAAACACCACCAAGTCCCCTTTTCTGATTGTCTCTTGCTTGCCATCACCAGAAACAATCGCTGCCTCTCCTTCAAGAATATAACAAGTTTCCTTTTCATCATAGGACCAAGGAAATTCTGAAACTTCTTTTGACCAAACTCCCCAACTGAAAACTCCCATTTTTTCAAGTTCTTCTCTTGAAACATTTTGTCTGATTTCAATTTTTTCCATTGTTTTATTTAAGTAATTTAGAGCTCGATTATTGTTGATGAACAATAAATTTTAACATAGAACACCCCTCCCAAGGTGTTCTATGTTTATCTTTTGAACTTCCTTTTTTGTTTCTTGAAGTGCCATTATGGAAGAACTTCTTCCCAGTCCTTTGGACAAAGTCTAGTCGCATTACAATGTTCCGATGAACCACCATAATACCCTTTGCACGTCCATGTCCATAACGAATCTGTTGCTTCTGGAGTACCCATAGGAAAACCATCGGAACAAGGAGCTACACTTGGTTGCAAACGACACCACAATTCATCTTCAAGCGGTCCACACTTTCCAAGAATTCTGCAGGCACCATTTTCATAAACAAACGGGGGTGGACAAATATATTCACATTTTTTCTCTTCAGTGCAACTATTCCCAAGTTCTCTCGGAACATTCACGGTCAAACCGGCATCATCTCCTGTACACATTTGTGAATTTGCTGGAACTGCTCCAGTGCACTGAGGAAGATTGTCGATCTTCACAACATCAATCGACACCTGCTCGATACAACTCCTGCCAAAAAGATCATACGTCACCTCAACAAAAGATTGATTCAGCTCCAGATCAATCCCATAACCACTAGCCTGAAGAAAGTCAATGTCGATCTCTTGAGTGTCTCCGTTTTCCATCGAACCAAGATTCTCCCAAGTGATTTCATCGTTCAAGGCAATGTCGTGATTTGGATCTGTGTCTTGCAAGGTAAACATGTCAATGTTTTTTCTGATATATGCCAAAACAACATTCTCTGGTCGAAAAGGAGTCAAAATATCTCTGATAATGTCTTCGAACGTTTGTGTCAGATTGGCAACATCTGATGCATAATATTCACCTTCACCTGTTCCAGCACCAGCAACAGCTGTCAAAATATCCTCATCATAATAGCTACTGTCACCAATGCCCACTGAATAAACTGTGATGTCATCTGGAACATTTGAAATCCCGACTTGAA
Organism: Patescibacteria group bacterium; assembly: GCA_034660175.1. GTDB lineage: Bacteria > Patescibacteriota > Minisyncoccia > Moranbacterales > DUUL01 > JAYEIQ01. The sequence goes on along the minus strand of JAYEIQ010000016.1, from coordinate 3,424 downwards.
CAGGAGTTCCTGTATTGTGAACCCCATCAGTTGCAATCACAATAAACTTTCTCGAATCATCATTCCCATTGTTGTCTAAGTGATTTGCTGCAACGCTCAGAGCACCTCCAATATTCGTCATTCCACCAGCGCTGAAACTGTCAACGGCATCGTTCACCAGGTCATAGCTTGAAGTCAAAGTTTGGTCAAGCGTCACACTTGCATTATACGTCACAAGACCCAATCGATTCTCCGGCTTGTCTACACTTTCAAAAACACTCACAACTTGTACCAATGCTTCTTTTGCTTTTTTGATTTTTCTTTCTCCATCAACTGTCCAATTCATTGACCCACTGCGATCCATTACAAGAACAATGTCTACATTTTCTCCTGCATCCAGATCATCGTCTCCCTCAGCAGTCAATCTGAGCCTTGTGCGAAAATCGCTGTTCAATGGAATTGTGATTCCTGTAGTCGTTGGAGGAGAAATGAGCCCCTCATAAGTATAGTTTGCAGAAAAATTGTCTCCGCAGTCTTCATACTCTTGTGCCCACACATCCGCTGCAACAAACAAAAACAATAACACTCCAATTGCAATGGAGAGAGTTTTTTGGAAAATTTTCTTCATTTTGGTTTTTTATCGCTTATTGAAATTTTAAAATTATTCCATTTGACTATCCTGATCAAATTCATCATCAACGATGATCTCTTCTATCAGCAAAGCACCATCACGAACCTCCTTGAGCGGAACCTCCAGTGGAAACCTCACTGTCAACATGTCTCCACTTTTGAGATCATCATACTTCACGGCAAATTTTGAAACAGCACCTAATTTCCCATCTTCTGAGCTTTCTTCTGTTTTGTATTTAATAATATTCCCTCTTTCTTTTTCATCAAGAACAATTGCGATTTCTTGCTCCTCTTCCCCGTAAACACTGGTCTTGAATGTTATTTTCCCATCCTTAACAGAGGTAATTACTCCTGATATTTCCGAAACTTTGATCTCCTCTGGATCCATCTTTTCGTCAGTTTGTTCCATTTCTGTTTGTATTTGCTGTGTCTTTTCATCAGCTTGCAAACGATTGTTTCGTTCAGCATCAAGCTGAACAATGTCATAGATCAAAAGCGAGAAACAAACAGCCAAAATCAAGACCAAAAACATCGTAGTTACAAGAAGCATTGGAAACGAAAATGTTCCGTTTCCCACAGAAGAAGTGCGTCTATTTTTCATTTTTTTATTTTAGTTTTTTTACTTGCTATAATTATAACATCAAAAAATATTCAGGACAACTGCTTTTATAAACAAATAATTTTTGTTTCAATTCAAAAAACAGACTTTTTTTAGTATAAGGTCGTTTTCATTTCCTAACACTTGACAAATAGAGCTTAATATGCTTTAATATGAAACAAAGTTGTTTTTAACCAAAAACCTTGAAAAAAGGAGCCTGCTATGAAAAAAATGGTAGTACTATCGGTAGTTATTTGTTTCGTTTTGGCATCCAGTTGCACCTGTAAAAGAAACTTTCCTGGTTGCCTGGGCTATCCAGCACAGCTGCTCCATGTTGAGAAAGTTACACTTTCAACAACAATTCCTAGCAAAAAGAAGTTCGCTACACAAAGTTAAGTGAACTCCTCTTTCAACAAAAAAGCCAACTCTCATCGTCGCGTTGGCTTTTTTAATTTGGTCCATGAAAAAAATCAAAGGTATTCTCCATATTTTACAGGATCATAATAACACCAAGGGTTTGGATCCTCATCCGGATCCAAACAGCACTCCATATCCAAATGATAATCTTTATCTTTTTTGCTTTTCCCTGGCTTGTCGTTGTCTTTCTTGCAAACCATGCGTCCAAGTGAGTCGATTTTATATGAAACTGGCTTGGGTGCAGTGATCACGGGCTTTGGGGGTAGTCGTTTCATGTCAACCAAATTCAAAGAAAGCGCAACAACAAAGAATTCAGGAAATTTTTCTCCAATTTCTTTTGTGGGATCAACTTCAATTTCGCTATTTTCCTCATTAGAAGTTGCCACCACGTTATATATGTAATTTTTGTCTGAAACAAGTTGCTTTTCTCTGCTTTTGGAAAAAAATATGACAGGCTCATAGCACTTATCAGACAACAAAGATTGAACCTTTTCCATCGAATACATATTTGAGTCAATCAAATCCTTTTTTTTGCTTTCACAGTCATTGCCCTCTTGAGATTGCTCTTTCTTCAACAAAGGAAACTCTTCTGTGGCAAAAACATTTTCGATTTTGGTCGCGTTATAGACAACCAGATCAAAACCAGAATATTCATTTTCTGACTGATCCATGCGAAATTCATAGCGATATTCCCAAGCATCACCTGCCACAGGCTTTCTGCTAGTTAGAGCCTTCCAGTCTTGAGGATATTTTATATTGAAACCATACCAATTGTTTGTATATTCCTTCCACTCATCAGTGTCAACATCTCTCAATGACAATTTGATCCAATCGACTGGAATGGGCTCAAACTCCTCTACAGTTGTGGATTCCATACTTTTCAAATTATACTCATCCTCAAATTCACTAAATGAACCGCCAAAAACTTTCCTTCGATCTTCGAGAGTAGAAAAAACAACAACTGACAACAAGACAGTTGTCACAAAAAAAGCCAGCAAAAAAAGGGACACTTCGCCACAAGATATTTTTGGCCTATATTCTCTTTTCATTTCCTCATTATTCATTTTTTCATCCCACACACTTTGAAATAAAATTGACAAGCACCAAAAACAACACTTGAGCTTATCTCAAGTATAACACTAGTCTTTCCCTTTGTCATACATACCATTGAGCTCAATCAAAGGATTTCTTTCTAGCAACACAGCAACCGCAATTTTTCACATGCATCACAATTTCATAGATCGCCGAAACACCAACCAAGACGAAGATGACTCTGAACAATGTGGCTCCTTGTCCTCCAAAAGTTTCACCGATGTCCCAAGAAAACAAACCGACCAAAAACAAGTTTATTACTCCAACTACAAGGAATAAAAAATGTAATTTTGTGCATAAAATTTATTTTTTATAATCAACTATTACCTTTAATTGCATTTTTTGTCCTCATTTCCATTCACACATTTACCGTTTTGACACAAACAGTCCTCTTTTTTGTTATGGTCAAGTACAACTCATTGCATTTGCAGTTACATTCATAAGGATGACAAGGACAAGGAACACAATCACTGTCACTTTTACAATCACTTCCAAATTCAGTCTTCTTTTTTCACCATCACAAGGCTCATCCCAAATCCTCAAACATTTCTGTTTTAATTCACACCAAGAATAACCAGCCCCCAACAAGCAACCATTCTCATCACGGTTTCCACCAATAAGAGCTGGCTCCGGTTCGGGTGTGGGAATTTTCCGCCACTGAGGCTGAGCATAACCGGAAAAAATGACCACAAAAACCAACAAAGAAAT
>JAYEIQ010000015.1:0-33694 GCA_034660175.1 Patescibacteria group bacterium | reverse complement strand
CAGATTCCAAGATAGTATCGTCTATAACCTCCGCACTTCCAATGGCATCGGCTTGAATGGTTGTGGCACCATCAGTAGCGATGTTGACATCTCCACTCATTGAAACAAATGTTGGAACACCAGATCCGTTGGCAACGAGGAGTTGTCCGGAGGTTCCGGCAGTGACAGAAGCAAGTGTGTCTGCAGCTGTTGTGTAGAGCAGAGTATTTGCCCCACCAAAGGTTGCAACTCCTGTTCCACCATATGCAACATCCAAAATACCAGCATTCCAAGTTCCAGTTGTGATCGTTCCAAGTTGAGTTATAACAGTCGTTGGTCGCCAAAGAGTATCAGCTCCATCGCTACCAAGAAAATATCCAGAGATTCCCAATCCCAAACGAGACCAGGTTGCTGAAGCTCCTTGACCCGTGACCAAGTCACCTCTTTGAACAACACCGATGGTTGTATCAGTATGAGTGGCACTGAGCAAAGTATGAGCAGTCGAAGAACTGGGAGATGTCCAAGTCGGCACACCTGCCGTGAGAGTCAAAACATCTCCATTGCTACCAACGTTCAATGCATCCCAGCGAGTTTCACCAGCAACATCTCGAGCATAGAGCATGTCGCCAATCGCTGGAGCACCAGCAACAGTATCTGAATGAGTTGCACTAAGTAAGCTGTGCGTTGAAAGCGAAGTTGCCTGCCAAGATAAAGCTCCTCCAGAAATCGAGAGCACTTCTCCGTCAACTCCACTTGGCAAGCGTGAGAAAGAGTTTCCGGAACTATAAAAAATCAGGTCATTTGCTTGCAATGTTGCAGTTGTCAATCCAGTTCCACCAACTGTCGCGTCTAGTGTCCCACTGATCATTGACGCATTTATCGTTTGGGTTCCAGCAAAAACAATATTTCCAGTCATGGTTCCTCCTGCAAGCTCGAGATATGTTCCACCACTGCCAGTGCCAATACTTGTGAATGTTATTCCATCATCAGAATACTGCCATACTCCAGCCGAACCGTTGTATCGCAAAGCAGGTCGGTTTGAATCATCCGAAACGCTCAAGATGAAATTGCTGGTCAAGCTCACACCGTCACCGAGCACAAACGTGCTCTCGGATGTCCCCGTGTCAGTGTTTTGCTCGTGAATCAAATCAAGATTATCCAAGTTATAGTCCCCATCTTTGATATAATCTCCGTCATCAATCGAAAAGAAACTAGAATCCAACTGTCCAGAAGCATTAAGAACTGGAATATTACCTGCACCAGAACCAGTCACAAGACCATTGAGCGATGAAGCATTAAGCGAACTCAAAGCCAATGGAACAGCACCAATTTTCTTGCGCGGAACCATCTCACTGTCGTCTCCAATTCTGATACCAAGATAGTATTGGTTGGTAGCAAAATTCAAATTTGCTGGTAGCAATGTATGTGTTCCCAAATATGCTTTGAGCAAACCATTCTGAATTGTAATTTTTTGGTTTTCCTGCCAAAGCCTTGTCGGTGCATCAGCTTCTGATGGATATTGATCAAGCTCTTCACGATCTGTCGAATAGAGAGCGAACCTAACATCATATTCACCGTTTGGAAGTTCCTCGTTGTCAGCAGTCAAAACATACGCAGAAACATCCAATTGACGCGTTGTCTCAATTGGCTGAGATTCAAGTAGCTCAACTTGAGCTTGTGCAAATCCAACAAACAGAGCAACCGCTCCGACAAGAATCGAATATACTAGAAGCGATATTATATTTTTATTTTCGGTCACTCTCACGTTTTTGTTTATATAAAGTTTTGATATTTATTCAACCAGCGTATCTTTTTGATCTATTTTTTCATAGCCCATCCGAACACATCCCTGAAAGCACCCAACAAAAGATCCAGCAGTGAAACATTGGGAGCACCCGTGTAGAACGCGAACTGTTGCGACTGAACTTTATTCCCCCACTTATCACGTCCATCAATGCGATATGTATAAGCTGATGCTGCATCAAGCGGAGAAAGAATTGTACTGTGTATATAACCAAACTTGTCTTCCTTGTAGCTTTTTCCTCCTTGCTCAATGTTTTTCCCATATTTCAACTCGGAAACTGCAGTTTTATTCGTTTTCCAGCTTACATAGAGCTTTATTTCCTTTTGATTTCGAGTGGTCAACAGTTCACTTCGCACATCATCAATCTTCAGCTGCAAATTTTCTTCAGTAGGAAGGATAGTATTCCCTGCAAAAGTAATAAGTTTTGTTTTATAATTTTCACTTTTGTGAAAGTTTTTGTCTTCATCAAAGACAACTTTCGCCTCAGTTTCTTCACCAAGTACAACTGTAGAGAAATCACCGTCCTGAGGATAGCTCACGCCTGGTTTTATCAGATCTGTATTGCTTAAAATACGATATCTATTGAAAACTCCAAGTGAATAAATAATAATTCCGACTGCCACAAAAACTAGACACACTTCAACACAGAACTTTAAGGTTCTTTTTGTGACCTCTTTGCAATCTTTTGTATGTTTTTCCAGGAATGACATAATTTGTTTTTTTGTTCCCTAGCTGATACCAATTATATCACTTTTGACGGATCTTCGCAAACATTATGTCTGATAATTTTTTATTTACACAATATGTCCTTATTCAGCTTATTATAAGCATTATATAGACTTCGTTTTAGCATCTTTTTTTGCCTTTTTTTGCCTTTTTTTAACCTAAGCAGTTGTCCACAGTCAGACGAGTTATCCACAGAAAGACACTTGACAAGATCGACACAATTGTACTCACTTTATTATCAATCATTGTTACGTAGCACGTTACGTAGCACGTTACGTAATATGCTACGTAACAAATGCTTGTATGGACTTTGAAACAAAGAAGCCGACCTGGAGTCGGCTTGAAATGCTTATTTTAAATTGTTTTAGTAGTCTTTCAGCTTTTTGATTCCTTTTTGCTCACGAATCTTCTCTAGTGCCTTTGCCTCAATCTGACGAATTCTCTCACGAGTAACCCCAAACTCCTGACCAACCTCTTCCAAGGTATGTGTCACTCCGTCTTCAAGACCAAATCTGATCTGAAGAATTTTTTGTTCACGAGGAGTGAGATCTTCCAAGACTTCCGAAATGTGATTTTTTAAAAGAGTTCTCGCCGCTTCCTGATTCGGCATAATCGATTCAGTATCTTCGATAAAATCACCCAAAACACTTTCGTTGTCTCCATCTCCCACTGAAGATTCCAAAGATACCGTTTCTTGTGAGATTTTCATGATATGTCGAACTTTATCAACCTCCAAATCCATTTCGGATGCTATTTCTTCAGGTAATGGCTCACGACCCAACTCTTGAACAAGCCGCCGAACGACTTGGATATATTTGTTGATCGTTTCAACCATGTGAACTGGGATGCGAATTGTCCGAGATTGATCAGCAATGGCCCTGGTAATCGCCTGCCGAATCCACCAAGTTGCATAGGTCGAAAACTTGTAGCCTCTGCGATAATCAAACTTCTCAACAGCACGAAAAAGGCCAATATTTCCCTCTTGAATCAGATCCAAAAAAGAAAGATTGTGACTTCGACCAACATATTTCTTGGCAATTGAAACCACAAGCCTCAAGTTTGCCTCCGTCAATTTCTTCTTTGCAGACTGGTCTTGTTTCTCGATTCTTTTAGCAAGCGTCACTTCTTCTTCGGCAACAAGAAGTGGCACTCTTCCAATTTCTCGCAAATACATCTGCACGGAATCACTGCTGGAGTTTTTTTGAGCTTCAGCTTCTTCTCTTTTAGCTTCTTTCTTTTTTTCTTTCGGTGTTTTTTCAGCTTCTTTTTCAATCTCATCTTTGATGATTTCGTCAGAAGTGATCAGCTTGATCCCAAGATCTTCAAGTTTGTCATACAACTCCTCCAATTCCTCAAGATTCTCCTCGATACTTCCCATGGAATGAATAATTTCATCTTCGGTGATAAACCCTCGTTGCCTTCCGCGCTCTATCAAAATATCTGTTTTATTCTTTGCCTCTTCTTGCTGCTCTTTTTTTGTTTTTTTCGCTGTTTTGCGCGGTTTTCTGGCCAGACTCTTTCTTTTGGTCTGAGTCCTTCTTTTGAGCGATTTTCTTTTTGTAGTTGACTTTTTCACAGTTCTTTTTTTTCTTACTGGACTTTTTCTTTTGGTCGTTTTCCCACTTTGTTTTGCCGCCTTCTTTGGCTTGCGACAAACAGTTTTTTTGATAGCAACTTTCCTTTTTGTGACTTTTTTAGCGTCACGAGCAATTTTCCTGCGAAGAGAAGTTCTTTTTGTGCTTTTGCAAGCTACTTTTTTTCTCGCTTGCGTCTTTGGCTTTGTGCTCTTTACTTTCTTTTTGATCCTGGAAAAGCTTTTCTTTTCCCGACCTCTGCTTGCGACTTTTTTTTGCGCCATAGTTGTGCTGAATTTGAATATTAAAAAATGATTTTCCAAAAAATAAAAAGGCTATACCCTCACCTATTTTATTCGGACGTATTTTGATTTTTAGTCTCTTGAGACTTGATAGAACTTATTGCTTTTGTGAACATTACAAAATTCTCTTTCCTTTAAATGCTCTGTTTATGAAAAATTTTCTTGTTTTTATTCCATTTGCTTGTTGAATTCCTCCAGTAGAATCTCGACAGCCTCCGCATCCCCTTCTTGTTGCGCTTTCTTGATATCTAACCCGATTTTACGCATTTTCATCTTTTTTCTTTCCTTTTTAATTTCAACAAGAATCGTCTCCCACTCAGAAAGAAAATCTATATCATTTTCAACAAAACCTTGTTTCTCGTCATATCTAAACTTGATGCTCGCAGAAAATTGATTGAGCTTGTTCTCGTGTCTGCTTGAATCACCATCAATTAAATCCTTCCAGATTTCGGCCACTTCATCACCAAACTTTTCACATTCCATCTCCTTTGCCTTAGCATGCAATTGCTCAGAGTACAACGAAAACAGTCCTAGGAACCTTTCTTCCAGGATTTGAAGTCTTGATTTGTTGGGTTTTTGACCAAAACTTTCATCCGAGGACTCATGTTTTGGCGCTTTTATATCTTTCAGTCTAACCTTTTCAAGGATTCCAGTCAACACTTCTTCTTCAACTCCAATCGTCAAAGACAACTTCTTAATCCAATAGCCTTGCTCAATTGGGTCTGCGATGTCCTTAATCACACTGAGCAACTCTTTTGCAATGTTCTTTTTGTCCTTCACATCATCAGGATCATGACAAGAAAGGGAACTGGAAAAGAAATATTCCATCACTGGAATTGCCCCAGAAACCGCCTTATTCCAGTCCTCGGAACTCTCACAAACCAAGTCACTAACATCCTTGGCACCTTTTTGATTCAAAAGAATGACTTCCACTTCCATGCCTGCCTGCAAACAAATTTGAATGCTCTTTCTTGTCGCCCGCTGCCCTGCTTCGTCCATGTCAAAACACAATTTTACATTTTCTGAATATCGCTTGATCAAACTCACTTGCTTTTGGGTGAGTGCTGTTCCAGAAACCGCGACAACATTGTTGCTGTCAGTCAAGTGTGACGAGATCACATCAACATTTCCCTCAACCACAATTGCAAAATCTTTTTTTCTAATTCCAGTTTTTGCCTGATTCAGACCATAGAGAACTGAGCTTTTGTCATAGACCTTTGTCTGAGGTGTGTTAATATATTTAGCACTCTTTTCATCACCTCCAGGAGCAACACGAGCAGAGAAACCGACTACCCTTCCAGAAATATCAATAATAGGAAAAACTATTCGATCTCGAAAACGGTCATAAACATCTTGCGAGCTTTGAACATTCTGATTTTTGCCTACAACCAATCCCGTTGCAACAATTTCCCCAAGTGAAAATCCTTTTTTCAACAGAAATTCCAAAATTGTTCTCCATCCATCAGGAGCATATCCCACCCTGAATTTTTCCAAAAGTTCTGGTGTAAGCTTCCTTCTGCTCAAATAATCTCTTATTGGTCCAGATTTTGGATGGTTCTTCAAAAAATGTTCGAAAACTTTGGTTGCTAATTCCAAGATCTCAAGAGCTCTGCGATTCTCAAACCTCTCCCCTTTTGTTGCCTCTGCTTCATATTTTGGCAACTCAACCCCAGCCTTGTCAGCCAATCTCTTGAGTGCATCAGGAAAATCAATTCCCTCTATCTCCTGAACAAAAGAGAAAATGTCCCCTCCCTTCTGACAACCAAAGCAATACCAAAAATTTCGATCTGGATTGACCATGAATGATGGTGTTTTTTCATTGTGAAAAGGACACAATCCCTTAAAGTTGGAGCCAGCTTTGTCCAACTTCAAATATTCGCCGATCAGTTCAACGACTCCGACCCTCTCTTTTATTTGGTCAACTTCATTTCCCATCTAAAAATAGTCCATCTTAATTAATACTCCTTACTACCCTACTTTTTCCTTCAAAATGTCCCTGATTTCAGTCAAAAGTTTCTCCTCTTTTGGTGGTTCTTTGGACTTCTCCTCCTCTTTTTTCTGCATCTTATTCATCGCTTTAACAATCATGAAAATTGCAAAAGCAATAATCACAAAATCCACAATTGTCTGAATGAAAGATCCATAATTCAAGGCTATTGCCTCTTTCACAATCTCACCATTTTCCATAACAGCTTTCTGGATTGTAAGGCTTAGTTTTGAAAAATCCACTCCTCCAAGCATAACACCAATTGGTGGCATCAAGACATCACTCACCAAAGACGAGACAACTTTTCCAAAAGCACCACCAATGACAATTCCAACCGCAAGATCAACAACGTTGCCTCGCATTGCAAACTTCTTAAATTCTTCAATATGCTTTTTCATTTTTTCAATTTCTCTAAAATTTATAAAACTTTCTTTTCAGTTTGTACCTTTTCACCCCTTTTCGCGCACAGCGCGACTTGTGTAGAACCTTGCTCTGCTAGCAATTCTGCCAAGGCTGACAAAATCGCAAATTGGCGGAGAGACAGGGATTCGAACCCTGGGTGAGTTTTACCCCACACACGCTTTCCAAGCGTGCGCCTTAGACCACTCGGCCACCTCTCCAGTTCAAAACAACTTCAGTCAATCATTCAACACCCCAAATCAGAGCTCCTTTTCTCTTTTCATCCGCCCGAGATGATCTAAATGAAATTCTCACCTTCTCCTGTCGCAAAGAAGAAAAAGCAATTGCCGTCTTCAACGTTCGAGGATAGACAACCTTTTTACTGGTCTTCTTGCTTTTCGAAGATAGAATTCTAGCAAGTTTACCATATTTTTTCAACTTTATGTCATTGTATGGGGACTTTTCTGCTGAAACAACAATTTCGCTCATAGTTTTCACTACTTCCAAAAAGTATTCACCCATGGCAGTTTCGTTTGAAAGCATCACTGCGTCAGCGTTGTCAATTACTGCATTCGTCACATCAGAGATCTCAGCTCTTGTCGGACGAGCGTTTTCAATCATCGAAGCCATCATTTGTGTTGCTACAATCACCGGTTTTTTCTTTTTTATGCACTTTGCAATTATGTCCTTTTGAAAAACTCCAACCTTTTCTTGTGGCATTTCGATTGCAAGATCTCCACGAGCGACCATGATTCCATCTGAATGTTCGATGATCTCATCAATGTGTTCCATCGCTTTCCTTCTTTCAACTTTCGAAACAATCCATGGCATCTTTTTCACTTCCTTCTTGGAATTCTTTTTGTTTTCTAGAACAATGGTTTTGTTCAGCTTGTGTTGTATTATTCTTTTCAAATTTATCAAATCATTCCCGTCAGCTACAAAAGAAACTGCAATGAAATCGACATCTTGAGTCAAAATAAATTCCAAATCAGACAAGTCCTTGATTGTTAAAAAACCCATATGTCTTGAAATAGACGGAATATTAACCCCCTTGTGGGGCTTTACAACACCTTCAATCAAGACTTTGGCCACACAACCCAAACGAAGTCTTTTCTCAACAACGAGCTGGATCATCCCATCTTCAATATAGATTCTGTCGCCCCTTTTCAAATGATCATAGAAATCATTCCAATCCAAGGCAATTTCTTTCTTATATTTGTGATTATGAGGACTACTGTTATCTGTGAGAAAAACCTCATCTCCTTTTTTCAAAATCAAATCACGCAAATTGGCAACACGCACCCTTGGACCCTGAATATCAGCCATGATTCCAATTTTCTTCCTTGTGTGCTTCTCAGCTGTGCGAATGTTCTGAATCGCCATTCGATGCCAATCATGATCTCCGTGTGAAAAGTTCAAACGACAAACATTCATGCCTTCCTTAATCAGTTTCTTGAGATCTTCAACAGATTCCGAGGCAGGACCAATTGTCGCCACTATTTTTGTTTTTTTCATTTTTGTTTTGAAATACTTTACGAATTACAAATTATGTACGAATATACGAACCAAATCTAAAGGAAACCAAAAAGATTCCCTTATCCGTATATTCGTAAGAAATTAGTAATTTGTAAAAGCTAGAAATTGAATTTCTTTGCTATGTCTCCAACTATTGGCAAATCTTTCATCTCACCCTTGTGAACATTCACAAGTCCCATGATCGAAAGAACCAATATCGCAAGATAAACAAGCACACCAAGACCAAAAACTGGCATCAAAAAAGCACCAACAAAAGATGCGATTACCAAAACCAGTCCCTGCTTAGCGTGAAATTGGGCAAATGGGCTGTCTTTTTTAACAAGCATTGGAACCAAAAACAAAAGTCCAAGATAGCTCAAATATGCGATTGCTCTGTTTTCTTCAACATCATTGGAGCCCGCTACTGCTGGAGCTTCTTGTCCAGCATCACCAGATTGCTCTTGCTGCTGCTGTGAAGCTTCTTCGACAGGAGCTTGTTCTGCTTGTTGTTGCTCACCTTGAGCAGGTTGCTCTTGTGGCCCAGTATTTTCCTTATTTTTTTGCTCTTCCATGATTTCACCGTCCTTTCTAGAATTATTAAGACACTTAAGTCTCTTGTAAATTATATAAAAAATATCTTTTAAACCGACATGTCTCTCAGCCTCTTGATTCTCTCTTGCGCTGGAGGATGTGTCATGAACATCTTCGCAAAACCCTTTGCACTTTTGCCCCTGAGTGGATTAACAATATACATATGAGCTGTTGCTTTATTTGCTCGTCTCAAAACTCCACTATCAGCAGAAATTTTCTCCAAAGCACTTGCCAGACCACCCGGGAATCGAGTCAATAAAGCTCCATCTGCATCAGCCAAAAATTCACGTTTTCGTGATATTGCCAATTGCATCAAGGTTGCAGCAATTGGAGCCAAGATTGCAAGCACAAGAGCAATGACCATCATCACAACCTGAAGCTGTCCACCTCCTTCTCTGTTACTTCTCCTTCCTCCACCAAACCAGGTCCAGCTAAGGAAAAAATCTGATAAAAGAGCAACGAAACCAACCAACACCGTAACAACCGTTCCCAAAAGGATATCTTTGTTTCCAATGTGTGACAACTCATGAGCAATCACGCCTTCAAGCTCCCTTTTTTCCAATTTTTCAACTATTCCCGTAGTCAATGCAACAACTGCATGCTCGGGATCACGTCCTGTTGCAAATGCATTGGGCGCTGGATCTGGAATTATATATATCTTTGGAATTGGCAATCCCGCAGTGATGCAAAGATTCTCAACCAAATTATAGATCTCTCTCGCGTTGTCACGACTTACTTCTTTTGCTCCACTTATGGCAAGAACAATCTTGTCACTATACCAATAACTTATAAGATTCATCAGCAGGGCAAAAAATACAGCAATATACAGAATTGTGGAATTGCCCAGTGCCTGAGAAAAGATCCATCCGACAGCTATAACAAAAACCAAGAATCCAATCAGATAAATCCAAGTCAATCGGACATTTCTGTCTTTGTGTGTATACAAAGTTGCCATTTTTCACTGTTACTCTCTTAGCTAAAGGAGCTTAAATATCATTTTAAAATTCAACTTTCACGTTCTCCTTTTCTCCCTCTTCTATCTCGAAAAATTCATAGTCTTTGAATTTCAACATCCCTGCGATCAAATTGTTCGGAAAAACCTGAGTCTTAGTGTTGAAATCTCGAACATTACCGTTATAGAAACGACGAGAAGCCTGGATCTTGTCCTCGGTGTCTGTCAGCTCTCTTTGCAACTCTAAAAAATTTTGGTTTGCTTTGAGTTCTGGATAGTTCTCTGAAACTGCAAACAATGATTTCAGCGTGTCACTCAACATGTTCTCTGCCTGTGCCTGCTCCCCTGGAGTTTTTGCGCTGATTGCCTGCGATCGAGCTTCAGTCACTTTTATAAAAAGCTCCTTTTCATGCTTTGCATAACCCTTAACAGTCCGAACAAGATTCGGGATCAAATCATGTCTTCTTTTAAGTTGCACGCTTATGTCAGACCAAGCCTCATCAACACGATTTCTCAGCTTGATAAGTCCGTTATACACACCAACCAACCAAACAGCAATAGCGGCGACAGCAATGAGCAGAATTAAACCTATTCCCATGTTTTTTTGTTAATAATTTATCTTTAAAGCTCAGAACCAAACACTTATGACTTTGAATCACAAATGATAAATTATGATCTTTGCTTACCATTATCATACTCCAAAAAAATATCCATGTAAACAAAAGAATCTCCTTTCGGGGATTCTTTTGTATATTCTACGTTACGCGCTATAGCACATAATTTCTTGTTGATTTTTTGTTTGATATCAAAATCCTCTTTGCTCTGCAGAACAATCATGATTTCAATATTACAAACAATAACCAAGAAAACACACGGAAAGCTAGTTTCTTATACAACTTCCAGTTGCAACCGTGCAAGTCACAACGGGGTTTGCTCCATCTCCAGCAACAACACTCACGTTGCTTGTTGTGGTGTATACATAGGTTGAATTCTCCAATCCTTGACCTCTCAAGCTTGGCCAAGTTTCGGCTGTCGTAGAAGTGTCACTGCAAATATCACCACCGCCAGTTGATGTGCTGGTTGGAGCCTGAATTGTTCCTCCGTCATTATCACAAAGACTTGCCAACGTCGTCACAGACGCTAATGTTGATTGAAGAGAAGCCACTCTCGCCCTGTCACGAGCACTGTTAAGACTTACCAAAACGATCGCAGCCAAAATTCCAATGATAGCGATAACCACCAAAAGCTCAACCAAGGTGAAACCCTTGTTATTTTGTTTTTTGTTTTTCATTGTGTCACCTCTCTTTCTGTTTTTACCAAGTTAAATTCCTACTTCACAAAACCAACTCTGACAAATTTAACTGGGTGAATTCCTTTTTTTATCTATCTCATTATAGCAACAGTAAAACTTCTCTGCAATTGCTTTTATCCACATACTATTTTCATAACCCTAAGATGGACCGGCATCATAAATTGAATCTATCTGAGTCAGGTTCAGTTGATAGTTATAGATTCTTATATCATCAACGTATCCATCCAAAGGACTGCTCTTTGGACTCTCTGTTCCAAAAACTCTATTAGTTGCAGATGCTCCAAATTGAATGTTATTAAAATTATCTTGAAGTCCATTGTCAACTGGATTTGGTCCAGGAACTCCAGTACCCTTGAATTCGAAAATTGATTGTATTACAGGTGCTAGATCCAAATCTGTCGCATTTGCCAAATATAGATTCGAGCCAGCCGCGCCAAAGGTATAAGCCATAAAATACCAATCGTCCTCATCAATTTCATCATCACTGAGAATCATATAGGAATCTCCCTGGTTAGGACCGGGATTGTTAGTGTTTTTTTGATGTCTGACCAACAGATGATCATTGCCTGATGGAGTTGAGAGCCCATATATCGTGCCAAAAAAACTGTTATCGTCTAAAACATAAAAAGACAGATCGCTCCCATGCTCATCGGCTGTTTCTTTCGACCATAACCCTTGATAGCTGTGATTCAAATCACTTGCCCTAAACCACATAGACACTGTCCCATTTTCAAGTTGATATAGAGGGACTGAATCATCAACCTGAACATAGTCATCATTAGCCCCACCAAATATCCCATCCTCTGGTTCTCCATCAAATTCCATACAAGTGTCTTCTGGAGCAAAACATGGCACAAGTCCTTCTGTACCTGTTCCAAAACCAACCCACTGCCCATCAAATGCAGTCGCGTTATTGTCATTTGTCGTTATGTCATCAACCTCATCGCCTTGAGCAGAATCAGTCCCTCCACCAAGAGTCATATCAGCTTCCATGAAAGGCCACCAGGCAATTGGACCGCTTTGTCCAAGATGGACTTCAAGAGCCCTGCTAACTCTGTCGTCTCCATCACCGAACCTTCCCACAGTTCGCATTGAAACAGCTGCACTTGGAGACTCCGTTGGATTTGTGATGACAACTCCATCATTGTTAACAAAATATATTTCCGTAATCGTGTTTGGATCTGGAAATGCAAGACCGGGATCACATCTCCCCGGATTTGTTGTTGTATTAAATCCCCCAGCACCAGGACAAAGTTCATCCAACTGAGCTATTGTTGTGTCTTGAAGTCTTTTAAGTGCCCATTCCATAGCGCTATCCGCAGCTTGATATGCTGGTGTTGAATTTTTTGTTTTGCTGGAAACTTTTTGCTCAATAACAGAAATTGCTGTGATCGTGGTCACAATCAAAAGAGCATTGACAAGAACAATGATCGTCAAAACCAGAGCAGAACCCTCTTGGCTTTTTAACATCTTTTTCATCTTTTTAAGTTTTTGGAACATATAATTAAACTTCAATAAGCGCTTATGGTGCACATCTATTGTGAATCAACAATTTTAGTAATCTCGAACTGAAACACTAGATTGAATTGTGATCTTATCTCTCTCGGCAGGCAACAAAGTTACATCATTATATTCAATTGTGATTGCCGTTCTGACAAAACCTCTTTCATCAGCACTTTCATCAGTTTCCTTAACAAAAAAGCTACCTGATATATTTGTCGTTGTTCCATCTCCAACTATGTCAGAGAAATCACCAACAGCAAAATCACCACAATCGGTTGTAGCAGAATACGCCCCATTTGTTGGACTTATACTTGCCACCGCAAGAGTGTTAGCCGCAGTAAATTTATAGCAATACTTAAATGCGTCAACATTGTCAATTATATAAACGAGCTCTTCTGTTGTTTCTGTCGTGTTATTTATGCCATGACTGGTTCTGATCTTTTTGTTAACTGATTCAATTGTAAAACGAGCATTGTCAATCGAGTTTTGCATTGCTCGAGATTTTGTATTGGCCTCAATCGACCTCACAGAAAAAAGCACAACACCACCAATAATGAGAGCAAATATTGCCATCGAAACTAAAACTTCGATCAAAGAAAAACCATTTTCTGCAAGTTTTAAGTTGAATTTTTTAAATTGTACTTTCATGTTGAATTTATCACTTTGTGTTTATAGGCTAATTTGCGTTCCAATCTGTCATCACGCTTGTCGCTTCAATAGACCTTATAATGCTGGGGTTAACGAAACTATCCCAATCAACCGTACAGGTCACAACAAAGGCTTCATCGGTTCCCATCGGTCCAGCAAGGGCATTTATATCACAACTCCTCCTAAAGGGAGTCATTGAAGCTGCTCCACCACCTGGATTGCATGTCGAGTTGAAACAATTACGATAGGTGCCTCCCGCAAGAAGCTGAACATTTTCATGCCGTGTTCCTCCAGATGAACACTCCCCGTAGTTCTGTGGAGTTCTCCAATATGGTCTACAATTGACCGGCGGAGACCAACGGTCATTCATATCATGCCCCAACATGATCTCTTCGTCACGTCTGTTCCTGATGATTTCAACACCCTCTTGAGCCAAGTTGGAAGCAATGATCTCGTAGCGACTTTCTACCTCATGCTTGATGTTACTTGCATAAAGAGCATATATCGCAGTAAAACCCACTGCAGTGATCGCCAAAACCAAAATAATCTCGATCAGCGTGAAACCAGAGTTGGAATTTTTAATTTGTAATTTGTAATTTTTAATGTCTTTCATTCCTAAACATTAATTTTTCATTTTTTGACCTTCGAAATTTTAGTGTGACAATTAGTGTGACAAGTTGAGCTCTGAATCTTTAGATTTTTACTATCAGTCAATTTTTCCCTCAGGAGTGACAACAACATCCCTGCCGCCACCTGAAGAACTGTCTATTGTATATGTTACATTCGCTACGAGAACTGAACCATCATCCGCATACACAATTCCATATGGAACACCAAAAAAGATTGTTGTGTCAGCGAGCGCAGAATCAAATTCCAACCCATTGGACAAAGTCACCTCTCTTACTATTTCATAGTTGGCAACACTCCCATCAAGATAACTCACATCCTCCTTGCAAGTATCTGGATCAGCCGAAAAATCAATATCTGTCACCCAAGTATAAAAAATTTCATACTCAACGTCTGGATCCGTCGCGACAGCAGCGTCAAGAATTTTAATTCCAAAACCACACACGTGCCTGTCGAGTGGTGTCGGAATTGACAGAGCTGAGCTTTGTGCCTCGCGAACTGATGCCCGGAACTCATCCGTGGCAAGCGTCAAAGATTTGTGTGTGTCAGAAAAACCTGCCAGTTGAATAACAGACGCAGAAAGAATTGCGATCATCGCCATCGACAAAATAACTTCAATCAAAGTGAAGCCATTTATTTTCCTGTTTTTCTTGTCTTTTTTATATTGTTTCTTGAAATTCATTTCAAATTGAAAATTTCAGGCTACGTAAATAATCCCCAATACCATTGTAACAATTTTTCACCAAAAAACAAAACGATCCAAGTCGCAACAATCAAAAAGGGACCAAATGGGATTTTTGAATGGAGGTTTTTCTTGTTTTTTGCGACAAGAATCAGAGAAACCAGTGCTCCGACAACATATGCCAAAAGCAAAAACATATATGACTCTCTCCATCCAACGACAATTCCTAGCAAAAAACCAAGTTTAACATCACCACCACCAATCCACTTGCCCTTGGAAAAAACAAAAAGTAAAAGAAAAAAACCAAACACAACCAGCCCTCCAAACAAAGCTTCAAGAAAAAAACAGTTTGGGTCCAACCACGAACATGATGATGTGAACTGTTTGAAAAAAAGATAGATCAGTGAAGAACCTATTCCAAGCACAACAAGTTCATCTGGAATAAGCATATATTTCAAATCCCAAACAAAGATCACCAGTAACAAAAAAGCTATAAGTAAAAAATATAAGATTTCAACGATTAACCAAAGATCCAAAGCAAAGAAATCACCACCAAATTTCAATCCCACGAACAAAAAAAGCAGTCCCGTGCCAAACTCGACAATCGGATACTGCCAGGAAAGTTTTCTTCCACATTTTCGACATTTCCCCCCAAGAAAAAGAAAACTCAGAACAGGAATATTATCATACCACGCTAGTTGATATCCACAAAAATCGCAACAAGAACGACCATCTATTTTTTCACCTCGTTGTCTCCTATCAATGAGAACATTAGCAAAACTTCCAAGAATTAGACCACAACCAAACAGAAAAAATAGATACAAAAAAGTCATAATTAGCAATGCTAGTTTGTCAAATCGGTTGAATCATCACAGGTTGTTCCTATCTGTTTACATCTTCCACTTCTGCTGTTGCAACAGACATAAACACTTTCTCCAGTTTCTTTTGCATAGAAATACCATGTGCCATCATTTATTCCAGCGTCATTTGGAGAAACAAAATCGTCAAAACCCGCTGCAGACACTGATGGCCAGGTCCCATAATTGGGTTCCCCTTGACAGATGTTACCTCCACCAGCACTTCCATTTGGAGCATTAATAGATTCACCATCGGATCGACACATGAGCATCGGCTGGAGCACGCCTGAGAATTCCGATAAAAGCTTGGCCTGATTTGCCTTTTGTCTTTGTGAAGACAGTGAAATTAAAATTGCACCTGCTAAAATGGCAATAATTGCCATCGTCAAAAGCAGTTCCATCAAAGTAAATCCTTCTTTCGAAGACAGTTGGCTTGAAAGTGTAAAAAGTTTTTTGTTTTTCATGTATTTTTTGTTTTTTCTAAAACGGAGTCGAGCAAGAAACGCCGTTGGCACCGCTATAAGTGCAAGTTATTATTCCAACATCACACTGCACTCTGATGGGATCATTTCCACCCATATAATTACAACCAGATGTTGAGTTTGATGCACTCAAATCTGGATAATCAATGTTATTATCTGGATTGCAAACATTACCCCCATTTGCTGGTGCTTGCACGTTGGCTGCTCCTTCTTTCAAATAGCATTCAGCAACATAGGGCATCACGCTTCGCACTGATTCAAGAGCGGCATAACCTCTTGTTCTTTGTCTTTGGTTGCCAAAACCTGCCATCACCACTGCTGCTAAGATTCCGATGATCGCAATTACAAGCAACAACTCTAAAAGTGTAAATCCTTTCTTTGCTCTCAAAATTCTCAAAATTTTATAATCCCTTTTTTTCATTTTTATGAATTACAAACTATAAAATATATTATTTTTATAAATTTTTCTTATCAGCAAGCCGACAAATACAAACAAATCTTCTGCCAGCTGGCATTTTGAAAAGCTCGGCTTGCTTTAAGAAAAACTAGTTACATCCGGCGCCAACGAAGGAGCATCCTCCTGAATCGCATGTAGCATCACAGTCATCACCTGCTGATGTTGTACAAGTAGCAACAGCTGTCCACTGATCAGTGGTTCCGTCAGCAACTGTAATATCAACAAACGATCCTGTTGTACCGTTACAAACAGGAATTCCAGGATATTGAGCAGATGAATCACCACAAACATCATCTGTACTGTTAGCAGTACCAGACACAACTGTCTGACCTCGATCACGACAAATTGTTGCTGCTGGAACAATGCTTCGCATGCTCTCTTTGAAGGCAGTTTCCCTTGCCCTGTCACGCTGAGAACCAAGCGAGACGAACAACACTGCTGCCAAAATTCCGATGATTGCAATCACAAGCAACAGCTCGATCAATGTAAAACCTTTTTTATTTATTTTTTTCATTGTTACACCTCGCTTTCTAGTATATTTTTTTATTGATTTGATTTGATTTTTGAATTTTTTTACCTCTCACAATTCAATTATAATACTATCACATTT
Source organism: Patescibacteria group bacterium (assembly GCA_034660175.1). Classification (GTDB taxonomy): domain Bacteria; phylum Patescibacteriota; class Minisyncoccia; order Moranbacterales; family DUUL01; genus JAYEIQ01. The sequence goes on along the minus strand of JAYEIQ010000015.1, from coordinate 16,687 downwards.
CTGAAAAAACCGCCAACGACCATATTGGTTATCAACACAAAAATACTTCTTCTATTTGATCGATGTTGCAACTTGATAGATCGGAAGCAAGACAGCAGAAACAAGGATTCCCACACCGATTGCCAAAATGACCATCAAGATCGGTTCAATAAGAGAAGAGAAGTTCTTCACCATTCGATCCGTCTCGCGTGTATAAAAATCTGTTATTTTCGAAAGTGTATAGTCAATTCGACCTGTGTGTTCACCAACACGCACCATCTGCACGACAACTGGTGGAATTTCTTCATAGCGATTTAACACTTCAGCAATTCCTCCACCTTTCTTGATTTCGCTAGCCGATTCACGAATAATTTCTTTGTATACCTCATTGCCAACAACATCAGAAGTGATCATCAGACCCGTTGTGATCGGCAAACCACTTTGAATTAAGGTTGCCAAATTCTCAGAGAATCTAGCAATGTACACATTGTGCAACATGGTTTTGATAATAGGAATTTTCAGAATCCATTGATCATATTCTTTCTTTCCTTCATCTGTCTTAATGTAATAGATAAAAGCGATGATCCCACCAATTACCGCCGCACCTATTGCCCACCAATAAGTGGCAAAAAAATGACTTGTCCAGATCAAAATTCTTGTCTGCAACGGCAAAGTTACATTTGTTTCCTCAAGAATTGTCAGAAGTTTTGGCATCACAAATGACATCATGAGAAACCCAACTGCAAACATCGCACCCAAAATGAAACCTGGATAATACAGAGCTCCCCGAAGCTTGGATGTCAATTCATAGTTCTTTTCAACATTATCTGCCAAATCATTCAATGCCTTCTGTAAAGTTCCCGAAGCTTCACCGGCTCGAACCATATTCACATAGAACTTTGAAAACGTGTCTGGATGTTTCTCAAGTGCATCAGAAAATGACGATCCACCATCAATGTCAACAATAATTGAATTGATCTTGAGTGCAAAAAATCTATTGTCCACTTGGTTAGCGAGTGAATTAAGGGCAGATAAAAGAGGTACCTTTGAATCAATGAGCACGGAAAGCTGCCTTGAAAATATAACAAACTCACGAGGTCGAACACTTTCCCAAGTCTTCATGATCGACGAGAGTAATGGAATTTCTTTCGCCTCAGACAAGCTTACCAAAGTCAGTCCATTTTTCATGAGAACCTCCTTCGCTGTGCGAGTTGAGCCTGCTTCAACGATACCCTGTTGTGATTGTCCATCTTTGGAACGAGCCTTATATTTATATTTCATGAGTTTTGTTCTTTATAATTGAGCATTTTTATCGATGAAATTGAAATAATATTCCAAATCACTAACTTTAAACTAGAGAGCTTCCAAAAGCATTCTGAAAGAATTCACGTCAGTCGCATATCCTTCGGCCTCCTCAAGAGTAACTTTGCCCTCTTTCACAAGAGTGGCAAGAGACCTGTTGATCCCAATCATTCCATCCTCAAGAGATGTCTCAATGGTCACACCTATTTGATGAGTTTGGTTTTGACGAATCAAGTTTTCAATTGCTGCATTTTTGATGAGAATTTCAATCGCAGGTATCCTTCCACCTCCAACCTTCTTCAAAAGTCTTTGCGACACAACACCCAACAAAACATTAGCAAGCTGAAATCTTATTTGATTCTGCTGATAAGCAGGAAAAACATCAATTATTCTGTCTATTGTCTGCACTGAATCATTTGTGTGAAGTGTTGCCAAGATCAAGTGCCCAGTCTCTGCAGCTGTTATCGCAGTTGAAATTGTCTCCAAGTCACGCATCTCACCAACTAAGATCACGTCAACATCTTCACGAAAACATGACTTGAGAGCAGTACCAAAATCATTTGCGTCTTTATATATTTCTCTTTGTTCGACCAAGCATTGGTTTGATTTGTGAACATATTCGATTGGGTCTTCAATGGTGATTATGTGCCCTCTCCTTCTCTCATTGATATATTCAACCAAGGCAGCCAATGTTGTACTCTTCCCATGTCCAGTCGGTCCAGTCATGAGCAAAAGACCTTGAGATTTCTTGGCAAAATCATATATCAGATCTGGAACTCCAAGATCCTTTAATTTTCTAATTTCACTTGGAATAAAACGAAGAGCAAGGCTCAAATTTCCTTTTTGATAGAACATGTTTGCACGAAAACGATCCGCTGATTCAATTTCAATCGAAAAATCAACACTCTTTTCTTTGTGCAACTTCTTCATCTGCTGCTCATTTAGGAGTGACTCTGAGAGAGCTTCCATGTCCTCATGAGCAACAATACCTTCCTTGTCCAATCGATACAAATCGCTATCAACACGAACCAATGGATAATCCCCCACTGATAAGTGCAAGTCCGAACCATTGTGTTGAATTGTATAAGTAAGATATTTTTTTAGTTTCTGAAAAAGTTGGCTTTCCTTCATTTTTATTTTTTATTTTAATTGTTCAGATTTTTTCCTTTATTTTTTCAACTACCTCATCGGGAGTAAAGCTGGATTTGATTAGATATCCAGATACTCCCATAGACTTAAAAACGTGATCTTTTTCGTTGGCATTCGTCAGCACGATAACAGAGACATCTTTCAAATCCTTGTTGCCACGAATTCTTTTCAAGACCTCGATTCCATCGAGTTTTGGCATCATGATATCCAAAAGAACAACGTCTGGTTTGATTTTTTCAACAATTTCAACAGCCTCTTTGCCATTATTAACGACCTCAACTTCAAAGCCTTCGGCAGAGAGTTTGGTGGCATACATTTCAGAAATAAATCTGTCATCCTCCGCAATGACAATCTTTTTCCCATTTTCTTTCATATTCCTTTGACTTATGGAGTTATGTGTCAACAAAACAACCTACTCGCCCTTGGCTCCGATTACTTCATCAACACTGTCATCTTCTGTCACGCGCTGAACTTCTTCAATCGTGGTTAAGCCCTCCAATATCTTAATTATACCATCTTGTTTCATTGTTGTGTAGCCATCTTCTTTCGCCTCTTTCTCAATCTCTTCTTCTCTTGTGTTGTCTCCAATCATCTTGGAAATTTTCTCGTTCACTTCTATCATCTCAAAAATAGCAATTCTCCCCTTCATCCCGCTACCCTTGCATCTGCTACAGCCCTTTCCTTTAAAAGCGCGAATTTTATCAAGCTCATCAAGACTTTTAATTCCGATTCGTTCAAAAACTTTTGGATGCATTCCATGTAATTCTCTTCTTATCATAGCCAGTGCTTGCTTCGGGATATCCCGAACCTCTTCTTTACAATCAGGACATATCTTCCTCACCAGACGCTGGCCTATCAACAATTTCAATGAGGAAGAAAGAAGAAATGGCTGAATTCCCATATCAGTCAATCTCGCCACAGCACCAACGGCCGAGTTTGTGTGAAGTGTAGACAAAACAAGGTGCCCAGTGAGGGCTGCGTGAATTGCAAGCTCTGCCGTCTCTTCATCACGAATCTCCCCAACCATGATTATGTCGGGATCCTGACGAAGAATGCTACGCAAACCCGAGGAAAAAGTATATTCGATTTCGGGCTTCACCTGACTCTGATTCACCCCTTCAAGAACATACTCAACAGGATCTTCAAGTGTAACAATATTCACACCCTCCTTGTTGAGAATTCGCAACACTGAATACAAAGAAGTTGATTTTCCACTACCAGTTGGTCCTGTCACCAAAATAATCCCGTGTGGTTCTTTGACTGTTTCCTTCAAGATACGCAAGTCTCGCCCTTCCACACCAAGTTGTTCCAGATCAATAAGCCCTGCTCTTGTGTCAAGAATACGCATCACCACCTTTTCGCCATACGAAGTTGGAAGAGAGGAAACACGAAAATCAATTGAATGTCCGAGGTCTTTGATTCGAAAACGTCCGTCTTGTGGCTTTCTTTTCTCGTCAATTTTCAAATTGGAAAGAATTTTCACTCGAGAAACTATCGCTGGACCAATTTTCTTTGGAAGTGTGATACTGTTATACAAAATTCCGTCTACTCGGTATCTAACTCTGACATTTTTGTCCATGGGCTCAATGTGAATATCGCTCGCCTTTCCATCAATCGCATTTTTAATTATCACCTCAACCATTTTTGCAACAGGAGCATCTTTGAGAATTGTTTGTGTGGCTTGCTTTTTCTTCCTCGTTATTGTCAAATTTGCCTGTTCATCCTCGTATGTTTTCTCAAAATCATCCAAAACTTTTTCTATCTCAACGGAAGGGTTCCTCATCTTGTCTATCAAGACTTCGAAATCAGCCTCACCGATTTGAAATGTTTGAATCTTTTTTTTGTTTTTGTGCGCAAAGAACCTCAATGCATTTTGTGCATTGACATCAGTTTCATCAACTATTGCAACTTTGATATACTCTTCGCCCACCTCAAAAGGTGCAAAACGATACTTTTCAAGTGATTGTATTGGAAGAAGAGAAGAAACGTCATTATCTATTTCAACTTCTTGCCAATTGACTGTTTCCTCTTGAACTTCGCTGTCTGTCATTTTTTTGACCAATCAAACGACAGCACAATCGTGTTGCTTGATTGGATCTTTCAATTATTTATTTTGCAAAGATATCTTCCTTTCCCCACTCAGAAACTGTTACTGGCCTGAATGCTTCAGAGGTAATTGCATCCTTGAATGAATCTATTGCCTGACTGTTAATTGCCCCACCCAACAAACTATCCAAGACCTTGTCATTGCTTTCAGCTAGATTCGAAAGCACAACCCCATTGTCCATTTCTCTATTATAGAAATTGAATTGCAAAGTTCCTTTCACCAGATTTGATGTATCTTGCACTTCAACATCACTAACGTTGCTGACTTTCTCAATCGTAGTCTTCCCTGGAATAATGAGACGATTCTGGCTATCCACAAGAGCAATAAAACTTTTTACATTATTCACATAACCACCTAATATTTCAATCTTAGCCTCTGTTGTGACGCTTTCAGGCGGACAATATGGAAGTGACGATTTTATGTCCTCAACATTCTCTCCATCTTTTTTTGCCTTCCTTTCGGCCCTTGCTATTTCCCTTTCGCAATCTGTACTCCCATTCTTTTTCTTTTCTTTCAAATTCGTCCCAACTAAGAATACACCACTGCCCTGCATGTTCTTATAAATTTCAGCGATAAAGTCGTCATTGTTCTTGTATGGAGGCACAGCATTAACAATCAATTGCTTGTCGCTTTCATTGAGATCCTCGTATTCATCAAAAGCTTTTTGCAAATTTCTCTTGCCACTTTGAAATTCGTCTCGCTTTGCAGAAAGCGTGTCAAATTTCGCCTTATTTGCACCAAGACTTTCCCACTCAGGTTTAATCATCAAAATAAACATTGAGAAAGCAACTATGAGTGTCAGTGGGAAAAATATGATTTTAAGTTTCATTTTTGTTTTGTTTAATAATTGGAAACCATTAGCTTTTATTTATAAGGAATTTCAAATCTGCCTGAATACCCTCGTCTGCTTGTTCGCTCTTCACCAGAGAAACTTCCTTTGCACCATCCATCAAGCTATATGCTTCCAATTGCTGAGACAGAGCATAGTGATCAACAACGCTTATTGTAGCCACGATTTCTGATTGCTGTCCTTCAACAGCCTGTTCAAGCTTCACAAAACTTGTACCGGAGAGAGTGAATGCAGCAATCTTTTCGAGATTCATACTTTGACTTCTTTTGCCCTTAATCAAGTCCTCAATTTCATAGAGCCGAGACTGGAAGTCATAGAGCTCATGAAACTCATCACCATCCAGTTCTTTTTTAATTTTCTCAATTTCACTGTTCACTGTGGCAATCTCATCCACTGTTTTCTGATTCATCAGCATCAAAACGCCATATGAACCAACAGCCACAAGCAACAAAATTATGCCAACAGACAAAGAAGTGTTACTGGACCTCTTCTTTTCCCTTTTCACCGTAAGTTCGCTCGACTTGAGATTTATTTTTTTCATATTTGTCAAGTAAGATTTATAAATTATGTAAAAAATTATTGCAACTTATTTTTATCATCAAACGGCAACTTGGCCAAACCAATCGCAACAGACAACAGTGGTGCATTCGAAAGAACAGAATTTTTGTATTTTTCCGGAAAAACAATCCCTGTCAGAGGATTCCCCACTTTAGTTTTAATTTTTGCCTCCTTTTCTATATATTCCTCAAGTCCTTTCATGTATGCTCCTCCTCCACTCAGAATTATACTTTTTGGCTCCAGATGCGAATAATCCTTCCTAAAAACTTCAATGGTCTGCGTCACTTCATTGACCAACACATCAAGCATTTGAGCTATCACACCACCGTCTTGACCAGCACCCATACTCACACCATTCTCGAGCTTGTATTGTTCTGCTCTGTCCTCATCTATGTTCATTCCTCGAGCAATCGCTTTTGTGATTCTCTCTCCAGCAACATCAATCGTTCGATTGACCAAAATGTTTCCTTTTGATGTTATCAATATGTTTGTGACTTTGTGTCCTATATCCAAAATAACCTTACACTCCTCATCATCTCTTGCAAGAGATCTCGTCAACGAAAAAGAATCTATCTCAAGAGAATCAATCGCATGACCACTTTCTTGAAAAACCTTTTCATATTGACCACTAATCTCCCTCATTATCGCTACAACCATAACCTTGATGCCACGTGGATTTGCAGACGTCTCTCTTTTTTTCTTGTCATCACCTGGAAGACTTCCATCATCAACAATTTGCCAACCATAAACCACGTCACTCAATTGCACTGGAATGTATTTCGGAGCCTCAATCTGAACAACCTGTTCAATTTCATCTTGAGGCATTTTTGGAATTTCAATTGTAGTAATTAATGAGGAAAAACTAGGAACTGAAACATTCACTTTCTCCTCTCTTATTTCTGCTTGTTGCGCAACCTTTTTAATCATGTTTCCCGCCATTGAAGTAATAACCCCTGACGTTCCTGCTTTTATGAGATCTTCTTTCGTTTTCGCTATAGTATAGTTCTTCAGAATAAGTTTACCTTTTTTCTGTTCGAGAATCACCACTTTCACACTCCTGCTTCCCACATCAACACCGATCGCAGATGACTTATGAAAAAGCAAATCTCCGAACCCAGTAAAGTGCTTGATGCTCTCCATCAAGCCATCGTCTTTGTCACTCATAGTTTGATTCTGTTTTTATTTCTTAGGACTTTACTTGTTGTTCTTGACTAAAAACAGACAACTTTGTATAAAGTATCTACACAACAAGAAGCAATCGCCACCACTTCAAAAAATGATATAGCTGTGATATGCTTGACACGAAAGCATCTTGCTTCTCGATGTGATTCGTATTGTAATTTTTACTTTTTTTCCGTGTCGTCCAAACAAAGACTCGTCTTTCACAAGATGATGACACGTATAAACACTTTTCTATAACAATTATATCATCAATAGAAAAATGCACAAGCGACTGACTACCAACGTTCACCAGGCTATTGCCAAGGCCAAGAAACTCGAAAACACCAATGACTTGAAAAAGATCAACTCCCTTGTTTTGCTCCAAATTATTTCAACTCTCAAAGGAAGCCTCGGCAAAACACTTCTGGAATCTTTCAACATTAAACAAAAAGACATTTTCACCAAAAAAAACACTCCTGGGATAAAACAAAATATGGTTTCAGTCTTGAAAATACTTTCAATTGCTTCACGAATAGCATATTCTTCCAGAAGTCCATATATCGGAACTGAACACTTTGTCTATGGATTCATGACAATTCCAACAATGTCTAGCATGTTCATGATAAAAAAAGAACCAAAAAACAAGATCAGCAGAAAAGATTCGGGATCTCCTGACTTTTTTGGTGAAGCACACTCATTGATTGACAATTTTTTTTCAGCAGAAAGCGCTCACAGAAACCAGAAAGAGTCTTTGTTGGAATCATATTGCGCTGATTTGACCAAACTTTCCAAAATTGATCACTCTCTGATCGGAAGACAGCACGAACTTGAAAGAATCTCACATATCTTGGGCAGAAAAATGAAAAACAATCCCGTGTTGATTGGTGAACCTGGAGTTGGAAAAACTGCAATCGTGGAGGGATTGGCGCAAAGAATCAATCTTGGCACCGCTCCATATTTCCTCAGTGAAAAAAGAATTCTGAGTCTTGATTTGGGTCTTTTAATAGCCGGTTCCACATTTCGTGGTGAATTTGAAGCTCGCCTCAAAGAATTGGTAAACGAATTGAAACAAAACACAAACGTGATTCTTTTCATCGATGAGATTCACAATCTTATCGGTGCGGGCAATGCCGTCGGGGGTATGGACGCAGCAAGCCTGCTCAAGCCAGCTCTGTCACGTGGTGAAATTCAAGTCATTGGAGCAACCACAATAGATGAATATCAAAAGCACATTGAGAAAGATTCTGCTCTGGAAAGAAGATTCCAACCAATTTTCGTCGAAGAGCCGGAGCCTCAGCAAGCAGTTGAAATTTTGGAAGGAATAAAATCATTTTATGAAAAATATCACAACGTTAAAATTGAAAAGGACGCAACATCCTCCGCTGTCACTCTCGCAAAACACTACATCACAGACAGATATCTGCCAGACAGTGCGATTGACCTGATTGATGAGACTGCAGCAAGATTGCGCTCGCAGTCTTCAAATGGAACTTTATTTGCAAAAATGAAAAAAGTGGAGCAAAAACACAATCGAATTGTGGACGAAAAAGAACAGCTGGTCATGTCAGACCAATATGAACGAGCAATCAGAATCAGACAAGAAGAAAAGACTGTTCTCGCACAACTCCAAGAGTTGAAAAAGAAGCACAAGAGAATGAAGATGAAAAATCCCATCACAATAACTGAGGAGGACATTCGTCAAACACTTTCCTTCATCACAAACATTCCCCAACAACTTCTCTCACAAAAAGAACGCTCTCTGGCAAACAATGTCAAAAAAACTCTGAGCAACAACCTGATTGGACAATCACATGTCAATCACAACGTTCATCAAACAGTTTTAAGACAAGTGAGTGGAATAACTAATCCTCACCGACCACTCGGCTCCTTCCTTTTCATTGGTCCGACTGGAGTTGGCAAAACATATGCTGCTAAACTTCTTAGCGAAGCAATCTCTCCAAAAAAAAGCAAGTCGCTGATTCAAATCAACATGAGTGAATTTTCTGAGAGACACAACATCTCCAGATTGCTTGGTGCTCCGGCGGGATATGTAGGATATGAGGAAGGAGGAGAGTTGTCAGACAGAATTCGCAGAAACCCTCACAGCGTTGTTCTGTTCGATGAAATAGAGAAAGCACAAAGCTCTGTGCTCAACATTCTCTTGCAAATCCTTGAAGAAGGAGAGATAGTTGATGCAAAGGGTCGCTTGGTAAATTTCAGAAACACCATAGTCATTCTCACTTCAAATATTGGAACCCACGAACTCGATCAAGCATCAAAAATTGGCTTCGAGCACAATTCAGAAAAAGCAAAAAACGAATTGAAGGAGGCAAAAAAGACAATCCAAAACCAGCTGAATGAGCTTTTGGCTCCCGAGTTATTGAACAGACTCGACAACACGATGATTTTCAATCCCTTGCAAAAAAATCACATTAAGAAGATCGTGGGCAAAGAGCTTGAAACACTCACAGAGAGACTGAGAGATCGCAAAATAAGTCTTTCTGTTCAACCAGAAGTGTTGTCTCATCTAACCAATCAATCTGTTGATTGGGCCCAAGGAGCTCGACTAGTAAGAAGAATACTCCAAGAAAAGATCGAACCTATAATCGCAGAAAAGATATTGAATCGGAAGAACATTTCTTCAATTCAGATCACACTCGAAAAAAACAAACTGCTAGCACAAGTTAAGTAAAATATAATAACCTGGAGGGTTTTGTGATGTGAAAAAAACTTTCTTATGCCAAATCGAGAACTCCTTTCTTGACCTTCTGTTCCCCATTAAATGTATTGGTTGCGGTTTGGAAAAGAAGTTCATCTGCAATGATTGCCTCAAAAAGATTCCTTTGAAATCTTTGCAAAATTGTCCTGTTTGTGAACGTGCAATAACATTGAATGGTGAGGTTTGCAAAACATGCAAAAATAGCTCGAGTTTCCCACTTAAAGGACTCTTCGTTGCCTCCGACTATAAAGATCCTCTTCTTTCAAAAGCTATTCACCTGTACAAATACAAATTTGCTCATGAGCTTGTTTTTTCATTGGGACAAATTCTTGAAAAAGCACTGTCACGTCATGGAGGACCAGCTCCAGACGTGATCATCCCAATCCCATTGCACAAAAGGCGCCTCAGATGGAGAGGGTTCAATCAAGCTTTTTTGTTGGCACAACATCTATCAGAAAATCTCCTGCCTCACATGACAATCCCCATCCAGAATGAACTCGTTGTGAGATCACGATACGCTGGATCTCAAATGAAAGTAAAAGACTATACTGCACGTTTTCAGAACGTCTCTGGCGCATTCCAAATCAATGATGAGGCAAATAGCTTTGTTCTCAAGAAAAAGAATGTCTTGCTCGTTGATGATATTTGCACAACCGGAGCAACTCTTTCAGAGTGTGCTAAACAATTGCAAAAACTTCACCCAAAGTCAATTTCTGCAATAGTTCTGGCTCGACAAAACTGACATTTGATGATACATTTGTTTAAGTTGAGAAGATATTTTCCGCATCACACTTCGATTATTCCATTCTCAAAAAATCTTTCAGGAACCGTCGCTCCAAAAAAGATAATACGACTAAAGACATTATAGATCATGTCTTTTAGGAAAAGAAAAAGAATAAAAATACTCACCCCTAAAAGATTTTTTCGCCTGAAATAACCGAAGTAACTACCGCAACGAAATAAATGTTCTTTTGGACAATTAAACTTCTTAAACTACCGGAGAGATGGCTGAGTGGCTGAAAGCAGCGCCCTGCTAAGGCGTTAGGTCTTCACAGGCCTCGAGGGTTCGAATCCCTCTCTCTCCGCATTTTGAAACTTCCGCTCGGCAAAGCTGACTGGAACGGCGCGCCGAAGGCGCGCAAGAAGCAGAAAAAGGCAGAAAACGCCGTCGCGTAGCGACGAAATGGCTGGGCGACGGAACGGAAAAGTGGGCGGTTTTGTCACGAACCGCATGGTTCGTTCCGACTTTTTTGACGAAGGAGGCAATTTCGTTGAAATTGTCGGATGAGGACAAAAAATCGGCTTGTTTCGTATCTAAAATCCAACTCCGCAATGGTTCGACCCAATTCTTTCTCCCTTTTTCAAAATCTTTCATTTCCGCTTTCAAAGAGAGTGTGGCCTGCATGGCTTTGTCTTTTTGCTTGAGATATATTTCCTTTTCAATGTCGCCATCTAAATAAGTGGAAACTAACTTTTCCATGCGTGCCTCGCTTGCTTTGATTCGATCGGAAAGATTTTGAATTTCGCTTTGCGACGCTGATGTTTCTTCTTGCTCCCATTCTTTTACTTTCTCCAACATCCAATCAGTGTAGCGACTGCAAAGCGAAATTGTTTGAAGCCGTGTTTGTAATTGTTCAGCGAAGTCTTTTTCTTGCACATAACTTCGCGAGCATACACCTTTCTTTTTACTGCAACGATAATATCTGTAAATACCACCATTACCTTTTGCAAACTGTGCTGTTATCATGCTCGCACATTCACCACAACGGAAAAGCCCAGTAAATGGAAAATTATGTTTGTTCCGATTTTTTCCATTTGGCTTTTCCTTATCTTTCAATACTCGCTGAACGGCTTCAAACAATGAGGGAGAAATAATTGGCTCAAAGTTTCCTTCAAACCATTCATCACCATGTTTAACAAAACCAAGATATGCTCTGCTTGTTAAAATCCGTTTGATGGAAACTTTGGCAAGTGGCGTATTGTTCCGAGACACCACACCCAAGTCTGCCAAAAATTCGCCGAGTGATTTATATGTTTGCGTTCCTTTGGCGTACTCTTGAAATGCACGCTTTAAGATTTTTGCATTTGTAGGATGTGGCTCAATATTTCTGATATTCTGATTATTCACATAGCCAAAGGGTGCAAGATTCAACCACTCGCCTCGGCGAAGTTTTTGGCGGACGCCTCTTTTTATATTCTCGCTCAAATTATCACTGTAATATTTAGACTGCCCGAAAGCCACTTGCAACATAAAGAGCCCTTGCGGAGTTGGTTCAAACCAAAATGTCGAAAAACGCAAAGACACTATATTCTTTTGATCTACTGCGTAGATTATTCTGCCACCGTCAATACTATTTCTTGCTAATCTGTCTGGATGCCACGAGAGAATGCCAACATTTCCCATTTTCTCAATTTTACTCATCATTTTATCAAAAACAGGTCTGCCGGGTGTCTTTGCGCTTTTCGACTCTTGAAATTCCTCAAGAATTTCAAGATTTTCTTTACGCGCATATTCTTTTAACTCAAAAAGCTGAGCTTCTATACTCATTACTTGTCTATCGTCATCCTCTGTACTTTTACGAGCGTAAAGAAAATATTTTGGTTTGTTCATAATTTTTTTCCTTAAAATTAAAATTGATAAAAATTATATTTTAGATACGAAACAAGAGACAAAACCGCCCACTTTTCCGTTTCGTCGCCCTCGGCTTTCGTCGCTACGCGACGCCATTTTCTGCCTTTTTCTGCTTCTTGCGCGCCTTCGGCGCGCCGTTCCAGTCAGCTTTGCCGAGCGGAAGTTTCAAAATGCGGAGAGATTGTAACCTTTGCTCGAACCTTTTTTGAACAACAATCGCGGAGCGATTGTGATTAAGGAAGCGGAGCAAGCAAAGCTTGCGCTGTCCACTGTCCGCCACTGCGGTGGCGGATTCGTCACGCACAACCCGCGTGGTGGCTCTAAACGCAACCTTGCGCTAGGAACGCTCTGTGGTAACTCTCCTAACAACACCGCACCACTCTCGCCTTCGCTCCGCTACGGCGAGCCACAAAAAACAAAATTTGCCTTTTCCTTTTTCAAAAAAATAGGGGGGGCGAAAAAAAGGATAAAAACGCAAAGGCAAATTTTGATTTTTGTGGGTTCGCTACAGTCATTTCCCACACTTATATTATAACTTACTATTGGATAATAACATAACGATATGTTAAAATACCAATGTTGATAACTTTAAATAAAAACATGAGTCAAAATACTGCTAAAAAATTTGGAGACAATATGAAAAAAATCCGTGAAGAGAAAGGTATGTCGCAGGGCGACATTTGTCGAGCATTGGATTTAGATAGGTCATACATCAGCAATGTTGAGAATGGAAAACAAAATCTTACGATTAGCACAATGGAAAAGGTTGCTGGTGCACTCGGAGTTAGTATTGATAAACTTTTAAAATAATCTTTATGAAAATAAATAGAATATATATAAATAAGCTCACATCTAGAATAGGTGATCAAGTTGTAATTAAAGGATGGGTTAATGTTAGACGTGACCAAGGAAAAATGATCTTTCTTGATTTTCGAGATACAACAGGAGTAGTACAGGGGGTTATTTTACCAAAAAGTGAAGCTATGACTGTGGGGAAGAATGTTCGAGAAGAGTGCGTAGTTGAGGTAACTGGAAAAGTAAATGAACGCCCTGAAAGAAATAAAAAACCAGACACACAAAATGGCGATATTGAGCTTGAGATTTTAAAAATCAATGTGCTTAATTTTGCTGAAGTTTTGCCACTTCCAATTGATGGCGACACCAGAGAAGTGAATGAAAGTACACGACTTAAATATCGTTTCCTTGATTTACGAACACCTCGTATGCAGAAAAATATTAAAAATAGATTTGAGGTGCAGAATTTTGTGCGTAATTATTTAAGCGAACATAATTTTATTGAAATTGAAACACCTATACTTTCAGCACCAACTCCAGAAGGCTCTCGTTCGTTTGTTGTGCCTCATAGAATATGGCAGGGAGATTTTTATGCACTTCCTCAATCACCACAACAATACAAGCAACTCTTAATGACTGCTGGTTTTGAAAAATATTTTCAATTCGCACGATGCATGCGCGATGAAGATGCTCGTGGTGACAGACAAGCTGAGTTTACTCAGCTTGACATGGAGCTCTCTTTTGTTGACGAGGAGGATATTATGCAAATTAATGAACAGTTGTTAATTGAAATTGTTAAGAAACAATATCCAGAAAAACAAATTCAACAGATACCATTTCCAAGAATAACTTATGCAGAAGCAATGAAAAAATACGGCAATGATAGACCGGATATACGTGAAGATAAAGATGATCCTAATCTTCTCGCATTTGTGTGGGTGGTAGATTTTCCTATGTTTGAAAAAACGGATGATGAAAATGTAGATGGAGCAGGAGAATGGACATTCACACATAACCCCTTTTCAAAACCAAAGGATGAACATTTAGAAATGTTCATGAATAGTGAAAATATAGGTGATATTCTAACAACACAATATGACATTGTGCTTAATGGTTTTGAAATTGGCGGCGGTAGTATAAGAAATCATAAACCAGGCACTTTAAGAAAAACCTTTGAAATTATGGATTATACATCAGACCAAATTGAAAACAGCTTCGGCCACATGTTGACTGCGCTTTCATATGGTGCGCCACCACATGGAGGTATTGCATGGGGTTTTGATCGTCTTATGATGATTCTTGAAAATGAATTAAGCATTCGAGAAGTAATACCTTTTGCAAAAACTGGTGATGGAAAAGATTTGACACTTGGAGCACCTGCCGCAATTTCAGACAAGCAAAAGAAAGAGTTAGGAATTAAGATAACAAAAAGCTAGATATGAAAACAATACTTATAACAGGTGCGAGTAGCGGAATAGGTTTAGCATGTGCTCGCAAACTACAAAAAGATAATAGGCTAGTACTTTGTTCTAGGAATTTGGATAAGCTGCACGTTGTGAAAAAAGATCTTAAAGCTTCCGATAAGGAAATGATGGTGTTTGGAGTCGATGTTACAAATAGCGAGCAAGTCAAAAAGATGTTTAATACACTTGATAAACAAAAAATATATCCAGATGTTCTAATAAACTCCGCAGGTCTCGCTCTTGGTTTAGCTAATTTTGAAGACAGTCTTATTTCTGATTTTGATACAATGGTTAACACAAATATTAAAGGGTTGCTCTATGTTACTAAATTTGCTCTAAAATATATGAAGAGAGAAAATCGTGGACATATAATTAATATGGGGTCAATTGCGGGTATTAATACTTATGCGAAAGGTATAGTTTACGCTGCGACTAAAGCAGCGGTAAAATCTATTTCAGATGGTCTCCGCAAGGATGTAATTGAGCATAAAATTAGAATAACAAATATTCAACCAGGATTGGTTGAAACAAATTTTAGCATTACGCGTTTTGGCGGGGACAAAGAGAAGGCAAAAGAAGCATATTTTGGCATTAAACCTCTTTCAGCTGAGGATATAGCTACAATCATAAAGTTTTCTATAGAATCACCAGAGCATGTACAAATAAATGAGATCACAGTAACGCCATTGCATCAAGCAACAGTAGAGAATATATATAGAGATAATAAATAAAAATATGCAATTACATACTAAAATAATCTGTGCGACACTCAACTATCAAAGACTTGACGATAAGGCTTTGTCTAATTTGAATTCAGCAAACCTTGATGGCGGCTTGGATGCTTTGGAAAAATTTAAGAAAGATTTAGGTATTGAAATTGAATCTCTTGCGATAGTAAAAAAATGCAATGCGGTTATGGTGATTGCTTCATATGTAGATGACTTATCACTCGACTATGTCCACGGCAGATTGCTGACTACATGGGATAAAAACTCCAAAAAGGGAATTTTAGACATGACAAGAGATATCAAAATGTTTCATGATATTGATGCTCTTAAGTTTTTAGCAGAGTGCGCTGTTGGACTACATAGTGTCACTATTGGTGACTCACAAGTTGCAGCACAAGTAAACGAGGGGCTGTCTTCAGGAATTCATAATGATGTTGAAATATTAAAGACCATCGCAAAATGGTTAACTGAAATTGTTGATGAGTGTAAATTAAGGACAGATCTTTTTAATGGGAATACATCACTTGAAAGAATTGCGTGTGAGCTTATTGCACAAAATACCAAGAAAAAGAAGAGCATTCTTTTGGTTGGTTATGGAAAATCTGGAAAACTTATTGCCAAAATATTAAATCGCGAACTATCTTTGCCTATGTATATTTTGAATCGTACTCCTGTGGATATTAAAAAGGAAAACCTTAACGAAACGTCTGTACGATATTTACCTTTTGATGAGTTTGTAATATCCAATAATGTTACCTCTATTGTTGTGGCATTAGACAATAATGAGGATACTAAAAAGATTGTTGATAAATTAATGCAAGCAATACCAGACACTTCGAAAATTTATTTTGTAGATCTTGTCTCTCCTCCGATTCTGAGTGGAAAACTAAGTACTGTAATTGACATCAGAGAATTATCCAAAATAGCTGAACAAAATACTCAACTGCGTAAAAATGAGATTAACAAAGTGCGAGCCGTAATACAGAGCAAATTAAATACTGTTACAAATACGATAAATAAAAATGCTGGGAAAAAGTATATTTATAAACAAAAGGATCATGTCTTGAAACTTGATGAAAAGAAAGTCGATTTGATAAAACAAAGAGGAAAATTGATAATTAGTTTCAAGAATCTATTGCAACATTATGATAACATTGTAATTTAACAATATTATCGTAATTAAGCATAGATCTTATGTCTGAAACAACTGAATTAACTTTGACTGAGCGAGAAGAACTGTCCCG
>JAYEIQ010000014.1:60304-72990 GCA_034660175.1 Patescibacteria group bacterium | reverse complement strand
GGGTCATGGTTACAACGTGATCCAACAAGACGCTGAGCAGATAGGAACCTTTACGTTCAAAACCTATCTGGATACAGGCAATGGTTATGAACTGCTTGATTCGATTGATGTGACAGTGGTTCCATAAACCAGTACCTTTTAAACTGATCTAATAAGATATAAAACAAGGCCTCTTTTGCAGAGAAATGCAAAAGAGGTCTTTACTTTTTCTTGTCATAAGGTATTATTTAGACACAATAGCAGAGGCTATGATGGAGTAATCACTCTGGAGCTAGAGGAAGAAATCTCTTTTTGGATAATAGAACCTCTCGGGAAAGCCCGTAACAGCTTGGTAACCAGGGTTATATAGTCAAGTTGCATAATTTGCTCTTAACTTACTAACCGAACAAGGGTGGTACCACGGCAAGCGTCGTCCTTATAAGGGGCGTTTTTTGTTTAAAATTAACAACAACCAATTCTATGTTCAAGAAAGTTGAATCACGCAAAAAATATTCTGAAATGGAAAAGGAAATTTTATCATTTTGGAAAGAAAACCAGATTTTTGAGAAATCTGTTGAGCAGAGATCAAAAGAAAAATACTACAGTTTCTATGACGGACCTCCATTTATCACTGGCGTTCCTCATCATGGAACACTTTTGACATCAATAGTGAAGGATTGCGTGCCACGTTACTGGACGATGAAAGGTTTTCGAGTGGAACGTCGTTGGGGATGGGATTGTCATGGTTTGCCCGCAGAGAACATGGTTGAGAAAAAACTGGGAATCAAAAGCAAGAAGGAGATTGAAGAGAAAGTTGGAATCAAAAAATTTAATGAAGTTTGTTTTTTGGAGACTTCTCGAGTTGCCGCAGATTGGGAACAAATTGTTGATAGGATTGGAAGGTGGGTTGAATTCAGGAATGCTTACAAAACGATGGACAAGGACTATATGGAATCTGTTTGGTGGGCTTTCAGTGAGATGCACAAAAAAGATTTGGTTTATGAAGATGTCAGGATCTCTCTGTATTGTCCTCGATGTTCAACTCCTTTATCCAACTTTGAGATCGCAATGGATAATAGCTACGAAAAAGATACAGACACGGCAGTTTTTGTTAAGTTTGAAATGGACATTCAGGATGATGACATGCAGTTTGTTCTCAATGACAAAAGCAAAGTTTCATTTTTAGTTTGGACAACAACGCCGTGGACACTTTTGGCTAACGTTGCGTTGGCAGTAAATCCGGATATGACTTATGTGATGGTTCGAATGAAAGACTCTGACAATGTGTTGATTTTGTCTAAAGAAAGGCTTTCTGTGCTTGAGGGGTATGAATATGTTGAAATTCAGGATCTTAATGGAAAAGATCTGCTTGGTCTGAAATATGTTCCACTATTTCCCGATGAGGTGGGTCAAGAAGAAAAAAACAAAGCATTTTCAATTCTTGGTGAAGATTTTGTGAGCTCCGAAGAAGGAACTGGAATAGTTCACATGGCACCGGCATTTGGTGAAGATGATTTTGAGGCCAGAAAAAAACATGATCTCCCTTTGATTATGAACGTTGATGAGGAAGGTAAATATGTGTCGGGGCAATGGAAGGGACGTGTGGTTTGGGAGGCAAATGATGACATTGTCATGCATCTGAATTCGGAAGGACATTTGTTTAAAAAAGAAAAGTTTACTCATAGTTATCCTCATTGTCATCGTTGTCACACCAAGTTGATTTACAAAGCTCAACCAGCCTGGTATGTGAATGTTGACAAGATTCGTGGAAAGTTGCTTAAGAATAATGAAAAGATCAATTGGCACCCAGAATATTTGAAAGAAGGGAGATTTAAGAAGGGAATTGAAAGTGCGCCGGATTGGAATATTTCACGTGATCGTTATTGGGGGACAGCCTTGCCAGTGTGGAAATGTGATGGCAAGGGTTGTCAAAATCTAAAAGTCGTTGGCTCATATGCCGAATTGAAAAAGCTTTCGGGTGTAGAACTGGATGACTATCATCGTCCAGGTGTTGATGATATCACTTTTTGTTGTGATAAGTGCGGAGGTGTGATGAAAAGGGTTCCACAAGTGTTTGATTCTTGGATTGAGGCTGGATCAATGCCTTTTGCACAATTTCATTATCCGTTTGAGAATGGAGAGCAATTTGAGAAAAGCTTTCCAACGGATTTCATTTCGGAGTATATTGCCCAAACAAGAGCGTGGTTCTATGTTTTGCATGTGGTTTCTACCGGAGTTTTCAAAAAGGAAAGTTTCAAGAATGTCATTACAACAGGCACAATAGCAGGTGAGGATGGGCGAAAGATGTCGAAGTCATTTGGGAACTATTCGGATCCTTTGGAGGTTTTGGAAAACTATTCTGCAGATGCTTTGCGTTATTACTTTCTTTCATCTTCCTTGATGAATGCACAGAATATTAATTTCTCCGAGGAGACAATAAAAGATGTTCAAAGGAAGCTTCTGGGAACTCTTTGGAATAGCTATTCTTTTTTTGTTCTTTATGCAAATGTTGACGAATGGAAGCCACCAAAAATTGACGAGCATGATGTTGTTTATCGTGAGAATTTGCTTGATAGATGGATTATCTCTGAACTTCACATGCTTTTTGAAGTAATTGACGAAAATATGCAAAGTTATAATCTTGTCAAAGCAACTAAACCAATTGAAAAGTTTGTAGACAATTTGTCTAACTGGTATATAAGGCGATCTAGAAGGAGATTTTGGAAAAGTGAAAGTGATCAGGACAAACAGCAAGCCTATTTAACACTTTGGACTGTTTTGGTTGGTCTATCGAAAGCAATAGCACCTTTTTGTCCTTTTGTTGCTGATGAAATCTATAGGAATATAGCTTTGGATGTAGAGGAGGGTGCAAAAGAATCTGTACACTTATGTGAATTTCCAAATGCAGACGGACAGTTTATTGATGATAAATTGAATGGAAAGATGGAGTTGACAAGAAAAATTGTTGAAGTAGGTCTTTCAATAAGGGCTGAAAATGGTTTAAAGGTAAGACAGCCATTGTCTGTGTTGCATGTTCAAATTGAGGAATTGGGTGATGATTTTGTTACTCTCATCAAAGACGAAGTCAATGTGAAGAACGTGGAAATTGGCAAGATTCACAAGTCAAGTAATGTTAAGATAAAAGAAGACAAGGCGCTGAAGGTTGGTCTGGATATAGGAATGACCGAAGAGTTGGAACTTGAGGGAATGATGAGAGAGGTTGTTCGGCATATTCAAAATGCCAGAAAACAAGCAGGTTTCGATGTTGATGACAGGATAGAGTTGTATCACAGAGGCGCTGAGGCTTTGTTTGAGGCTTTCAAGGAAGATATCACTAAAGAAACACTGGCTAATGTCATTTCGTCTATCAGTTATGATATTGGGGATGCAGATTTTGAGAAGAAGATTAAAATAGGAGAAGAAGATGAATTCACCGTTTGGTTAAAAAAGGCTACACAAAATAGTCAGAAATAACATTAGATTAAAGTTAGGTCAAGGCCGGTACATCTTCTTGTGTCGGTCTTTTGAATTTAACAATAAAAAAAACAGCCTTTTGGCTATCTTGTGAATGTCTTTACCTGTGTGGGATGGATACCTGGGCCGTCGAGCCCAATTTTTGATAATTAGTGGCTGACGGCCACAGGCATTCCGATAGATTTTTTCAAAACTCTTTCACTGGGTTTTAGGGTGACCTGTGATCGAGAATATTTTAAAAAGCCTATCGGTTGAGAACGTATGTTGACGTTCTTATTGATTCCTTTCACCGCACCTGTATTTTTGTTCCGAAGAACTATAAATACATTTTTTTATTTTTGTTTTTTGAGAAACATTTTTTATTTTTGTATTTCTAAAGTTTATAATTATTAATATGTTAATTAATAATTCACTTTAGGACAGCGAAAGGAGTCCAATCGCGAATAGGGGGAAATCGCGATTGGAATTCTTTCGCTGTAATTGCAGCAAAAAGAAATTTGAAGGTGCTTATTTCAGTTACACACCCATTATAGCATTTTTTTGCCCAATGGTCAATCTTAGCTCTTGTTAATACCTTTAGTAAGGGCAAAAAAAACGACTAGTCAAAAAGTGATGTTTTTTGACTAGTGAAAGATGTCTTGACTTATTAACAACTTATCAACAAATAGGTTATAAATTGCTCTATTTCATGATTTCTAGCAGTCTGTCTGTAGAATTTTTTGATGTTGATATAACTAGATAATTTTTGTCTATATATCTAGCAATGCTCCAGTCAATTGATTTTGTTGAGCTTCCTGGTTCATAGTTGAAAAATCTTGTTTGAGGGATGATCTTACTGTCTGTTGATGAAGATTGGAAAGAAATTTTCTCAGGTGTGACTGGCTTCTCTTCGTCGACAAATAACCCCAAGCATTGTGATGGAAGAGCTTGTTCAATAAGCATAACCGATCCTTCGAGATCAGCTCTTTCTTGTTTGTTGCTCAATGATACTACAAGATTGATGTTGATTACTGAAGTTTCTTCGCTTAGTGTATTTTGTTGTTGTTTGACTAGAAATAGCCAAATTTCGTCTTTTGAAAGGTCTAGCAATTGCTGATTATTTATTCCCAAAAGACCCAGTAGTACTTGAGTCTCGATTGGTTGTCCGTTTGCCTTTGCCAATTTTACAAACATTCCTTTCTTAAGTGTTTCTGATTGGGCAGGACTACTTTTCAGGGTCAGAATTAACTTTTTTAGATCCTCGTCGAAAGTCTCTGGATTTATCGAACGAAGAGAAGCTTTTTTCAAAATATTTGACTTGAGGATTGGCGAAATATGAGTATTATTGTTGTTATCATCTGGTGATGTTTCCGTTTTTTCGTTTGGTAGAGATATGTTTATCTCGGGTATCTCTATCGGAGTCCATTCTTCTCCCGGTGTTTTTATTACAAAGAAATAATAGTAGGTACCAGTTGCTAAAGTGACCAAGAAAACCAAGAAAGCAATAGAGACAAGGGTTTTATTAAAACTCGTTTTCTTGTGCTGTGTTTTGGTTTTGACAAAACTCTTTTTTTCTGTCTTTTTCTGACGAGTGTCAGTTTTTGTATCTTCTTTAGTTTTGAGATCGCTGCTCAAAGCACTATTAGTTGTAGATGTAGTTTGTTGAAAGTTCGTTGATCCTTGCTTGTTAATTCTTCCAGCAAACAGTCGTTGTCTTCTCTTCATTTCTTCTTTGGCTACCTCCTTCATTTCTTCACTTCTTTGGGTGTTTAGTGCTTGCGCATAAGCTTGTTCATGAATTTTGTCGTTTACTTTTTGCTGATCAGCTGCTTTAACTTCTTTCTCTGTGAGAAATGGGCTTGCTGGTTGAGATTGATTTGCTTCTTCTGTCTTCTCCTCTTCTTCAAGTCTTGCTTGCTCTTGTTTGAGTTTTTCCTGTTTAAGTTGAATTTTTTCAAGTCTAGCCTTTTCTTTCGCTTCTTTCTCTCTCAATTTCTCTTGCTTTTCCATTTGCTTTTCAAGCTCTTTCTGTTTTTTCAGTTCTTCTTCTTGTTCTGCTCTTTTTATCTCCATCTCTTTCTCTAGTTTTTTCTGTTGAATTTCTGCCTGCTTTTGTTTCAACTTCTCCTCATTCTTTTTCAGCTCAAGCTCTTTTTTCTTATTTTCGGCTTCTCTTTCTTTCAGCTGTTTTTGCGCTTTGAGCCTTGCCTTTTCATTTTCCTTCTCTAGTTGAAGTTCTTTTTCCCTGATTCGGGACTCTTCTTTCTCTCTTTTGACTTGTCTTCTTTTTTCTTCTTTTTTCTCTTTCTGTTTTTGTTTCATTTTTGCCTCTTTTGCTTGTTGTTCGGCTTTCTGACGCTTGATCATCTTTTTCTCTTCTTTATTTGCCTTTTCATTTTCTGGATTCAAAACAACGGTTTGTGGGGCGTTCTCTGAGGCGCTTTCCATTGTGACTATTTCAAATTCAATAGCCTTTTGCTTCTCTGTTTTTTTTGACTTCTTTCCAAAACCAAACATTTTAGTTGTCTAATTTTTGTTTTTTTAGTGACCCTGTCCCATGTCCAGAATCAAACAAGTCCTGACGAGATTTTGTCCCGATATAAATACACTATATTGCTATTTATGTTTGTGTGTTCTCACAAATGTCAGATGTGAATTTTCTTCATGATGAAGTATAACAGAAAAAATGGAGAAAAAAAAGAACAGCAAAGCAGAAAAATTATTTTTTAAATAATAATTTTCTCAAAGTGTTTAAACACAAAAAACCACCCACAGAAGGGGCGGTTTTTGAAAGGACTCTGTTTTTAACTATTACTTAGGTGCGCTCTCCTCTTTTTGTTTTTGATCCAAGCCTTTCATTGTGAGATTTGTTCTTCCCTGAGCGTCAATTTCAGCAACTTTGACCATAATAACCTGACCAATTTTCAGGTGGTCTTCAACTTTCTCGACTCTTTCATTTGAAATCTGGGAAATGTGAACAAGACCTTCTTTACCTGGAAGAATTTCAACAAAGGCTCCGAAATTCATAAGTCTAGTTACCTTTCCTTTATATATCTCTCCCTGTTTTGCTTCTTTCGTCAGTGCCTCGACCCACTGTTTTGCCTTCTCTCCACCTTCTGCTTCCTCAGCTGTAATGAATACTGATCCATCATCCTCAATGTCAATTTGAACTCCAGTGCTATCGATAATCTCGTTGATAACTTTTCCTCCTGGTCCGATAACATCACGAATTTTGTCAGGATTGATCTTGAGAGTAATTATTCTTGGAGCGAAGCGAGAAAGCTCTTTGTGAGGCTCGTTTATTGCAGCGAGTATTACTTTCATAATTGTCATTCTGCTTTGATAGGCTCTCTCAAGCACTTCTGTTGCGATTTCAGGAGTGATACCGTCAATTTTCACGTCTAGTTGCATTGCTGTGATTCCATCTTCGGTTCCAGCAACCTTAAAGTCCATGTCTCCCCAGTGATCTTCAGGGCCCTGAATGTCAGAGAGTATCTTGTAATTTCCATCTTCTCCCATAATGATTCCCATAGCTATTCCACTAACAGGTTTTTTTATTGGAACCCCAGCATCCATAAGGGCAAGAGTTGAACCACAAGTTGAGGCCATTGATGATGAACCGTTTGAAGACAAAACTTCGCTAACCAAAAGAAGTGTGTAAGGGAACGATTCCTTGTCTGGCAGAACTGGCAAGAGAGCTTTTTCTGCCAAAGCTCCATGTCCAATTTCTCTTCGTCCTGGTCCTCTCATTGGTCTTACTTCTCCAACGCTGAAAGGAGGGAAATTGTAGTGATGGATGTATCTTCTTTTTTCATCAACCTCCATTGTGTCGATAATTTGTTCGTCTCCAGGTGATCCCAATGTTGCGATTGTCATGACTTGAGTTTCTCCTCTTTGAAATAGACCTGTCCCATGTGTGCGAGGAAGAACCCCCACTTGTGCAGACAAAGCTCTGACTTCATCCATCTTTCTCCCATCTGGACGCTCATCACTCTCCAACACTCTTTTGTGAAGGACTTCGTTGAGATAGTTTTCAAATATGAGACTTGCTTCTTCCTTCTTTGCAGACAACTCTTCTTCTGAAAATTTTTCTTCAAGCACCAATCCCATTGTTTTTTTAATTTCATCCATTTTGCTTTCCTGTTCTTTTTTGTCTTTGGTATAGAAAGCTTCAGCAAGCTTATTTTTTTGAAGAAGTTTAACAATTTCAGAGGTAAATTCTTCAGAAGGTGAGGTGAAATCCACCTGGTCTTTTTTCTTGCCAATTTCTTCGATGATTTGATTTTGAAATGATGCGATTTTACTTGATTGCTCAAATGCAACTTCGATTGCCTTTGCTATAGTTTCATTAGTTGACTCTTTAGCTGATGTTTCCATCATGTTGATTTTGTCTTCGGTACTTGAGAGAAGCAAGTCAAACTCCGATGTTTCTAGTTGGCTATTGACTGGATTGACAATGAAATCGTTGTCAATCTTTCCGATGCGAACTGCTCCAACAGGTCCATTCCAAGGGATGTTTGAGATCCCCAGAGCCAAAGAGGCCGCAGTAATGGCTGCTATGATTGGATCGTTTTCTTTGTCGATAGACATTACAGTTACAATCACTTGAATTTCATTTCGCATGCGTTCGTTGAACAATGGTCTGATTGTTCGATCGATGATTCGACCGTTCAGAATGGCTTGGTCTGAAGGGCGACCTTCGCGCTTGATAAATCTTGATCCTTTAATTTTTCCAGCTGCATAGTAACGTTCTTCATAGTCGACGAAAAGAGGAAAGAATGTCATTTCTTCTCGTTTGTCTTTGCTCATTGTAGCTGTGGCAAGCACAACCGTGTCTCCATATTGAACTTTGACAGACCCATGAGCTTGAATTGCCAAGAGCCCAGTTTCAACACTGAGCGTTTTTCCTGCTATGTCAGCAGAGAATTTTTTAAGTTCCATTTTTTTGTTTTCTTGAAGCGCAGCAGGTGCAAAAGGTGAAAGTAAAAGGAAAAAGGTAAAAGGAAATCAGCAAGATCAACTCTCTATTGGCTCACTCCTTTTAGCTTCTGCTCTTTATTTTAACCATATTACAGCTGAGAGACAAGAAAAATTAATAAGTATAAAACAATTTTTAAGTGCTGTTGAAGCGGAGTTTTTGTGGCTCAGCTTCTCCAAAACATTAGCATTTAGTAGGGCAAAAGTCAATTGTTGGAAAATAAAGAGGTGTTTGTTTTCTGCTCTTTACAACATCGCTTTGTTGTGATAGATTGTTT
Source organism: Patescibacteria group bacterium (assembly GCA_034660175.1). Lineage (GTDB taxonomy): Bacteria > Patescibacteriota > Minisyncoccia > Moranbacterales > DUUL01 > JAYEIQ01. The sequence continues at coordinate 64,303 of JAYEIQ010000014.1, read as the reverse complement.
TAAGTTGTTTGTGGTCAATCTTGGTGGCAAATGACCAAATCTCTCATATTTGACGGCTGGTTTGCCTGATCCCAATCTTTGGGAATAAAAACTGGATTAAAAGTCAAATAGCGGAATAACTTATAAAGGAAATTACAATGAAAAAGGAATTATCCTCAACATCAAAAGATGTTGACGTTGCTACTGTTGATGACTCAAAAAATGATGACTCAAAAAAAGAGCAACAACAAAAAACTGCTTCAGAGGGATCTGGGGCTGATTTTAGTATTGAGGAGACAGAAAGCAAAGATCGTTACGAGCTTGCTTTGGAGCCAATGCTCAAAGCAGGTGTTCATTTTGGACACAAGAAGGCGCGATGGAATCCAAAGATGGAAGGCTATGTTTTCGGTTCTCGAAACGGTGTTCACATCATTGATCTTGAAAAGACTCTGATCTGTTTTGAGAGAGCTCTTGACCACATCAATGAGACTGTTTCAAAGAAAGGCATTGTTTTGCTTGTCGGAACAAAGAAACAGGCTAAAGAGCTGGTAAAAGTTGTTGCGAAAAAGATTGATTTTCCTTTTGTTAATGAAAGATGGCTTGGGGGAACTTTTACTAACTTTGATATCATCAAAAAAAGACTAAAGTATCTTGTTGATAGTCGAGAAGATCTTGAAAGAGGGAAGTTGAATAATCTGACAAAGCTTGAGCGTCACAAACTAACAAAGAAACTTGATAAAATCGAGGAAAAAATGGGTGGATTGATTGGGATGAATCGTTTGCCTGATGTGATGATTGTTCTTGATGTGATCAAAGATCGATCTGCTGTTGATGAAGCAAGAAAGATGGGAGTGAGTATTGTGGGATTGGTTGATAGCAATAGCGATCCGGAACTAGTAGATTATCCTATTCCAGCAAATGATGATGCTTTATCCTCCTTGCGATATGTTCTTGGCGTGCTCATGAAAAGAGTGATTGAGACAAAAAGCAAACCAGAACCAAAAGCAAAGCAACAAACCCAGGAAAGTAAATAGGTTTGCATAACAGAACAAAAAAAGTAACAACAATCACAAAAAAGAATTTTTCTGATTTTGTGGTTACAAAAAAATGATAGAACTTATTAAACAAATTAGAAACCGAACTGGTGCTGGAGTTATTGACATCAAGAAGGCACTCGAAGAGTCTGATGGAGATGAAAAAAGAGCGATTGAAATTTTGCGACGTAAGGGACTTGAAAAGGCTGACAAAAAAGAAGGTCGTGATGTAAAAGAAGGTGTTGTCGCAACATATGTTCATTCAAATGGAAAGGTGGCTGCAATGGTCAAAGTGTTATGTGAAACTGATTTCGTTGCTCGTAATGAAGAGTTCCAGCAGCTTACAAAGGACATTGCCATGCAAATTGTTGCCATGAGTCCAGTTTGTGTGAAACCAGAGAATGTGCCAGAGGATGAAGTTGCTCAGCAAAAAAAAGAGTGGAAAAAAGAAATGGAAGGAGAGAATAAGTCACAGGAAGTCATGGAAAAGATAATGCAAGGAAAAGAGCAAAAATTCAGAAATGAAAAAGCTCTTATTTCACAGGCATTTATAAAAGATCAAGATTTGACCGTTGGTGATATGGTGAAGGAAAAAATTTCTACTATTGGTGAAAATATTATTGTGGAGGATTTTATGAGAATGGAACTCTAGAAATTTATAATTTCTAAATTTCTGATTGTTCTAATATTGTTGTTCAATTAGTTCAATTAGTTCAATTTAAAAAAGTGATAGTCCGTTTTTTCGATTGGGATCAGCCAAAAAATGTAGCTTGTTCTATTGCTAGTGTTCAGCGCGATGATGTCGTTGTTGTTGAACATGAATGGGGAACTTTTTTGGCGAAAGTTTTGATTATTGAAAAAAACATTGAAGGAGAAGAGGTGCTGGGAAAAGCTGTTAGAAAGGCAGAAAAAAAAGACACTGAAACAATTGAGTCCTATCAAAAAAAAGAAGTGGAAATTTTCAATGAAGCCAAGAATCAAGCTCGTGAGCTTGAGATTCCAATGAAGATTATCGATGTGAGAATTAGTCTTGATGGGAGTTGTGCTGTTATTGCTTTTGTTGCAGATGGAAGGGTGGACTTTCGGAAGCTTGTCAAGAACATCTCAACCAAATATGGAAAATCTGTGCGTTTTCAACAAATTGGTTCACGTGATGAAGCAAGGCGATGTGGGGGGTATGGAATTTGTGGAAGAGAGCTTTGCTGCAAAAAGTTTCCTGGTAGTCTCAAGAGCATTACAACAGACATGGCTCGTTGTCAACTGATATCTCATCGAGGATCGGAACGTATCTCTGGTTTGTGTGGGAGATTGATGTGTTGTTTGTCTTTTGAGGCAAAACAATATCAGGAAATGCTAAAAGAAATGCCAGAAAGAGGAACAAAGGTTAAAGTAGAAGGGAAAGAAGGAGTCGTTGTGGATGTGATGGTTTTATCAAAAAAAGTTCGAGTTGAGTTGCCAGACAAAACATTTGCGACTGTTGAGTTGAAAGAACTTCAGAAATAGAAACATTTGAACAATAGATCAAGAGTACTGTTTGCTTAAAGATATTTTAAAAAATTTTAGAATGTTTGAAATTAATATTCTCAATTTGATACTCATCGGACTCATTTTTTTGAGCTTGGTTGTTATTATTGGAATCTTGGGAAGAAACATCAAAAAGATAAAAGAATTTCAGGCAATAAATGGAAAAGAGGCATTGGAAAAATTACCCAAAGGAAAAAATTTGGCGGGAAGAATTGTAAACAGTTTTTTGAATATAATTAAAAATATTTTTATTGCTGTTGCTGAATGGATTGTTAAACATGCAAAGAATCTATTGCACCTGGTTCATTTTTGGTTGATCAAGCTTCGCAAGGGAAAAAATGGAAATGGTACATTAAGGAGTGAAATAGAAGCGAAAGAGGAGCTTATTAATGAAGAAGAGAAGAATCTGAACAAGGTGATCTATGAAGACCTGGGAAGGGCAGACGAAGAAGATGTACTTGAAGAAGTTTTGGAAAAGAAGGCTCAGCAAAAAAAGGAAATAGAATTGCAAGAAAGCAATCAAAAAGTTGATATTGCTGATAAAGAAGGAAAGGTTGATTTGAAAGGTTTTGACGGAGGTGTTCCAGTTGAGGAACCTGAAGTTGAAAAAGATAGCAAGATAAAAAACTTTTTTTCCAGAAAAAAAGACAAAAGCATGGATATTGTTGGAGATTTAGATCTTGAGGAAAATGAGATTGAAGAAGGAGCAGTTCCAGAGAGAGCAGGTGAGTTTGCGCAAGAAGACGAATTGCAATTTGAGCAAGAAGTTGAGGAGGAAAAGAAAGAGTCAGCTATTAAAAAGATTTTTGGAAAGCTGAACGTTTTTTCCAAAAAAAAAGGCAAGGATGGTCAAATGTTTGATGAACAACAAGTTGATGAAGTGGGAGACTTGGTAGATGATGATTTTTCTGATGGTGTGGTGAAAATAAAAAAGCCACAATTGCAACCAGATGAAGATTTATTGATGAAAGAAGTAGTTGCTTCAAGCCAAAACAAGAGGTACGTTGATCAATATGACGAGCTCGGTGTTGATCGCAAAATTTTGGAAAAGAAAATATTACAAAAGATTTCCAGTAATCCAAAGAATTTGGAGCACTACCGTCAATTGGGAGAGTTGTATATCAAAATGAAGAATTTTTCTGATGCAGAAGACACATACAAATTTATTTTGAATGCAACGCCAAGGGATGCTGATGCAAGGAGAAAGATCGAGAAGATAAAACTTCTCAAAAGGTTGAATTAAGTTGCAATCTGCCCACGTAGCTCAGCTGGTAGAGCAACTCCATGGTAAGGAGTAGGTCAGCAGTTCAAGTCTGCTCGTGGGCTCAGAATTGACAACAAAAATAAGGATACTTACAATAATAAACATGGGTCGGTGGCAGAGTGGTCAAATGCACCTGACTGTAAATCAGGCGACGTAAGTCTACGGCGGTTCAAATCCGCCCCGGCCCACAAGTTTCAT
>JAYEIQ010000014.1:0-60204 GCA_034660175.1 Patescibacteria group bacterium | reverse complement strand
CCAGATTTATTTATGGGTGGTCAAATGTATCTGAATGTAAGACAGGACCGGACGAGGTCATGTCCGACGTAGGTTATCTGAATCCGCCCCGGCCCACAAGTTTCATCCAGATTTATTTATGGGTGGTCAAATGTATCTGAATGTAAGACAGGACCGGACGAGGTCATGTCCGACGTAGGTTATCTGAATCCGCCCCGGCCCACAAGTTTCATCCAGATTTATTTATGGGTGGTATAAGTTTGTTATTGCCTACATAGCTCAGTTGGTAGAGCAACCGCCTTGTAAGCGGTAGGTCGTCGGTTCGAGCCCGACTGTAGGCTCCAGTAATTTATTTTACTCGAAAACAAGAAAGCAGCCCCTGGGCTGTTTTTTCATAAAAAAAATGAAAGATCTCGGAGAGATCTTTTGGTGAAATGTTGTTTGGCGACATTTTGGTCGATGTTGTTGAAGCTTTGCTCCAGTTGTTTAATGTTCGTTGGCAATTTGGCTTTTGTGGGGTCAACCTGTTCGAATTCCAGATGTATCTTATTGGAGTCCTTTATGCGTTGTCACTTTCATTGTAGAGCATGTGTTTTTCTGTCAAGCGTAAAATATATAGCTTATTTACCAAGCACTGAAACAGAAGAAGCAACCACATGGCTATTTTCAATTCTTGGAAAAAATGACAAAAAAAAGCAGAGACCCGAAGGAATCTGCCGAACGTTGGTTTGTTCTCGATCAGTTGATCTTAGTTACATATTAGCAGACTCACGAATAGTGTCAAGTGTTTTTGATAAAAGTTATCCACAGTTTAAAAAGTATTGTTTAAGGGTTTATTTTATGTGTTTTGTTTCTGGTGTGCATTGTCCACAACAACCAGACACCGAGAAATAATCCTGCGAGCATTGTGACTATCGCTGCTATGTTTACGATTCCCGCTATGAAATCATCTTTGTCCAACACACCAAGTTCATTCAAAAGATAGTTCCAGTCATGTGAAGTGTTTCCTCCAAGTAAGGGAAGCGCTCTTTCTTGGGAATCACTGATATATAAAGAAACATCGAAAAGCGCGACAGAAAGTCGGCATATACAAAAGGAAACTCCAAAATAATTTCTTGAAATCAAAAAAAGAATTGTGAGCAAAAGCGGAAGCAAACATTCGAAGAGACTGCCTCCTAAAGTCATCACAAAATCACCAAAGAACATAAAGATCAAGTGGCCGGCCTCGTGAAAAATGAGATTGACATTGTTGAGAAAACTCCAATAGTGGGGATTTTCAACATATTTTGCAAAAAGATAAGCAAACTATAAAAGAATGGGCAAGTAGGCCCAACCAGTTTTATTTTTCGAACTGAAAAAGTTTTCTTTTTGTGGAATAATGGTACTTATTGGCATTTTGATTTTTGTCCTCATTAATTAGTTCTATCACGAAGGAGTCTTGTAAAAAAGTAAGATGTTTTTTAAACTGGGAATAAAATATCAATCAGGCATTTTAGGCAACAAAAAACACCCTAAAAGCAGGGCGTTTTTTGAACAAATAATGATAGAAACTTATTTACACTTCGATAACGACAGGGAGAATCATAGGCCTTCTTTGTGTTTTTTGAAACAAAAATTGACCAACGTCATCACGGATGGAATTTTTTATATAATTCCAATTTGGCTCAGCTTCTTTCGAAGTTGTTTTTGCAACAATATCCTTGACCCTTTTCTTTGTCGCATTAACAAGATCAAAGTTTTCTTTCACATAGATGAATCCACGAGAAGTCACTTGAGGCTCTCCAACAACTTTTCTGGTTTTCTTGTCAATGATGATGATTAAAGTGAACATTCCGTCTTTTGCAAGAACTTGCCTGTCTCGCAAGACAACATTTCCAACATCCCCAACGCCAAGTCCATCAACCATTATATAAGAGCTGGGTACTTTTTCTTGAGTTAATTTCCCGTTGCCGCGATAGTCGAACTCGATCACTCTTCCGTTTTCTCCGATGAGCACATTCTCCTCTTTCAATCCAACACTTTCTCCAAGTTTACCGTGAATTTTACGCATGAAATATGTTCCATGCATTGGAATGAGATATTTTGGTCGAACCAAATTGATCATCATTTTGAGGTCTTCTTGGCGAGCGTGACCACCGGAGTGAATATCCATCATTTTGTAATGAATAACTTCTGCTCCTTTTTTATAGAGCGTGTCTTTCAGGCTCTGAACTGATCGCTCATTTCCTGGAATCACTGAGGATGAAAAGACGACAGTGTCTCCTTTGTGGACTTGAACAAAGCGATGTTCTCCATTAACGATTCTCATCAAGACAGCATTTCCTTCTCCTTGAGCACCAGTGCAAAGGATGGCAATCTTATTGTCTGGATAGTCATTGACATTTTTGATGTCGATGAAAGTCGATCGTTTGGCATTGATATAGCCAAGTTCACGAGCAATCTCAACGTTGTTTCGCATTGAATATCCATCAACAGCCAACTTTCTTCCATGTTTTTCTGCCAACTCAGCAACTTGCTGAATTCTGCTGATAAGTGATGAAAAAGTTGCAATTATAATCCTTCCTTTTGCATTCAGGAAAATTTGCTCAACATTTTCTCGTATTGTTGATTCCGAAATACTATATCCCTCGGTTTGGGCATCAGTGCTGTCACTCATGAGGGCTAGAATTCCCTCGGAGCCAAGGCGGGCTATTTTTGAAATGTCCGCTGGTGCATCACCAATAGGTGAGTGGTCAAACTTGAAGTCTCCGGTGTGGATAACTGTTCCTACTGGTGTGTGAATTGCTAATCCAACAGCATCTGGAATTGAATGATTAACATGAAAGAATTCGATTTTGAAATTGCCTCCAAGCAAAATTCGATCAATTTTGCGCACAGTTTTAACGTTCAAAGGCGCCTGACCTTTGTAATCCTCTTGTCTTTTGAGAATCATTGCGCGAGTCAATTCTGTTGCATAGATTGGAGGATTGCCAATTTCTCCCATTATGTGGGGAATTGCTCCAATGTGGTCATAGTGTCCGTGAGTGATTAAAACTCCTCGGATTTTTTTCTTGTTTTTCTTGAGATAGTCGATGTTCGGGATGATATAGTCAATTCCCATCATTTCTTCTTCTGGGAACATCAAACCAACATCTACAATGATGATATCATTGCCATACTCAAAGATGGTCATGTTGCGACCGATTTCTTCAAACCCACCAAGTGGGATAATGCGAAGAGCCTTCTTGGAGAATGACCGAGGTCTTCTTTTTCCTCGAGAGCTCTTTGTTGATAAAGTTGATTTTTTTGGTGTCATAATACTTTTAGTTAGGTTAAGTTTCAAATTAAATGTTAGAAGTTTCAATGCTGTCAGAAAATCAAAGACCGACAGTCTTATATTGAAAATTAAACGTGGGAATAGATAGACTCGAACTCTCACGAGATTGCTCTCGCTAGTTCCCTTGTCTCGTACCATTTGCTTGTGCCCAGAAGAGGACTCGAACCTCCACCATCTTGCGATGACTAGCTCCTGAAGCTAGCGCGTCTACCAATTCCGCCATCTGGGCGAAGATAAATGCTATAAAAATGGTACGGGATGAACCAGCGCGTCTACCAATTCCGCCATATCCCCGAGATATGTTTCACAAAAAAATATACGAAAAAATCGTGCCCTAGGCAGCAATTTATTTCATTTTGATTGTGAGAAGATGTTGAGCTGTTGGATGTTGCAAAAAAATTGCAACATTTCAGCAAGTCAGCATCTGGATTTTTTATCCGAGGCGTTTCTTGAATTTTTCAATCACATCTGAAGGGGATGGATCTATGCCATATTCCAAGGCAAGATAATATGAATACCAATCTCCCAAGAGCATGCCATTAATAAACTTTTCAAGATATGTCTTTCCGGAAAGATCAATAATTTCACAATCTATACCCCAGTTTTGATAGAATTCGTTGGTGATTTCCATGCGTCTCTTATTTCTTTCGTGATCGTCTTGGTCTTTGAGAATCGTCACCTTGAAAGGAGTTCGTGGCATTGAAAATCCTTCAAGTTCATTATGATCGAGTTCTGGAAAATAATTCCAGAAAGCTTGAGTATCAGAATTCTCGTTCAACTTGATTTTCCAAAGTTTTGCCAGGAATTTGAATCGAGAAGAAGCGTATACAATCTGTGTTTTGTTAAGCCCTTTCTTGGCTAGCTCTTCGCCTCTAACTTCAAAGCTTTTTGAGTCGATTTTTGGTAATTTTTCAAGGTTACCACAAAGACCAGAATTTGTCAATATCTGTTGCATTGCAGCGAAAGAATAGGTTGTAGCATAGCGTGGTTGAAAATTCTCATGCTTGAGATCAAATTTAACATGTGGAATACCATATTCCTTGGATATTTGTTCTACTTTGCCACCTGAAGAAAAGGAAATGATCGTCGCTTTGTGTTTGAGCGCGTCGTCGAAACAGGCAAGGGTTTCTTCTGTGTTTCCTGAATATGAAGAAATGAAAACGAGTGAATTGGCATTAGCAATGGGTGGGAGTGTATATCCTCTCACCAGATATGAAGGAATTGTGAAAGGCACGTCTTGGTTGTTGATGAGATAGCTAATAAGCATCTCTCCTGGAATAGCGGAACCTCCCATGCCGCAGATGATGAAGTTTGAGTATTCTTTTTCTGGGATGCTGATGTTTCCAGCAAATTTTTGTCCAATGTCCAGCTGGTTTGGATAATCGATAATTAGTTGTCGCAGGTTTGATTTGTCCAATTTTTCATAGTTCATTGTTTTGGTTTTGAATGGTTAATATCAAGACAAAAGATATTCTAGGTTGTCAATGATGTCAACTCAGAAACAAGTTTTTGATAGAATATGTTCCCATAAAAGTCTTAGTCCTTTTTGACTCTTGTTGTTTTTATAAACCAGTGGTTTGTGTTTTCGAAACGATAAGAAGGATCAACAACAGCTTGTGTCTCCAGTCCCTTGATTTTTTTGTTGGTGACGTGAACATACATTGGGCTGTATAAGAAAATTGCTGGTGCATCGTCGTTGATTTTCTGTTCGAATTCTAGATACTTTTCTTTTCTTTGACCATCGTCTCTAGTTTCGCGTGCCTCCTGCAAAAGATTATCCACTTCCTCATTGTCATAGACTGCAATATTGAATCCCGGATCTTTTTTTCCGCTTGAGTGCCAGAAATAATATGGATCAGGGTCATTTCCGAAATATTCTTGTCCAAAAAGAATTGATTGATATTCGCGTGGTTTGATGAAGTTTTGTTGGATGTCTGAAAATTCAATGTTGGTAACGTTAACCTTCACTCCAATTTGCTCAAGTTGTGATTTTACTATCTCTGCTGTTTTAACGAGATCGGCCCATTTGGTTGTGATGAGAGAAAATTCCAAAGTGACATCATCCTTTTTTCTTATTCCATCACCTTCTTTTTTCCAGCCAGCTTCTTCGAGTATTCTTTCTGCTTCAGAAGGGTTGTATTCTCTTATGCCATGTGTCTCTTGTGGTGAGAGTTCACCAAAGGAGACTAGTAGTGGTGAGTGATTTTTTGATGCAAAGCCAGAGAAGACTTCTTCAACAATTGCATCTCTGTTGATTGCATGTTGCAATGCCAAGCGCACATCCTTGTTTGCAAGAGGAACCGATTTTGTTTGATTGAGAAAAATTGCAAAATAGCGAGATGTGTTAATGGTGTGGATGTCAGTATCTTTGCGTTGTTTGAGAGCATCAACTTTCCCATAAGAAAGCACTCCAAATCCATTTATTTCCTTTTTTTCATATGCATTGAACAGAGAGTCTTCGTCCTGATAGAAGTTGAAGGCTATTTTTTCCAAGAAAGGTTTGTCGCCAAAATAATCTCTGTTTGCAAGTAACTGATAGGTGACTATATTATTCTCGCTATCCTGTTTGAACTCAGAATATTGAAACGGACCAGATCCAACAGGCTTGAGGTTGAAATCACTTAAAAGAAATTTGTCGTTTGGGATTTGTTCGAAAATGTGGCGTGGCAGAATTCCGAACGTTGCTTTATTTGGAAATGGTGCATATGGCTTGGGCAATTCAAATACCACTGTTCGTTGATCTGGTGCTGAGGCTTTGATGTCTTGCCAATCTCCCCGAAGTGATTTGTTGAAAGACTGGTTTTGGATGAGTGCCACTGTGAAAATCACATCTTGAGCAGTGAGGTCTGTTTTGTCATGCCACTTAACACTTTCTTTTAAATGAAAGGTATATCGTTTTCCATCCTCGGAAATCTCAAAGTCTTGAGCCAGATCGTTTACCAGGTTTCCTTCGTTGTTATAAGACAAAAGAGAAGAGAAGATCAATTGGCAAAGGGCTGAATCAACCTCGTTTGATTGAGAGATGATTGGATTTATATACAGAGGCTGTCCAAGAATTCCTTCGGTGTATTCACCTCCTATTGTTGGTACTTTTTGTGTTGAAGAAAGATAATAAGAGACTCCCCATGTAATTAATGAGGTAAGCAAAATGAAGATTGCAAGATAGAGAAAGAATTTTTCTTTTTTGGAAAGAATGGCTCTAAAATGTTTGAGCTGTGATGTCGAAGGAAACTGAAATCGTAACTGCTGTGGCATTGATGAATATTAGTTTTATATCAGAATAAACAGACTGTCTCTCCTCCATGAATGCTTTAGATTTGTGATGAGATCACAAGTGTTGCTATGGCATTGATAATAAAAAGAGCCCCAACAACAGAAGACACAAAGAATAAGAACTTTTCAAGGCCACGCTTAGTATGAAATCCACCAAAATCGCCTCCAAAAGCTGCTGACAAACCAGAGCCTCTATTTTGTAACAATATTGAAATGACTAAAATGACAGAAAGAATTATTTGAGAATATGCAAGAATTTTTAACATTGTTTTTTATAATTTATGATTTGAAATATTTACAAAAATAACATTAATCTTTTGTGAATATTGAAATAATGTAATTGACCAGGCTGATCACAACAACGCCCCAAAGTCCTGCCCAAAAACTTTCAATCACAAAAAAATCAAACACTTTTGCAACAAGCAAAAGCATAACAACATTGATGATGGCTGTAAAGAGTCCAAGTGTCAAGATGATGAGTGGAAACGAGATGAGCTTAGCAAGTGGCCTGACGAAAACGTTGACAACTCCTAGTAGAGCACCTGCTTTGACCAAATTTCCGAAGGAAACTTCAAAAGAAATGCCTGGTACAAGGCGGGCAGCTGCCCAAATTGCCAAGGCATTGCTGATAATCAAAAAGACTATTTTTATCAGTAATTTCATATGTTTTTTATAAGATTTTGATATTGAAACTATACCAAAAAGTGTCTCTGCGGTCAATCTATTTTGCACTTTCGAAAAAGGACAAAAAATGAGCTGTTTCGTGTATGTTTTTTCTTGCTTTTAGTTGGGAAGTGTATGATAATTGCTTGGAAAAGTGTGTTTATATTTGCATGAAAAAATTTGAATTAAAATCTGCATATAAACCTGCGGGAGATCAGCCTAGTGCAATCGAGGATCTTTCAAACAACATTATGTCTGGAAAAAAACACCAGACTCTTTTGGGTGTGACTGGCAGTGGAAAAACATTTACCATTGCAAATGTTATTGAGAAGGTCCAAAAACCAACTCTTGTCATTGCACACAACAAGACATTAGCAGCACAGCTGGCAAGTGAGTTTCGTCAGTTTTTCCCATCAAATGCCGTGGAATACTTTGTTTCCTACTATGATTACTACCAACCAGAAGCATATCTTCCTTCAGCGGATGTTTTTATTGAGAAAGACTTGAAGATAAATGATGAAATTGATCGATTGCGCCACAGTGCCACAGCATCACTTTTGTCACGAAAGGATGTGATTGTTGTTGCCAGCGTGTCATGCATCTATGGACTGGGATCTCCTCAATTCTATGCTGATAGAATGATCGAATTGCGAAAAAGAGATAAAATAGATCGAAGCAAATTTATTAGTGATTTGGTTCGTTTGCAGTATGGTCGGAGCGAGGTACTTGAACGTGGGAAGTTTCGAGTTCAAGGTGAGACTTTTGAAGTAATGCGCCCAGACAAAGATGTGATTATTCGAGTTGAATCAAGCAGGGGCTTGATCGAGAGGATCTTTGAATACGAGTATCTTTCAGGTGAAATTGTGGAGGATAATTTGGCTCAGACCTTCATATTTCCTGCGAAACACTTCATTGCACCAGAGCAAATTGTTCGAGAATCACTTAAAAAGATCAAAACAGAGATGAAAGAAAGAGTGAAGTTTTTTGAGAAAGAAAAGAAGATTGTTGAAGCGGAGCGCATTCGTCGTCGTACCAAATTTGATTTGGAGTTGATTGAGGAAATAGGTTATTGTAGCGGAATCGAGAACTATTCTTTGTATTTAAGCGGACGCAAACCAGGAGAAGCGCCATACACGTTGATGGACTATTTCCCGAAGAATTTTTTGTGTGTGATTGACGAGTCTCACGTAACTGTTCCTCAAATCGGAGCAATGTTTGGTGGTGATTATTCGCGCAAGGAGAATTTGGTCAACTACGGTTTTCGTTTGCCGAGCGCATTTGACAATCGACCATTGAAATTTGAAGAATTTGAGAATAAGGCAAAACAAACAATCTTTGTTTCTGCTACTCCTGCAAAAGATGAAATAGAAAAATCGAAAAATACAACTGTACAGCAAATTGTTCGACCAACAGGACTGGTTGATCCTCAAATTGTCATCAAGCCGTGTTTGAAGCAAGTGAAAGATGTTATTGAGCAGTCCAAGAAGATCATTGTTCGAGGAGAGAGGGTACTTATCACTACTCTCACGAAAAAGATGGCAGAGGACCTGGCTCAGTATTTGGAAGAGGCTGATGGATTGAAGTCAGAATATCTACACTCCGAAGTGGATACCTTGGATCGAATAAGGATTGTTGAGGATTTGCGCAGAGAGAAAATTGACATTTTGGTCGGAGTGAACCTTTTGAGGGAGGGGCTTGATTTGCCTGAGGTCAGTCTGGTGGCCATTTTGGATGCAGACAAAGAAGGTTTTTTGAGAAGTGAAACGTCGCTTATCCAAACGATAGGAAGAGCCGCCCGAAACGTGAGAGGAAAGGTTATTTTGTATGCAGATAGGGTGACTGGTTCAATGAAAAGGGCGATTGATGAAACTCAGAGAAGACGTGTTTTGCAACAGCAATATAACAAAAAGCATGGCATCACTCCGCAAACAATTCAAAAAAAGATCAAATCGATTGTTGATTTCGAGCTCAATTCTTCAAGTGAGATCAAAGATCCAGTTGTGAAACTGGAGTCACCTAGTAAAATTAAAAAATTCATCACTTTGCGTGAACAGGAAATGAAAAAAGCTGCCAAGCAACTGGAATTTGAAAAGGCGGCGATCATTCGTGACGAAATTTCTCGATTAAAAAGGGCGACGTTGAAAAAATAGCAACGCTTCGGAGATGATTTGATCGTTATCATTTTGCAAAAATTTTCAAACACGACTTCCGCTGATTGCTACGCTCTAAAAATTTATTGTTCATCGATAACAATCAAATCAAAGAGCTAAAGAAGGAAAATAAATTTGCTCCGAGCATGCTCCGAGCATGCTCGGAGCAAAACCAACAACGCTCAAAATTAAAAATATTTTCAATTAGTCTCACTTTTTTTGTAAACGTCGCTTACTTAGTGTAAAATAAAGTAGAAATAATTAGAATGAAAAAACAAAAATGGAGATAATTGAGGCAATGGACAATTTCAATAATGTTCTTGAAACATCATTCTTGTTTCGTGGTTTCAAGTTCATGTTGGGGACATATCTGATTGTTTTGATTGTCACAATTGGCTTGATGTTGTGGAGACTTTTGAATGTGGGATATTTCACCATTTTGCAGACTGGACAAGAATTTCCCTTGGTCAAAGGAAAAATGCAGGAAGAATGGGAAGACAGCCAGGAACGTCTTAAAACTGATATGCCAAATGAGTGGAAGGCTGCTGTGCTGGAGGTTGCAAATATGTTGAATGAGATATTGGGGATTGTGGGCTATTCCGGAGAAAACTTGGGTGAGCGATTGGATAATTTGTTGCCAAATCAGCTGGAAAACTTGGAGCAAGTGAAAGAAGCAAATAAGATCAAAAACAGAATTGTACAAGACGAAAGTTTTTCAATGACAAACGAGGAGGCACAACAAACAGTGGAAGTGTTTGCTGAATCATTGAGATATTTTGAGGCAATCGAATAGAAAAAAGGGAATATATTTTAATATGTGATACACAAGCTTTGAAAAAAGAATTTCCAAAAGGCTTTCTTTGGGGTGTCGCACATTCATCACACCAAGTAGAGGGAAACAACGACAATAATGATTGGTGGGAATGGGAAGAGAAAGGAAAAACAAAAGAAAGATCCGGTAGGGCTTGTGACAGCTGGAACCGCTATCCTATTGACCATCAATTGGTGGAGGAACTGGGAGCTGGAGGATTGCGCATGTCTTTGGAGTGGTCACGGATTGAGCCGGAAGAAGGAAAGTTTTCGGATGAAGCGATCGAACACTATCGCAAAGTTCTTAGGGATCTGAAAAAGCGTAACGTTAAAAGAGTGGTCACTCTTTGGCACTGGACATTGCCAATATGGTTTTCCCATAAATACGGGTGGCACAAAAGAGAATCGATAGAATATTTTACAAAATATTGCGAGAAAGTGATAAGCGCGCTTGGAGAGGAGATTGATATTTTTTTAACGATTAATGAACCAACAGTTCCACTATCTGCGGGATATTTTGCCGATAAATTCCCTCCAGGCAAAAAAAATCCTCTTCTTTTTAAGAAGGCCAGAGCAAACATGATCGAAGCGCACAAAGGATGTTATGAGATCATCAAGAAGCAGTATAAAAATCTGCCAGTAGGCATAACGCAGCTATATAATTTTTTTGAACCCTTCAACGAAAGATCAATAATTTATAAATATATTACAGAAAAAATTGGCTCATTTAATAATCATTATTTTCTGGATGCCATCAACGACTATCAGGACATTATTGGCATAGACTATTATTTCCACGACAAAATTAAGTTTAATCTTAAATTTCCATATTACAAGACGCATAATATCAACGAGAAGGTCTCTGATTTTGGTTGGGAAATATTTCCCAGAGGGATCTACGAGGTTTCAATGGACGCCTGGGAAAGATACAACAAGCCAATTTATATTTTTGAAAATGGAGTCGCCGATGAAAAAGATTCCTTTAGAAGCGAGTTCATTAAGGGTCACCTGAACTGGCTTCATAAAGCACTGAAAAGAGGCGCAGATATTAGGGGATATTTCCACTGGTCACTTCTGGATAATTTTGAGTGGTGTGAAGGATTTTCAAAAAAGTTCGGTCTTTGCGAAATGAACTATGAAACCATGGAACGCAAACCACGACCAAGCTATTACTACTATCAGAAGATCATCAAACAAAACGGCATTGAAATAAAAACAAAAAAATGAATTGGATCATTCTTGCCATTCTTGCTTATTTTCTGCTTTCAGTTGAATCAGTCGCAAATAAGTTTTTGATTACCGGAAAAGTAAAAAGTTGGCGGCTGTATCTTTTTTACATTGGTCTTTTGTCGCTGTTCAGTCTGCTTTTGGCTCCGTTCGGTTTGAAATGGCCCGGTTTGCAGATCTTTCTTGTTTCTGTTGCAGCAGGTGTGATCTTTTTTGGCTATCTGGCATTTCTCTTTTCTTCGCTGAAAGGTTCTGCAGCGTCAAGAGTTTTTGTTTTGATTGGAGCCGTTTCAACGTTGGTGACTGTTATCTTATCAAAAATGCTTCTTGATGAGCAGTTTGACTTGCAAAAGATCTTGGGAATGATATTGCTTGTGATTGGTGGAGTGTTGATCTCAGTTAAGTTCTATAAGCACAAGCTTTTCAGCGGATGGAAGAAAGCAACTATCGCTGGAGTGTTGTTGGCATTCTCGATGATAGCGTTGAAATATGCGTATGATCAACAAAATTTTGTTAGCACATATGTTTATAGCAGATTTGGCATAACTGGGATGACTGTTATTTTGCTATTCGTTCCTTCCTACAGAAGAAGAGTATTCTCATTGCTCAGGAAAAAAGACAAATCGAAACAAGCATCAAACTTTGGCGCAGTAGTGAGCGTAAAGGCTCTTGCGGGGGTGGCCACCGCAATCAGGGAATATAGCATTTCGATTGGCTCCGTTGCGATTGTTAGTGCTTTGTCCTCTGTTCAATATTTGTTTGTGTTTGTCATTTCTATGATCATGGCTTTCCATTATAGGAACGCTTTCAAAGAAAACACTGATAAGAAGACGGTATTTTATAAAGCGGTTGGTGTGATGAGCGTTGTTATGGGAGTTCTTCTTGTGATGCTTTGATTTTGAGTTATTAAAAATTTCTAAATAAAACAAAAATGGCAAAAACATTTTTCGGTCTAGCAGTACGAGTTTTCTTTCGAGCCATAGTTGCAATTGTTTTGCTTGTAGGAGTTCTTTTGATCGCATTCAATTTTCCTGTTGAATCAAAGAATGGGCAAATGGAGTTTGGAATTTCTTTTTCCAACATTCAAGCACGGGCATTGGAGTTGGATTGGAAAGAGACATATATTCAAATGCTTGAGGACTTGAGACCAAAACGTGTTCGTATTGGTGCCTATTGGACAGAAATTGAACAGGAAGACGGAAGTTATGATTTCTCAGATCTTGATTGGCAGGTGACAGAAGCTCAAAAAAGAGACACTGAGCTCATTTTGGTTTTTGGCATCAAGGTACCTCGTTGGCCTGAGTGTCACATCCCAGAGCGATATAAGACTGATAAGCAAGGTCGAGAAGATGCATTGATGAAGTATGAGAAAGCTATAGTTGAGAGATATAAAGATTATGAAAACATCAAGGTTTGGCAGGTTGAAAACGAGCCGTTTTTAAATTTCGGAGATTGCATCAAGGATGCTGTTGATACTGCCTTGCTTGATCGGGAAATTGCCCAAGTAAGAGAGCTTGATGATTCCAGACCAATCATGATTACGGACAGCGGAGAGCTAAGCATCTGGATTCCTGTCGCAAGAAGAGCTGATGTGTTTGGGACAACTCTCTATCGAATAATTTACAAAGAACCTTTTGGCTATGTCGAATATCCGTTGGGTCCTGCCTTTTTTCGCATCAAAGGATGGCTAATCAAAACATTTGCTGGACAGGAAAATGTCGTTGTTTCGGAGTTGCAGGCTGAACCATGGGGAACTGCTTGGTTGCCGCACATGACGATTGAAGAGCAATATGTCTCAATGAATCCAGAAAAATTTCAAGAGATAATTGAATATACTCAAAAGACAAACTTTTCTGAAGCATATTTGTGGGGAGTGGAGTGGTGGTATTGGCTCAAGGTCAAGAAAGACATTCCTGACATGTGGGAAGAAGCGAGAAAAGTGATGACACAAAGGCAATAAAATAATTATGCGGTTTTTTGACGTCTATCAATAGCACAATTTGCGCTATTCTTTGTTATCAAAGCTTCTTGAAGTATGAGGTAAGCATAGAGAACTAAAGTATCGCTCCATTAAAAGTGAGAAAGGAGAAGTGAAAGATATGAATAAAAGGATTGTTTTGCAAAAATAAAAAATCCCGAGTAAACGGGATTTTTATATTCAAAGGGATGCTCTGCTGTGTTTTTATTTTCCTTAGTATATTTTTATTGTTTCACACTTTTTTTGATAGCACAAGTCTTCTTTCTATTCATTATACATTGCCGTCTTCGATTTTTGAAAAATATAAATTGACGTCATTGATCCATTTTCCTGCCATTGGGTCATTGTGACAAGCACTTCCACATTTCCATAGAACCATCTCTTGAGGAGTGTCAACGTCTGCTTGGACAAGTCTTTGTAATCTTCCACCAACAGTGTCTATTGCATCTTGCGGGCTGTTAAAGCAGGTGTGACCTCCAGACCCCATTCGTGGTCGAATTCCTCGATATCCCCAATAATTGAAGCAATCTTCACCATTCAACACGGGAACTCTTCTTCCAAAATTACTTTCTTTTTTTGCAATTCCAACCAGGAAGGCTGCAACTGTTCTGTCTTTAGCTGCGATAAGCGGTGCCATTTCTTCCATTGGTGAACCTTTCACAAGTCTCAAGATTTCAGCTTCAAATTCTTCTTGTTTGAGATTGTCAAAAGATTGCAATGCTCCAAGAACGAATTTGTCCAGTTCTTCATCGAATTGTTGCGAAAGTTTCTCATCTTTCGCTCCCATCACTTTTGTTTGAGTCTCAACAGTTTTTTCTGTCATTGATGCATTCGAATCAATCATAGTTTCAGCAATCAGAGTATTGGTGTTGTGGTTGATCATGAAAACTGACAGAAGCGTCGTCATGCAAACTATCCCAACAGACATTGCGAAAGCACGAGTCTTGAGAAATGAGCTGTCCCAGTCAATTTTTTGGACTGGATTGGTCAGGGGATTGGTCAGAGGAGCCTGCAATTGATCAATATTGTGAGCGAAAGTTTCTCTTTGACGAGTTTTTGAGTAAGAGAGCCTTTGGTTTTCTCCTTTTCTGAGTTCAGTAAAAAGTTTTTCTGGTTTGATGTTCTCGATCAATGATAGTTTTTTCACTCTCAGTGCTGTCCAGCAACCTCGACGAACATTCACTTTCTTTTTTGGATCAACAAAATTTTTGTGAATTCCATCAATAAAAAAATCTCTCTTATATTTTGAGAGAAAAAGAGTTTCCCCTTTCGTGCAGTTTTTGATCTGAGCGATTTTTTTTTCAGCATCAGAGACGTCCTCAAAAAGGAAACGAAAATCAGGTTTATTGTATTTGTCCGTGATACAGTAGTAGTGTCTTTTTATTTTCATCTTTGTGAGACTTTTTGAAAGGTCTCGTTTTGATTTTTTGTTTGAAACACTGCTTATCATTGTAAAGCATAGAAGAGCAATGTCAACTTGATATTTTAGCTTTCTAGTGCTGTTTTTCGAGGGATGTTTATCTTGAAAAAGTGGATAGAAACATCACTGATCCATTTGGCGACACTTTCGGGAGAGTGTGTTGCACAGGAAGAACCACACTTCCACGATGTGAGTTGTGCAGGAGTGTTCAAGCCGCGTTCTTTTGTGAGTTTTTCGAGTCTTGCGCCAACCTTTTCAACTGCCTCCTTGGGAGTTGAAAAACAACTATATCCACCCATAACTGGACTGGTCTTTCCTTTAAAACCCCAATAGTTGTAGCAATCAGTGTCAGCATTTTTTGGAGAATAGACTCCAAATTTGCTTTCCTTGAAGGCAATTCCAACCAAGAAGGCTGCAACAACTCGATCTTGATGAGCTATCGGCTCGATCATTTGTTGCATTGGAGTACCAGTCAAAATTGGTTCCAGGTCTTCTCTTAGCTCCGTGATTTTGGGATCTTCTTGCGATTCTGGTTCAATCTCCAAGGCTTTTTTTTGTGGCTTTTCACAAAGGACCTCTATTTTGTATATTTCGAAAGATGGATTGGAAAGCGATGCCTGAGGAAGTGGGTCTTTGCAAAAAATTACTTCTCCAATCTTGTTTTGACTTTCTTTTGCTTGAGCAAGGAAGTATTGTGTGGGATTTGTATAACTTAACCAATAAAAAAGTCCGCAGAGCAAAAATGTGAATGCGAGTGCGAAAAAATGTTTTGGGAGTCTCTTCGAAGATCCTATTTTCTGTTGCAAATTCCAAATTTTGGTTGCAAATTGTTCAAAACTCGTCAACGTAGCTTTGGCTATGCTTCCTTGTTTTTCACAATTTTCGCACAAAATTTTTAACTTTTGCAACGAAAAAGAATTTCCAAACAGTCTCTGATGTGTGTAATTTCCAGATTTTTTTCTAATTGCAGCGAAAACTGCGCAAAGTTTCATTCAGTACGCTTATGGATTAATCCCTTTTTCTGAGTTCATATCACGGTACGCTTTCTGAGAAACATATCCCATTCTACACACGCCAAAAGTCTTGTCAAGTAGATTATTTTGTGTTAGTCTGTGCGATGTAGCTGGATATTTTTCTAAATAATTTTGAAATTTGTCACAGTTCCATCGTCCCCGCCTCGCGTCGACAAGCGAAGCGAGTCGAGGCGGGTAATTTATAAGGTATGTTTAAAATATACTGGCTAGTAAGCGAAGACAAAAGGAGGACTTATATTGGATTTTCTGATAATGTTAAGAGAAGGATGCAAGAGCATGCAACGGGTCAAGTAAAGACAACTAGAAATTTTGGAAAAGCGATTTGCTACATGCTAGAAACAGTTGGGGATGCAGAAATTGTTAGAAAAAAAGAGAAATATTGGAAATCCTCAGCTGGAAGAAAAGAACTCAAGGAACGTTTCAGTAAAATAGTGAAATAATAACTGGTCCCATCGTCTAATGGTTAGGACGTCAGGTTTTCATCCTGGAAATAGGGGTTCGATTCCCCTTGGGACTACCAATAAACAAAAACTACAGAGTTAACTCTGTAGTTTTTGTTTATTTATATCAAGGGGAATCGAACGGGTAGCAACGAGTCATGAGCGAAGGCGAATAGACGAGTGTCGCTGGAAGCGGACGAGCTTTCAGTGCTGCCCTGGACAACGAGCCGAAGGCGAGGCGAAATTTTTACCCGTCCGAAGCAAAAGCGGAGGCGGGCCCCTTGGGACTACAGATTCAAATAGCACCTACTCTTTTGGTGTTTTTTTGTTTTGTGGTAGGATTTAAGCGCGAATAAAGAGGAGAAAGACATTAACACAAAAGACAAGTTGCTACAATGAAATAAATAGTTAAATACAATGCATAAGGAGGAGACTTTATCGAAAATGAAGATCTAAGAATTGATTTTATAAGTCAAGGTCTTAGTAAATTGACAGATTTAGAGTATAAGACTCAAACAGAGTACATAGACAACATCAAAGATCTTAAAAAGGAAAGAAGAGGTATCCTAAAGTATCTAGGAGCGGTTTCTGGAGCAGCGGCAGCTCTTGTTCCGCAGCTCTTAGATAAAATCCATCAAGAGTCATTATTCTATTCCGGGGTTGGAATTCCATCCTTTGTTTTGATAATTTGCACAATCTATATTTTATCAAGCATAGAGAACGAATCCGATGAATTTCTACAGCAGTTTAAGGAAAAGAATAGAATGTTTGAAAGAATAAAGCAACCGAGGAGAGACTTCTTAAGTGGAGGAAAATATGACCTTGATAGATTTATGAAAACTTTGAAAAGTGAATCCGAAGAGACTTCTATATTAAGAACAAAAAGTAAAGAAAACAAAGATAAACCAAAAAGTTTATTTATGCCGATGAATTACATAGGTGAATTTGTATTTTTTTTCTTATATCGGGATTGAGCCTTGTCTCTTTGAGTTTGACAGACTTTTTACTTTTCTTTTTTTAATGGAGCTTGTATCGCAACTGCAGTTTTTGTTGGTATAAACATATTCTCAACATTTCCTAGTAAAATTTTTCAGTATTTAGGGCTGCCAATAGATTTAGTCAAGGTAAGTATCAGGTGGATTTTTAAGAAAAAATAAGTGATGTCTTTTCATATAGAAGCTTTAGTAAATAAATGTTTCTATTCCCCTCTGGCATTAGAGTTTTTTAACAAGTAAGGCATTGTATAAGCAGTCATTATCATACTTCATAAATATTTTCCATTCTTTGAGTTCAATGACTAGCTGATTCCAAGAATTTCTAACTTGGGCTATATGTAGACAAATAGAGTCACGGTGACGCGGCTTTTTTGTATGGGAGTATTGATAATATGTATAGTATATGTATAGTATATGTATAATTAGACATGCTATTGACAATGTGTATAGTACATGTACAATGTATGTATAATTAGACATATTAAAATATATGAAATTTAAATTACAAAAACCTGATTTATCAAAAATCGATAATAATGAAATGATAAAATCTCTTTCAAGCAAAAGTGCAGTTGAGATTTTTGATTTTTTGAACCGAGTAAGCAACTTGGAATATTTGTATTGGGATAAGATGCAGTACAAGGAACCATCTCCAAAAAGAATATCAAAAGAACTATTATGGAAATTAGTAAAGTTTTTTCGAAAACAAGGAAGGATAACACCCATTCTTGATAAAGATAAAAAGCCTTTTGCTTGGTCTAAACTTGATTGTTTCGAAGAATTTTTTCATGAACTGGACATGCACACTGGAGGTGAGCTGTTTGTAGGGCAAGGGGATGTGAGTAAAGTAAATAAGCAGAAGCTAATTACTCGAGGAATAATGGAAGAGGCCATCGCTTCCTCTCAGTTGG
Source organism: Patescibacteria group bacterium (assembly GCA_034660175.1). Taxonomy (GTDB): domain Bacteria; phylum Patescibacteriota; class Minisyncoccia; order Moranbacterales; family DUUL01; genus JAYEIQ01. Next base: position 42,008 of record JAYEIQ010000014.1, on the reverse strand, counting down.
AGGGCGCTGCGACAAGTAGACAAGCCGCAAAAAAAATGCTAAGGGAAGGCAGGAAGCCAGTAAACGAATCTGAACAAATGGTTGTTAACAATTATCATTCTATGAAAGCTATAGAAGATGATTACAAGGATAGGGATATGAGCATGGATTTAATTTTAGAGTTGCATGGACTTATTACAAAAAATACAATCGACTCTCAGGGCGAGAAACCAAGACTAAGAAAATCCAATGAGCCCATTTGTGTTTCTGATGAGGCAAATGGTGATGTTTATCATGAGGGACCAAATAGCTTGTTTATAAAAAAAGAGTTGCAAAAGATGATTAATTTTGCAAATGATAGGCCTAAAGATAAATCATTTACTCATCCCGTTATAAAAGCCATTATGCTTCATTTCTGGATAGGATATTTGCATCCTTTCACAGATGGAAATGGTCGACTAGCAAGACTGCTGTTTTATTGGTACTTGATAAAGAAAAATTATTGGGCGTTTACATATTTACCAATTTCCAAGGTAATAAAAAAATCTCCAAAGCAATATATTATGGCATATATATATAGTGAGCAAGATGGTAATGATATGACATATTTCCTTAAGTATAATATGGATAAAATTAAAATAGCAGTGGAGGAGTTTAGGAAATATATAAAAAATCAATCAAAGAAGAATACACAGATGAATAAGCGGTGTGAAGCTGTGTATAATTTGAATATAAGACAAGTGCAATTGTTACAGTATTTGCATGGTAATATGGATGAACGAACAACGCTTGGAACACATGTCAATATAAACCAAGTGGCAAGAATGACAGCGAGTAAAGACTTAAAATCTCTTGTGAAGAAAGGATTTCTTACTTCTAAAAAACGTGGGCGATATGTTTATTATTATGGCACTAAAAAAATAAAAGAATTATTCTAATGGTGTTCTTTCCAGGGAAGTCTGGGTGTTATGATGTCCAATTTGAATATTCTGATTGGTCTGGCTAAAGATTTTTAAACAGCGTCTCCATTCCCAATTGGCATTCAAAGTATCTAAATAGCACCATCTTCTAATAAGTCGCTATCAACCAATTTCCAAAACTGTTCCCATTTAATCAACTCTTCAACAATCTGGTTCCAACGCTTTCTTAGTAGGTCTACAAATAAACAAAAAGAGCCACAACGTCGTGGCTCTTTTTGTTTATTTGTATTCAAGGATAATCAAGCAAGTAGCAACTTGCAATGAGCTGGAAAAGATTAAACGTTGAGAAGTTTAATCTTCGTCTCCACCACTTTCAAATGGAAGGTTTAATTGAATTGCTGCGTTGCGATGTTTAATGATCTTTTTCAGGGAGTATTCTGTTCTTATCTGACCATTTGTTATAAATTGCTTTCTTACTAAATTTGTTTGTAATATATCGTCTTTTGAAAAAGCAGCTTGATTTTTTTCAACCTTATTGAGAAAATCAACATCTTCAATTTCTGCAAAAAAAGTTGAATTTCCGTCACTAAATCTCCATTTTCCTTTTTCTTGAAAGGAAGCATTAACTATTGTTAAGTTTGTTTCGATCTCTCTTTCGTCTATTAGCTCTTCGTCGATGTCTGGTGAGGAGAAAAACTCACTTTCATCTTTTTTAATCTCTTCCGTCTCATCACCATGCTTCACTTTAAATGTGTCGATACCCTCTTTCGACAATGGAGATTTTATTATTGTCTCCAGCTTTTTTCTGATTGAGACTAACCTAAAAAGGTTTATTTCCTCTTCTTTAAGTGTTTTCGTTTCTCCACCTTCAACCTGGATTTTCAAATTACCATCTTCCAGAGTGGTTATATTTTCTATATTTCTACCCTTGAGCCATTTTATGAAACTAACAATGCCAATACTACCTACACCACCTCCGAAGATAAGCTTCAAAAGGCTTTGGGCGTTAACAATAGCGCTAACTCCATCACCAGAAAATAATGTTTTTGCTTGATCTATCACCGACTGAACCATTGACAAGTCTATATCTACAGATCCTTCTTTTGTAGCACGTATATTAACATCAATCTTTGTTCGATTTTCGTTAAGTACAATATTGGCTTCATCAAAAAGCTCCCCTATGGCCAATAGCGCTGGGGCAAAATCTTTAACGTTCATTTCATGTCCTGCTAAAGCAGGACCGTCATATTTAATAGAAAATTTTTCTGTCATTTGTTTCTTTGTTTCTCTTACATGTAATAATACAATATTTTTCAGGATTTGATAACAGTGTTATATGCTTCCATTCGCTACAGGCACTTTTGTGTTCAGAGAGAGGCATCTTCCAATACTCCTCTGCTAGTAAACTTTTCGAACTCTTCCCATTTTTTCAACTCTATAATAATCTGATTCCAACGCTTTCTTATTAGGTCTACAAAAAAAGAAAAGCGCCTCCTCGTGAGGTGCTTTTCTTTTTGTTTTCAAAGGGAATCGAACGGGCAGAAGCGAATCATGAGCGAAGGCGAATAGAAGAGTGTCGCTGGAAGCGGACGAGCTTTCAGCGCTACCTCGGACAATCGAATCGCCAACAGGCGATGAAGGCGAAATCGAACTTGCGTTGCCACGGACAAGGAGCTACGCGACGCGAAGTTTTCCTTGGGACTACAAATAATAGCAAAAGACACCTGCTGTAGGTGTTTTTTGTTTTGTGCTAAAATAAAAATATAAGAATAAACATAAAACAAAAATGAGCAAGCCGATAATGTTGATAGTTTTGATCTTGGTGGTCATCCTTGGGTATTATTATCTTGTGAAACCACGCTTGGAAGTCAAAACTGAATATGAAAAGTGTTATGAGAAATGTGCCATTCCTGTGGTTGGTAGCAGTCCAGAACACTGTGAACGTTTTTGTGGTGGCAAGCACGAACTTCGAGTTGAAGAAAAGGAATAAACAATTTTTTTATAAAAACAAAAAACAAAACGGCAGATCCATTATTGTGGTTCTGCCGTTTTTGCTATCGCACTTTCAGATTTTTTCTATGGTGTTCCAGTTGAGGGTTTTTTGCTTCTTTCCAACTCTGATAAAAATGAAGTCATCATTACCCATGTTTGGGAAGTGACAAAAAGTTTTGTTGGACATAGCGAGTTTGACAATGTCGTCCTTGTCTGGCTTCTCACCATCTTTGATGATCGCACAATTATGCGGGTCGCAACAACAATGATACTCTTTTTTGTTTTTCGAGAGGGTGCTATAATGAAGATAACTTTGCTCGGAGCATGCTCCGAGCAAAAGACAAACTAAAAATTAATCCCAGTTAAACTATTTCGATATCTTGGAAGAAGCGAATGTATCGTTGTTTAACGGGACAAGAATAAAATTATGGCATCACAAAGAAAAGTTGAAGACAGGGATATTCGCAAGCTTACAAAAACTGGTGGTGGGCGCAGCATGAGCATAACTTTACCTATTGAATACATTCGCTATCTTGGTTGGCGAGACGGGCAAAAGGTTGTGGTCAATATGAAAGGAAAAAAGATTATTATTGAAGATTGGGAATGACAATTTTCAATAAAAAGCGATAAAAAACAACAGTCACTGGCGGTTTCCGATGGTTGTATTTTGCTGGCTATTTATTTGATTATTCTGTTATGATTAGCTATGCAGAAATGTAAGAGATCGAAACATGAAAATTCAAAACACCTATAAAACAGAAGCAATAGTTTTGCGATCGGTTGATGTCAAGGAATATGATCGTGTTTATACTATTTTTTCTCGCGAGCATGGCAAGATGTGTGCTATCGGAATTGGCATCAGAAAACCAACGGCAAAGCTTGCCTCAGGACTTGAACCACTCACCAAAAGCGAGATTTTTTTGGTCAAAGGAAGGAATTTTGACAGAGTCAGAGGCGTGATTATTCACAAGCAATACCAAAAGATGAGAGAAAATTTGGACTTGCTTTGTGAAGGGAAGAAGACAGCACGAATCATTGAGCAATTGTCTGAGGAAGGGCAGGTTAGCGATGAAATATATCAACTTTTTTGTGAATTTCTTGAAATTCTCGATGAATTGGGTTTTGGCAATGGAGAGGAAGATTTTGGAGAAAAATTGGGTGAGGCGAAGCTTTTGCAACTTGCGCTTATTTGGAGATTGGTCAAATGGAGCGGGCACGAGCCAAAATTGTTTCATTGCGTGAATTGCAACAGTCGTCTTCAAGACAATGATCGTTTCATATTCTCTTTTCCAGATGGAGTTTTTTGTGACGAATGCAAAGATGTGGCAGGCGGAACAAGTGTAAGTGTGGGAAAGGATACAATAAAATTGTTGAGAATTTTTCTCTCACATGACGCAAAAACAATACGCAAGATAAGATGTTCTTTGAGTGCCTTAAGACAGACTGTTTTAGTGTCGAAAACAATGCTCGAAAACTTGGTGGGACGCAGAATTGAGCTGTGATCTTTGTAGCTTTTCTCAAAAGGTGTTTCTTGTTACAATAACTACTAAAGAAACACATACTTTTTCTAAAAAAATAAAAGAACAAAATGGGACTTGGAGATATCACAAAAAAGCTCTATGCCAAAAAAGACAAATTGAAGGACAGAAAGCCAACGGAAGACACATATGATTCAACAAAACTTGAGCAACTGAAAGATGAATTTGAAAAACACGAAAAGGAAATTGTGGAAGAGCTGGGGACTGATGAGCCTTCCGAAAAAGAGATAAAGAAAACAAACAGAAAGTTGTTTGCTTTTGGAGGCACAGTTGTTGCAGTTCTTGTCGCGATGGTCTTGTTGGTTTTTGTTTACTACAAGTTCATTGGCAGTGCTTTTTCGGAAGACAAAATTTTGATTGAGATTGAAGGTCCAGAAGAGGTGCGCAGTGCAGAAGAGGCGATCTATACAATTCGAGTAAAAAACAATAACAGGGTCAGCCTTCGAGATTCCAAGTTCAATTTGAACTATCCAGATGACATGGTGATTGAGGAAAAAGACTTTCTCCAACAGCAAGGATTCAACAACGCAAAGATCGATATTGGGGAAGTTAAAGCCAGAGGAAACAAAGAATATAAAGTTGGATTTGAGCCCTTTGGACCACGAGACAAACAAGTTTATTTGAACGCATCTTTGACCTATCAGCCTAGCAATTTCAGCAGCGATTTCGAAAAAAGTGTGCAAAAAAGCATTATGATCAAATCTTCTCCGATATCTGTTGCGATTATTCCAACTCAAGAAGCGGCTAGCGGAGACTCTATCGAAATAGACGTGATCATCAAAAATGAGAGCACCAATAATTATTCAAATCTTGAGCTCAGGATGGACTATTCAGATGGGTTTGTTTTCATAGATAGTGATCAGCTTCCTCTTAGAGACAATAGAGTGTGGGGAGTTGGAACATTGGGATCCAAAGAGCAAAAGAGAATAAAGATTTCAGGATCTGTTGAGGGTCTTGCAGATTCTTTGAAAAATTTTAAGTCAGTTGTTGGTCAAACGAGAGATGATGATAAGTTTCTGGTCTATACTGAAATTGAGGGATCAACAAGAATAATTGCAAGTCGAGTTGAGCTCATTCAAGACATTGCTCGGATTAATAAGGTCTATGCTGGCACAGACGTAGAATATGTGATCAGATTTAAGAACACCTCCGATGTTCCTTTGAGAGACTTGATTTTGACTCAAAACATTTCTTCCGGGGTGCTCGATTTGGAATCGTTTATAATCAATGATGGATACTATAACAGCAGTGATGAAGTCATCACATGGAAAGCGGCACAAGTTCCAGCATTGAAACTGCTTCAATCTCAGGAGAGTGGAGAGGTCAAATTTAGAGTTACTGTGAAGAAGACTTTCCCAATGAACAACGAGAACGACAAAAATTTCTCAATTGTTTCATACGCGGAACTTGAAAGTCTTGATGTCAATTCTCCAATTTGGCAAAACAAGAAAATCAGATCTGCTCAAAGAGTTGTAAAAATAAACTCAAAATTGATCTTAAATGTGAGCTTCGCTTATAATGACGGAGAGATCCCAAATAGTGGACCAGTGCCATTGATAGTGCGTAAAAAGACTACACTCACAGGAAGACTGAATGTTCTCAACACTTCAAACGATTTGAAAAATGTTATTGTCAAAACCAGTTTGGCACCAGGCGTGAGTTGGGAGGATAACTTTATTCCAAGGGATCCAGGTGTTCAATTTAATTCTCGAACAAATGAGTTAAAGTGGATAATTGGGACAATTGATGCAGGGGTTGGTTTTATCAGTCCTGTGAAAACGATAGCTTTTCAGGTGGGAGTGACACCATCGGAGAACCAGGCTAAGAAAAGTATGATTGTTTTGGATGAAGTTGTTGTGAATGCTCTTGACACATATACTGGAAACCCAGTAGAGTATACATTCAATAAGTTTTTCCTTGTGCAAAGCGATGATGTTCCAAGTGTAGTTGAGATATCTCAGTAGAAACTATTTGTTAGTTATTATTCTTTCTTATGTTCTCACTGCTTGAAAGTCAAAACAAGAAGAGAATTGGAAAAATTCAAACGAAAAGCGGAGTAGTTGCTACTCCGTTTTTTATGCCAGTTGCAACAAAAGGTGCACTCAAGCATCTGGATGGAGAAGAAATAAAAAAAATTGGATATGAATTGGTCCTTTCTAACACCTATCATCTTTGGCTTCGTCCGGGAGACGAGCTGATCAAACAGTCAGGTGGTCTGCATAAGTTTATGAATTGGGATGGTTCAATTTTGACTGACAGTGGTGGTTTTCAGGTTTTTTCGTTGGGTGCCAGAGCTACCGAAAGGTTTGGTGTTTGTGGTGTTGAGCTTTCTTCAAATGGAGTTCACTTCGTTGATCCTATTAATGGTAAAAAACATTTTCTTTCTCCGGAAAAAGCTGTTCAAATTCAGCTAAACATTGGTACCGACATCATCATGTGTTTGGATGTTTGTCCTCCGTATCCTTGTTCCAAGAGGGAAGCACAAGAGTCGCTAGAATTGACGACAGTATGGGCCAAGCGATGCAAGAAATATTTTGACAAAAAAACAAAAGACTTGAAAACCGAGGAGAAGCCGCTTTTATTTGGGATCGTGCAAGGATCGACATTTGAAGATTTGCGCAAAGAGTCTGCAAAACAAATTGTTGACATCGGTTTTGATGGCTATGCCATTGGAGGTGTCGCAGTTGGCGAGCCAAGGGAGAAACTGGGAGAAATTCTGAAGTGGATTTTACCGTTTTTGCCTGAGAACAAGCCTCGTTATTTGATGGGTCTTGGAAAACCAGAAGAAATTGTTGCATCGGTCACTGAAGGTGTTGACATGTTTGATTGTGTGATTCCTTCTCGTGAGGGACGTCACGGAAGACTCTTTTGTTGGTCTGAGGATTCGAAAGGGGAAATTATAGAGCTTTCAGATAAGCCTGATTTTTATAAAACAATAAATATTGGGAACAGCAAATTCAAGAAAGATTTCAAAGTCGTTGATTCTCATTGCAGTTGTCCTTTGTGCAAAAACTATTCCCGTGCCTATATTCGTCATCTTTTTGCAGTGAATGAACCATTTGCAGGAAGACTTGCTTCACTTCATAATCTGACTTTCTATTTCGATTTGATCAAGAAGTTGAGAAAAACAAAAAAACAATAGTTTTTTAAAAAGGAGACAATCCAAATGTTGCTAGGTGAAAAGAGTTTTCTAGAGCATGAAAAAGCAAAAAGTCTAGGTTTTACAAAACCGATTTTGTGCGATATTCTGGTAGCAGAAGCAAAAGGGACATGATGCAAAAAATGTGTCGTTTCAATAAAAACACAAACAGAATGAGTGGTTTTGTTAGAAAAAAAGTAAATTCTCAAACGCTTGGAGAGAAGCTTCAAGAGATTCGAAAGACAGCAGATGTGTCTTTGAATGAAATTGCAAAAGCAACCAAGGTTCAGAAGAAATATCTGGAGATGTTGGAAGCTGGGAAGCATGATCGGTTGCCTCCAGATGTATATGTGAAAGGATTTTTGACCAACTATGCAAAGTATCTATCTATCGAAGTGGGTGACGTGATTTCTCTTTATGAGAAAGAGCGAGGAGTTGCAAAGAACATAAAGAAACTAAAGACACCCAAAGAGACTCGGAAAAAATTTCAAATGCCATCAATAACTGTGACGCCAAAAGTTCTCACCATTGTGTTGTTTGTTGTTTTTGTTGGGATAGGTTTTGTCTATTTTTATCGTGAGGTGGGAAAGTTTTCTGCAGCTCCGCGCTTAGTGATTGCTCAGCCTTCTGGAAATTCATCTATTGAAGGAAGTTCAGTTGATGTTGTTGGAATCACAGACAAAGATAGCAAGGTTTCGATCAACGGGCAGCCCGTTTTTGTTGATGAAAAGGGTGAATTCAATGAGACTATAAGTCTTAGTCAGGGAATTAATGAACTGGAAGTGAAATCAGAAAACAGATTTGGTAATGAGGTTGCGAAAAAAGTTCGAGTTTCTGCGAGCTATGATACGCAATTTGCTCAAAGCGACGACAATGATGAAAAGGTTATGGGAGTTCATGATGAAAATGAAAAAGTTGTTCTGGAAATAAAAATTATTGATTCACCAACCTGGATATCAATTCAAGTCGATGGGGAGAGCACTCATAGAGGGACAATGTTGCCAAATTCAGTTCAATCGTTTGAGGCAGAGGAAAAAGTTTCAGTGACTTCAGGCAAGGCAAATAAAACGATAGTGACATTGAATGGGAATGAACTGGGTTCATTGGGGGAAGCAACAAGTGTGATTAGGGATGTGGTTTTCACAAGAGAAACAACGATAATGCCCGAATCATCATTTTCTCAATTGCTAGAAGATGACAAAGAAAAGGAAGAAAAGGAGGATGAATAAATAAAAAGTAAAAACGGCCAAATCAATGTCAAAGCAAAAAAATCAGGAGGGAGAAGAGAAAGTAGTGGGGGAAGTAATCAATGAAATAAAAGAGCGATTTGGGGATGGATCAATCATGAAACTTGGAGAAGTTCGAAAGGTCGATGTTGCAACAATATCAACAGGATCTCCATCGCTGGATATTGCCTTGGGAATTGGGGGTGTTCCTAGAGGAAGAATAATTGAAGTTTACGGGCCAGAGTCATCAGGAAAGACAACGCTCGCTCTTCATATTGTTGCGAATGCTCAGAAAGAAGGAACTGCTGCGTTTATTGATGCAGAACATGCACTTGATCCTGCGTATGCGAAAAAAATTGGAGTGAAAATTGATGAACTTTTGATCTCTCAGCCGGACACAGGAGAACAGGCTCTTGAGATCGTAGAAGCTCTTGTTCGTTCAAATGCTGTTGATGTGATTGTGGTAGATTCTGTTGCAGCGCTCACCCCACGTGCCGAGATCGAGGGAGAAATGGGAGATTCTCATATGGGATTGCAGGCTCGTCTCATGTCTCAAGCGCTTCGGAAATTGACTGGGATAGTCTCAAAAAGTAATGTTGTTGTTATCTTCATCAACCAGATTAGAATGAAAATTGGTGTGATGTTTGGTAATCCCGAGACAACAACTGGTGGAAACGCTCTCAAGTTCTATTCTTCAGTCAGAATTGAAGTTAGAAGAGCTGCTCAGATCAAACAAGGAGACATTATTATTGGGAATAGAGTGAAAGCAAAAATTGTGAAGAATAAAGTTGCTCCTCCATTTCAGATTGCAGAGTTTGATATCATGTATAATGAGGGAATTTCGAAAGAAGGAGACTTGGTGGACACAGGTGTGAAATATGAAGTGGTTACAAAGTCTGGCTCGTGGTATCAATATGGAGAGGAAAAAATCGGTCAGGGAAGAGAGGCAGCAAAAAAGTATCTCAGAGAAAACAAGAAGGCAGCAAGAGAGATTTTAAAGCTGATCAAGAAGAAATCGAAAGAAGAAGAGGTATAAGTTTATGGTTTTGAATCAAAAATAAAAAAAGAAAATGCTCATATCGTACAAAGCAGTTTTCATTGCAGCTGCAATTGGAGTTTTGCCAGTTTTTATTTGGGTTTGGTTTCTCTTAAAAAGTCACACTTTTTCATTTGGAAGCAGTAACTTCATCCTGAAAGTTTTTTTCTGGGGTGTTTTAACCGCAGTTCCTGCAAGTGTATTTGAGATTATCGTTATAGAGACTCAGGGAGGTGGACAGATCATCCAAACCATGCAAGCAATTTGGAATGTGCAAAAGACAAACATAGCTTTCACTGTGCTTGTTTCGACAACACTCATGGCTGCAATTGAGGAATTGTCAAAGGGAATAGGAATCGGTCTGGCAGTTTTATTGAAAAAAGTTCGTTCATCCAACGATGGGATGGTGATTGGTGTTTTGATTGGATTAGCGTTTGGAGTCACTGAAAATGGTGTGTATTTTGCATCGGCAATGGGGACCCAACGAGGATCAGATTTTTTGACTATTGTACTTTTAAGATTTATTCTTTCGACTTCAGCGCATATTATATATTCTTCAACAATGGGAACTTTTCTTGCCGAAGCATTTTTATCAAAGAACTTGTCTTCCAAGTTTCTTAAGATAGTCTTGGCATTTTTGTTGCCAGTGGGAATTCATTCAGTTTTCAATCTAATTTTGAACACAGCCTTCAGTTGGTTGGCATCAATTGTAATTCTCGTTGGATTCGTGTTGCTGTGGATGAGATATAAAGGGGTTGCTCGCAAGGAAGAACAGCAGAGGCAAGAACTTGTCACTCAGTAACTATTTTTTCAATGAAGAAAACTGCTAACTGCAAAATTAACACTGCTATAGTTGTGCTCCTAGGATTAGGAGTTGTTTTGTATGTTGTTAACAGAATCATGTTTCCTGCTTTTTCCTACCATATAAACAAAACGGATAAGTTTAAGGTCCAAGTTTTGAGACAACAGATCGGATCCAAAAATTATTTGGCTATTACACCTTTGTATGATTATACTTATAATGAGATTAAAATGGAGATATATGGGAAATTTGAACAAGATTCCAGAGGGATAGATGTTTACAAAGATTACATGGTCCAGCTCTATCCTGTTGGAGATATAATAGAATCTGAAAATGAGTTGAGAGAATTGTTGTTTTTCGAAAATGATACAGAATTTTCCAACGGAACACTTGTTTCTTTTAATAACGCTGTTTTCTTTATTTCGAGAGGACAAAGAAGGCCTTTTTTGGGACCAGAAGTTTTTTTGAGACTGGGATTTGATTGGGATGAAGTTGAGACTGAGAATGGACAAGGTCTTGTTACAATGGAGCAAGGCGAAAAAATCAACTTTATTAGTCCTCATCCAGATGGAACAATTCTTGAAACAAAACAGGAAAATTTGTTTTTGGTTTGGAATAAAGAAAGATTGCCAATCGAAAATAGACAGTTGCTTGAAAATGTTTGGCCGAATAATCATGTTGTTCGAACTGCTTCCGAAAAGGCAAATCTAGCAGGAGTCTGCAGTCAGATAAAGTATTCTCCAAAGAAAATGTCTTGCTTTTTGGACAGTGTGGAAATGACTGGTGATAGAATTGGGCACACATACGTATTTGATTTGTCGAGAGATCTCGTGGAATCATCGAGTGATGCAAGTATAAGGTTTGATTTGCTTGGAAGAATAGATGTTTTGGTTGCCAAAGAGTCTCTTAAGCGAGTGAAGGATATTTTGTATTTAAAATATGGAGAATTTGTTTTTTGATCTAACAGCTATGGAAAATGCGAAGAAAGTATTATATGGTCCATACGTGAATGATTTTCTTGGGAAATTATTTATCCTTTGTGCTGTTTTGTATCTTGTTTTTTTTGGAATTGAGACTGTTTTGCCGGGTATAGTAATGGATGTTTTGAATATCAACTATTTCTTGTTGCCAATTTTTGTTATTTTGTTGCTTTTAAGACTTTCTTCCAATAAGGAAAGTAAAGATCTTGCTATTTGTGCAGCAGAAGATTTTAAGAAGTCATTTTCTGTGTTGATTGTTGTTTTTCTTTCTGCTGTTTTTGTTGTTGTGTTGTATAGAGTTTCTTTAGTAGAGAGGTTGACTTATCTTTTGCTCGCTTTAATTGTTGTAAGGATGACTTACTTTTTTTTGGAAGAGTAGTTGCCAAAAAAAGATCAAATAAAAAACCAACGGATTTCCCCGTTGGAATTTTTCTGCTTGACAAGTGAATGGCGATTGCTATACAATCATAGACTAAACGTTTATTTTGCGTAGAAGGCACTGTACCGCTTATGGTTACGTGGTGTGGCTATTTCCCTCCTAAGTCATCACCATGTGAACCACTAAGCGGTATCGTGTCTTTTATTTTTTACTGCGATTGTAAAGGGAGGCTGTTTTTTCGAAACCCTTTGCAGGAAAGTCAAAGATCGCTTGCACTGCAACAGGGATTATTTCAGAAGATAAAATGTTGTTTTCTTCAGAGGAGAACTTTTTCAAAACAAAAGAATCACTTTTCACTTTTTTTTGTCTTCCAATTCCAATTCTCAATCTTGCAAATTGTTTTGATCCCAATGATTCAATAATTGATTTCACTCCATTATGACCAGCAGGTCCAGAATCATAGGAAAGGCGAATTGTTTCAAGCTTCAAATCTATATCATCGTGAATGATGAGTATTCTCTCTCGTGGAATCTTGAAAAAAGAGGATAGTGTCTGTACTGTTTTTCCGGAAAGATTCATGAAGGTTTGCGGTTTTGCAAAAAAAAGTTGATGTTCTTGTGATTGAGCTTTGGCAATTAGGCCATTGCTTTTTTTGTCCAACTTAAACGATACATCTTTTTCCTTGGAATTTTCTCGAAGTTCTTGTGTGGCGGAATCAACAATGCGAAAACCAATATTGTGTCTTGTTTGGTTGTATTTTTCACCAGGATTTCCCAATCCAACAATGAGAAATGAATTGTTTTGTTGAGGGTTCATGTGTCGGGGGTTTATTTGTTAGTTAAAACATTTCCAACTTCATCTACAATGCTTTGTTGTTTCGCTTCTTTTTTTTCATCCTCCTCTTTCTCGTTCTGTTTTTCGAAATATTCAACAGTTTCGTCTGACAAGCACACAATAATGTCATATTTTACATTGGGGTCTTTAATATAGAATACGGATGAATCAAGTTTATCAGCGAGATCATCAAGTGTAAATAGTTTTTGTTGATCGGAAAAGTTCAGGAGCTTGTTTCCTGTCTCGCAATAATTAAATGTTCTAGCAGATTCAATTTTCACGGAATATCCCATTTTTTTCATGATATCTCGCACTCTATAACTGGAATGTTTTTTCTGTGGGATAACAGCTATTTCTGCGTCTTCATTTTCAATTGCCTCTTTTTTCTTTTCTATTTTTCCAAGATCCAAAATATTTTCTGCTAATTCGTGGACCTGAGAGTAATTTTTTGCTCGAGGAATAAGAACATAGGCTGGTACACCACCGAGATTTACATGTGTTGAGCCCAAAAGCGAATCAGCACTCCATGCATCAAGAACTTTAGTTGATGTTTCGTGGATGTTTATATTATTTACCAGATGAATGAAAGAAGGAATCTCTGAAAGTTGAATGTCTGTTTTGAGATGATCACCAAGAGTGGTCATGATCGAACTTATTTTTATTGGGTTGGCTATTGTTCCTATTGAAAAAGCTTTTCTTTTTGCTGCAGCAATGACTTGTTGTTGACGTGCCGCTCTGCCAAAATCACCACCTTTTATGTGACGAACACGAGAATACTTGAGCGCAGTTTCTGCGTCTAAATGGTGGAATCCTTTGGATATTTCAAATGTTTCGTATGAATAGTTTGGGCCAGGGTAACTAGGGTCATAGATGTCATCTTTCACCTCAATGTCAACTCTTCCTATTTCGTCAATAATGTTCTTGAATCCTTCGAAGTCAAGGGCAACATAATAGTGTATCTCTTGCCCGATGATATTTTTTATTGTTTTTTTCAAGTCGGAGAGTGCTTCGCTTTCAGACATTTCCTTATTTTTTTTACCATAAGCATAGACGGCGTTGATCTTTGTGTATATATTGCTGTCACCAATCTCTGTGTATAGATCACGAGGAATTGAAAGCATGGCGGATTTATAGGTAACAGGATCGATCGATACAATCATTATTGTGTCAGTGAGGTATTCACCCTTGTGTCCTTCTCCTCCCATTCCTAAGAGCAGAATGTTTATTCTTTGGTCTTGTTGACCTTTCAGATCTGGTCTGTCTCCAATAAAATTTTTGGCTGCTCCAAGAATGCTTTTAATTCCTGATTCTTTAGCTTGTTCATCGTCCTCAATTGGGGCCATGACCACGATTTTATTTTGCAATTGTTGAAATTTAAACACAAAAAAACCACCATAAGTAAAAATGGCAATCATAGCCAGTAGAGCAAGACGAATAAAAAACCCCTTCCAAACTATTCTGGTCTTTTTCTTTGGTTGTGCTTGCTGTTTCTCCATATTTTTCAGTCTATCAAAAGATCTCGCAAGAAGCGAGACCCATAAGTATTTTTTGAATGGACTAATATTCTAAATAAAAAACAAAATTAGATAGTTTAGTCCCGCAACAATAAAAGACCACTCGATCTTGTCATGCAAAAAAATAGCTAACAGAAGCAGTGGGATTTTTCCTGCGACTGCTGCAACTTCACGAAATATTATAAATTCATCAGGATTGCTATCTTTCTTGGCCAGTGCGTATGTTTCAGCCATGTGAGGAACTGAGAACATTATAGCAAAAAAACCTGCTAACACTGAAAGTGTATAAATGATTATCGGAGTTGAGGCAAAGAACTTCATTGACCATACAAATGCCAAGAGAAGTGCGCTTACTCTGATCATCTTTGTTCTGTTTTTCCGATTTGTTTTCTTGCCTATGATTAATGTGAAAATAATAGTTCCAAAACCAACAAGAGTTCCAACAAAACCAATTGCTAAGCTATTGGCAAGGATTGAAAAAATAAAGATTGGCCACAAAACACTTTCTGCTCCTTCTCCAAAAAAATCAATTGCAACTTGAAAATAGTATTTTTTATATTTTTTAAAAAGATGCAACCCATCCCTGAATTTGAAATTGACATGAGGTTTTATTTCTGGAGAATAAAAAAGCAAACCGATTGGTAGTAAAAGCATGGAAAATGCAATAACAAAAAGAGCTTCAAATCCCCAAATGACAGTGATTATTCCGCCTAACAGTGGTGCAAGCATTGTTGCCATGTGCTGAAAAGAAAGTAGTTTACTAACAGCAGAACTTCTGTGTCCAGTTTTTGTATATCTTGAAAAAAGAGAGTGCAAAGGTATCCAATAGAGAGACGCCTGAATTCCACCCAACATAGCTAAAAGAAAAAGGAGCCAAAGAGAGGGAATGAATTTCAACAAAGACAGAGCAACTAGATAGACAAGCGCAAGAGGAAGGCTGAGCAGCATTGTGTGTTTGAGTCCGAGCCTATTTCCGATGGAACCAGATATGAACGACATGAACATCAAGGAAAATCTTCTGACGATATGAAAACAAAGAACGAAAGTGAGACTAAACTCAATCGAGAGCAGATAGATGGGGATGAAAATTCCAAACAATGAAAAAACGAAGCCTCGGATAGAATGGACGACATAAAGTCTGTTGAGATCCTTCTTGAGTGCTTCGAGTTGATGCGGAAGATACAGGTGGGTGTTATGGTGGAGCAGACGCATTTTTATTTTTGTTTTTGGCCAAAATGAATTGGCTAGTTACCATTTTATTGTACCATACTTTTTTTTTGCTCAAAATTGTATCCAATGTGCCAAAATGATATACTTAGGATAATTATAGGGATAAAAATAATCCCATAATACATTATTAAAAAAATACCTCAAGTGGATAGCGCTTTTTGCCGCGATTCAGTTGGGCAAGAAAAATATGGATTTTGTGAATTGGTATTATACCAGAGGAGTGAGAGGGTATTTCAGGATTTGGTCTAACTTCCTTGCTTTCTACTGGAGATTTTTTTCGGTTGGCAGACTTCTTGCAACTCTCTTTTCGTATTGGAAAAAAGATGTAGCACCTCATAATTGGAGGGGCTTGAGACCTATAAAATCTTTGCAGATTTTCATGGTCAATGAGATCTTTCGTTTGGTTGGTGCAATTGTTAGGACAGTGGTTATTCTTGTTGCACTAGCAATGGAAGTGCTCACTCTTGCTTTGGGACTTGCACTGTTGTTGGTTTGGGCTTTGTTCCCTTTGCTTTTTTTTACAGTGATCATTGGCTCTTTCACAGGTGCTCCAATTCTTATTATTGCAGTAGTTGGACTGGTGTTATTTTTTGCTGTTGCTTATCGGGCGTATATGCAATCGAACGATATTCCATATTCAAAGATGAACCTAAAAATGCTTTCTGAAGAGGAGTGGTTTGAGAGAATAATTGCAAGAACCGGGATTGAGCGAAGCAAATTCACGCACGATAACATTGATGATGATAAGAAATTCAAAGCACTTTTAAAAGAGCACGATTTGACTTCAGATGAATTCAACGAGCTTTTGAAAGTGGAAATCATGATCAGAGAAAAACAGGAAGACGAGATGAAATTTTGGACCAGGGAATTTTTGAGGAGTATTTCACCAATCGGAAAGCAGTGGGTCTATGGATACACAGTTAAGCTTGATGAATATGCAATTGAAA
The DNA here is from genome assembly GCA_034660175.1 of Patescibacteria group bacterium. Classification (GTDB taxonomy): domain Bacteria; phylum Patescibacteriota; class Minisyncoccia; order Moranbacterales; family DUUL01; genus JAYEIQ01. Next base: position 25,492 of record JAYEIQ010000014.1, on the reverse strand, counting down.
TATCAAGTCATGATCCAACCGAATACAGAAATGTCGAGCTCATCGGTTATGACGATGAAATAGAAATGATTCGATTAGCGCTTGAGCGCAAAGACCAAAACAATGTTTTGCTGATGGGAGATGCGGGTATTGGAAAAAAATCAGCAGTTCACTATCTTGCCAAGCTTATTCGTCAAGGAAAAGTTGAAGGTGTGCTCAACGATGTTCGATTCATGTTGCTTGATTTTTCCCAAGCAGTTTCTTCTGCTCAAGACAAAGGTGCAAACCCTGAGCATGTGTTACACACACTTTTTGCAGAAACGGCCTATGCGGGAAACATTGTTCTCGTTGTCGAAAATATTGGAAAATATTTTGGAACTGCCAAGGGATCAGCAGTTAACATAGCTGCTGTTATTGATAAATATCTAGCGTTACCAACCTTCAGAATTCTTGCAACCTCAACAAAAGGTGAATATCACAGAAATGTTGAAAAACATGATAATGTGGTGAAGAATTTTGAGGTTATAGAAATCAAGGAACCAACAGAAAAAGAGGCACTTCATATTCTGTTTCAAAAGTTTGAGAAAGATGAGAGAGATAATGTTATTTTCTCCTTGCAGGCATTCCGTGAAATTATTAGACGATCTTCTCAGTTGGGCAGAATTACTCCGTTGCCAGAGCGAGCGATTGATTTGGCATATGAAGCACTTTTGTATTGGAAAAAGGATCCAAAGGGTGTCATTACTCCAGCAATTGTTCACAAAGTTATTTCTCTGAAGACGGGTGTCACGCATGGTGCCATTGATGATAAAGAAAGGGTACGACTTCTGAATCTTGAAAAGATCTTGCACAAGCGAGTCATCGGGCAAGATGGTGCTGTTGGTCAAATTTCTGATGTGATCAGAAAAATGAGAGCTGGAATAGGAAATGAGAAAAAACCGGTTGGAAGTTTCTTGTTTTTGGGGCCAACTGGAGTGGGGAAGACAGAGACAGCAAAGGCATTGGCAGAAGCTCACTTTGGAGATGAAGAAAAGATGATTCGTTTTGATATGAGTGAATTTCAAACTCCAGAGACCGTTGATAGACTGATTGGTTCGCAGAACACAGGGAGTCCCGGGATTTTGACTTCAAAAGTCAAAGACAGTCCGTTTTCGTTGATTTTGCTGGATGAGCTGGAAAAAGCCTATCCAGATATTCTGGACCTCTTCTTGCAAGTGCTTGATGAGGGGATGATAACAGATGCATTTGGTGAGAAGGTGAGTTTTCGAGGTTCTATCATTATTGCTACTTCAAATGCTGGTGCTCCTCTAATCAAGGAGCTTGTAGAAAAAGGAATCCCAGCAGATGATATTAGGAAAAGACTTGTGGATCATATTGTGAGCGAAGGACTGTTTAGGGTTGAGTTCTTAAATCGTTTTGATGACGTGATTTTCTTCAGAGTTTTGAACGAAAAACAACTACAGGAGGTTGTTGCTTTGATGCTCAAAAGATTTGCTCTCAGACTCGAAAAAGAAAAGAATCTCACAATAGAATTTGGGCAGGGAGTCGTTGAAAAAATAATTGAAAATGGTTATGATCCGGTTTTTGGGGCACGCTCTATTGCACGCTATGTTGCTGACAGCATTGAAGACATGCTTGCAAGAAAAATTATTTCTGGTGAAGTGAAAAAAGGAGAGAATGTTATTATCAACAAAGAAGAGATTGTTTGACACGAAACATTTTTGGTGTAGTCAGTTCAAAAAAACAAACAGGCATTAGCCAGTTTGTTTTTTTGTTTAACGAAGAGAAGGTTAAAACTTACAATTGGGGTCAATGTTCTCTTTTCCGTTCTTGTTGAAAGTGTTGTTATTTTCGATTGTAATCATGCGAGAGAAATATGGTGCAACTTCTTTTGTGTGAATTGCACAGCGAACACCAAAGTTTTCGTTTTCTTCAATCGTGTTGTTTTTGATGAGCACTTTTGATTTGTCACCAAAGGACTGAAGGTTGATTCCACTAGATCCACTATTTTTGAATATGTTGTTTGAGATTTTCAAATCGATGTTGCCAAGCTCTGTTTCCAGGCCTCCTTCGCCATTTCCGACAACCTCACTATTTTTTATCTCGATCTTCATGTCGATGTGAAGGTCGATCCCTTCTTCGCCGTTCTCATTTGCTTTGGAGCGATTCATATAGAAATATCCTTTTTGCAAATACAACCCCTGTCGTTCGTTTTTGGTCACCGTGCTACCAATCAGTGAAAGCTTTGTTTCTGGCGCATCTTCATGTTTTTCGTTGTATATGCCCCATTTGCCAGCTGACTCAACGGAGCAGTTGAGAAGTGTTACGGGCCCAGTATTTCTTGGTATGTATAAGCCATATTTTCCTTCCAGAATTTTGATGTTGGATAATAGAGTGTTATTTCCTGGTGTGACCGTTTCACCGCTGGTTCCTTCTGGGTTCTTGATAACAATATTGTCTCCTATACCAAAGAGATTGATGTTGTCTGGCAAGACAATTGTTTCAAGGTATTCACCGTCATAGACAAAAATAGTCTCAAATTCATCATGTTCAGAAATGATAATTAAAGCCTCCTCAATTGATTTGAGAGGATGTTCAAAGGAGCCATTACTGATAGGACTGGAACTATTTTGATCAACAACAATAATATTTCCACGTGGAATTTCTATTTCATTTCTTATGTGTTTTTCAATGTGGTCGGTAGCATGTGAATGTGCTGCCCAGGTAGTAATTGCTATGATTGTCCAGAAAATAATTCTCTTGAGCATGGTTTATTTAAAAGAAAGTTGTTGTCAGCTTGTCAAAATAGAGATTGACATCGCTAATCCATTTACGCACTCCATATTTGTTGTGAGTTGTGCAAGAGGAGCCGCATTTCCAAACGATCATCTTTTCTGGTGTGTTCAAGCCGTTCTTGAACACGAGAGTTTCAATTCTTTTGCTAATTATGTCAACAGCTTCTTTTGGGTTGTTGAAACAGGAATGTCCACCACTGCCAACTCTGTTTGGTCCACGATACCCCCAATAGTTGTAGCAATCTTTGCCTTGATAAACTGGAGCTTTTTTGCCCCAGTTGCTTTCTTTTTTCGCAATACTAACAATAAATGCAGCTACGATTTGATCTTTTTCAACAATAAATGGAACCATTTGTTCAATAGGGTATCCCTCAACCATTCCTAGAATTTCTTTTTCTAGTTCAATTTTTTCCATATTTTCACTACTCAATCCTTCTGTTATTTCAACTTTTCCGTCCAGGTATCGATAATAAGAATAGCCCATGGTCACTAACAGGATTGCAAAAATGATATAAAGTGGGAACACTCGATGTTTGATCCACATCGTCTGTTTGATCTTTTCAATTTTTGTTTTGTTTTTCTTTTTGGCCATGATGGCATGAAGTAAAAAATAATTCTTGTTTAGTTAGATGATAGCACAAAGACAAGCGCATAAGTAGGTTTGTTGCTTTCTCACAAGACGCTATTTGATTTTGTCCCAATCAAAGTTCCAAGGATCTGTTTTTCTTCCGGTAGCAATATCATCATGGCCCAAGACATACTTGATGGTGTATTTGTTTTTCAAATAGTCGACCAATTTCTTGATTGACTTATATTGTTTCGCTGTGTACTCGTCTTCTTTTGTGTTCATCAGCTCAATTCCGATTGAAAAGAAATTCACATTCATTCTGCCATCGGGAACACTGCTGATCCCGGCGTGATAAGCGATGTCTTTGTCTTTGACAAGCTGATATACATTTCCTTTTCTGTCGATCAAATAATGTGCCGCTACTTCATATTGCTTATATTCATCAAGAAGTCCCTCGAGGTCATATGGTTCGTCTCCTAGTGCATCGTAGGAAGAATGAATTATAATTGTGTCAATTTTTCTACTCGATGAATCTTGATAGCCCCAGGTGACCAATTTTTGTTTTATAAAATCTGCAATTTTTGTTTTACTCGTCTTTTCTTTTGGCGTTACTTGTTTTTTCTGTGTCTCTTTCGGAGGAGGAGTTTCTCTTGTTTCTTTTTCTTGTGTCGAAATTTCATTTTGAGAAATCTCTTTATTGATCTGCTTCGTTTCTTTTGTTTCTTGTTTATTGATTTTGTCGCTTGGGCTAGTTACGACCATGATTTTTTTTGGAGTGGAAAGGCTGACTTTAAAAAACCAAAAAAGAGCTACGAGTGCAGTAAGTACAATCGAAAAAAATAATAAATATTTTTTCATGAGAAAATTATAGTTGGTTTCTTGTGTGATTTATTTGTATCAGTCTTGTAGATCAATAACATATTTTGTTTGGTCGTCTTTTGCTTTCACATCTATCGCCTTGTAAGATTCGTATTTAACACTCATTTCGCAAGTGACAAATTTGGGATAATGAGCTTTATATTTTATGTCCAGATCTTCTTCTCCCGCATCTGTCAGCTAGGTATAAACGTTATACGTTCCTGTTGGTACTTTAATCTTATATTTAAAACTATAGGTATAATCATCATTTCCAAGTATTCCATAGCTATAAAAAGATTCATTAGTTTTTTGTTTACAGCACAAACTCTTATTTTGGTAGCATAGTTATTAGGATAATCCAAAGATCCTTCAATCGTCCTATAATACTCATCAAATTTTTCAGCAACCTTATTGGCATCAGTTGATTGGGAAACTGAACTTTTCTTCAGTAGGACTGATGCAAAAAAATCACAATCATGATAATTAGAACCAACAGGAGAGGAATAATTTTAACAAGTTTTTTAACTGTTCTGTTTTTCTTCCTTGGTTTTTCTTTCTTTCGCTCAGTGTTTTTTTGGCCAGTTTTTCTTCGACAGAGTCTTTTTATTTTTCTTCTTTGTTCATTTTACTAGCTAATTTTTATCATAGACCAATTTTTGATGAACTTTTTTACGGTGAGAGTTTTTTTGAAAGAAGGGTATAAAACCTTGGTATCCAAAAGTTGCGGGTCAACATTTTTGAATTCTTTTGCACTGAGGTCTCCTTTTTGGGTTTTGAAGATGAGTTCACTCACCATGTCAGCTTAAACAACATTTGAGATTTCTTTCGGCCGAATTATGAGACCAATATGATTGATCATGTTTCTATACTTTTCTTCTGTGATTGAAAGCATTGTTTCGGATTTATGATCCTTTTTCTCTGTTAGTTTTATATCCTTGGAAAGATCACGATCAAGTCTTTCCACAGTGTCCAAAGTTATAGGTGTCAACAAAGTCAGTACTGTTGTTATAACCATGGTCTCAAATTGCAACCATATGTTGCCACCAAAACTTGGGATCCTTAAGGCTGGTTCTGGTGTTGATGTTTTTCATTATGAAGCTGAACCATTTTTCAATTTTGTCATTGTTGAGCAGGACATCGATTTCATCCTCAGAATATTTGAAACCAGGACTTTCTCGAATTTGCTCTCTTTTTTCCTAACGAGAAATCGTTGTTTTTTTGATGAGACTTCCTGTTGTTGAGTCAAACTTATGAGCTGACATTTTGTCTCCATTTTGAGTGATGGTTTCGATGATTCCATTTTTGTTATCTTGAATGTTGACTACGCATTTGTACTTGGGATATTCACCAGAGGTCTTTAGCACTTCATCATATTTTCCTCTAATTTTGAGTGTTGCACAATACCGTATACAAGTTTTCTTTTCCGTTGGCTTGACTGTCAGTGCTGGCTTCACTGTTGCTGTGCTCAGTGATTGAGTTTGGGTGTTGTTTATTTTTTTGTTTTTCCAATTGCACAGGAGAAGTACGAACGGGCTTTTTTAAGAATGCTTTTTGCTTCAGCGGAGGAACTTTCAGGATAGCCTATTTGCAAGAGCTTCTTGCTCATCATATCTCTGTCTCCTTCGAAAGACACCGTTTGTTTTTCAACATCAATTTCAACGTTTCGAGCTCCTGCTTTTTCAAGGGCTTCAATGATGGATGTTTCGCATCCATCACATCTAATATCGACTAAATGAACTGAATTAATCATCTTTTTTTGCGTATAATATTATTTTGTTTTCTAAAGTATACTACAAAAAAGAGCATAAAAACATTGTAAATCGGCACGATTTGTGCTATTCTGTAGCGTTCAAGAAGTAGCACATAACAATTACAAACTTGGCTTGGCCGAAGAAGAAGGATGTCATAGTTATAACTATGACATCAATATTTCAAATTTTTGAGATCCCAGCTCGATTTTTTGTCATTTTCTGTTGAGGCGAAGCTTGTGTCACAGACGTGGTATTAGAGCTGGAAGTGCGAAAAATGCGAACGAACATCTGGCAAAATGACATTGCCCTCAAGTGTCGATTCATCAGGAAATATTATTTGTGATGCGGACAAAAAGTGTGGTGGAAACATGATTGCCTATCGTTTCACCAAAGGTAAATAGAGAGGATTGTGACTGAAAAAAGAAAGAGCGCTCAGCAGAAATTTCCGAGTGTCTTTTTGTTTTTGAGCTGGTTTTCTATTTTTTAATTTCCCCCTCCCTTTTTTTGTTTGAAGGTATAGCTGAGCATCACAAGAAGGATGACAACAGAACCAATCAGTGTCACATACTCTGCGTTGACATTTGACTCATCTTTCAAAATGTCACTCAATGCTGCCCAGTCAAGGATCAAAAGTACAACGGTGACAATTGCAATGAAGACTTTTCTCATGAGAGCGAAGTAATGATTAGATGTTTTACCCATTATACACTGTGTCGACAATCATTGAAAGAAACTTATTTCTATTGCCCAGCGATTTTTTCAAAATAAATCCACCTCTCCAAATCTTTTTGAGAAGAGACATATTCTCGCAAATCAATAGAACTCTCTTTGCGAATTGACAAGTGCAAATGTTTTCTTTCACCGTCTGTTTTGGCACTTTTTTCATTGTCAAGAATGATAAGGGCATGGTCTTTTTCAATAAAATCCCCAGCATTGACAGAGGACTTGCTTTGAAGAGAAAGGTGTCTATAGATCACAGTGACGGGCTGGTTATTCAAAGTGCATTTTTAAATCACGACTCCTCCACATTCTCCAACATTTCTTTTTTCAATAACTTCACCTTTGCATATTGACTGGATCTCAATTTCTGATTCCAGTTTTTCGGGGAAGATCTCAAAATCTGTTTCTGTGTGAAGGCCCTGGAATCTTTCAGGTTGCACATATTTGATCTTGTCAGTTTGTTGTGCCGTTTTGTCTGATGCGTTATCAATACTGCTTGTTTGAAAAAATGTGAGAAAAAAAATAGTGATTGTTACAAATAGCATCGAAATGACCAGGGGGGAACTTTTTTGAATGAAAAATACTTTGTGATTTTCATAAGCAAATTTATTGTTTTTTTGCGTACATCAATTTATACGCAAAAAGAAGAGAAAATATTGATTTTTGTCTTCAAAAAGGGTATTGTGAGATGGAAAAGAGAAAGGAGGAAGCTTGGCCCTTGCTTGGCTTTAGTTCATTCACATAAACAGCTAGAATTATTTTTGAAAGGGAGGTGATTATTTTGGGAGATTTTCATTTGGGAGCACTTGAGATCCATTTGACTTGTGAAAAGAAGATTTTCAATTTGAGTGGAAGGGGAGATTTGCTAACAAGGTCTTCTTGAAATCGAATGGACGAAAACAGGAGCGAAGATCGACACAATTCCAGAAACTAAAGAAAAGACTTCTCAGTGGGCACAAAAGAACTGAGAACAATCAATTGAACGTGTGATCAAACGAACATTGCCAAAGGAGCAACCAAAAATGATTCCGAAACAGACACAAGCGCTTTTATTGATTAACTGGTTTAAAAAGGCCGGACTAATTCATTTGACATCAGGCAAAACTCGTGAGATGTTCAAGATTCCAGGTCGTGAAGATCTGATGCTAATCTATGCAACGAACAGGATCAGTATTTTCGACATCGTGTTGAACGCAGTGGTTTTCAAGAAAGGAGAGGTTCTCACGGCGCTCACAATTTTCTGGTTGACCAAGCTTTGTCCATCACTGGGCATTCAAACTCATCTGGTAGCTTTTGGGAGCGAGATTGACAGGTATCTCCCCAATGATGTGAGGAACATTCCAGACCTGCAGAAACGCTGTTTAGTGGTCAGGTTTGCCGATGTGCTTGCGAGCGAAGCTATTGTTCGAGGTCATTTGACTGGTTCGGGGTACAAGGATTACACAAAAACTGGTATGGTCTGTGGTATCAAACTTGGTGAAGGTCTGCATGATGGTAGTCTCATCGATCCTGCAATTTTTACCCCTTCAACCAAGGAAGAAATGGGTAAACACGATCGTAACATTTCTTTTGAGGAAATGATCAAGACTGTTGGGGAAGACGTGGCAAATCAGGTCAAAACCCTTTCCTTAAGCCTCTTTACTGAAGCTAACAGAATGGTGAATGAAAACGGAGTTGTGATTGCTGATACGAAATTTGAATGGGCAGTCGATTCTGAAAGCGACTTGGTTTTTTTGGTCGATGAAATTCTGACGCCGGATTCTAGTCGTTTTTGGCCAGCTCAGGCAGAATATAGCGAAACTCCACCCAGTTTCGACAAACAACCAGTCAGAAATTGGGGTCTAGAAGTCGGAATTAAAGCAGATCATGCAATTATTCCTTCAAAAGTGGTCCTTGAGGCGACGGCTGATCGATATCGGGAGGCTATTCAATTGATCTATGGGGATTCTCTTGAGCAGTTTCAAAAAATTGAAATGGGTATTGGATAAATCCAACTGAAGTGCAGAAAAAACCGTCACTATGCAACGCGTATGTGACGGTTTTCTGTTATGTAGCATACTACGTAACAATCCTTTGACATTTCTTTAAAATTCAATGTTCTCAAAATAGCTATAATAAAGCAATTATAGGCACTACTAGAGTTTTGCTACGTAACATGCTGCGTAGCAAACATACGCGATATTTTTCAGTTGTGTTGATTGTTTTTTACGAGTTGAAAGTGTGACTGGAATAAATGACAAAAAAAGCTGTTGAAATTATGGTTAAAGGTAGTAAAAAATAAGGTGATTTAGATTTCAAATAAAGCAATAATAATTATGCAATAAAAACAAAATATATCAATGGATATAAATGGTGGAAAAAGTTGCTTTAGGTGTCTATTTATGCTATAATAGAACCAAAGTGGATATAAAAATAAATAATGTCGACAAAGAAGAAATTTCTATCTCTTTGGTCGACGTTAGTTGAGTATGTATTTGTCTAAGTAGAACTCTTTGTGAGTCCTATATTTTTTTTGTGAAAAAAACCAAAATGCGAGGGATGAAACGCCAAAACAAAACTAAATTTAGAAACAGAAAGCCCAGTGAGTGGAAAACTCGTTGTTTTCGTGGTGTGGTGAGAGCAAAAAAATCACTGATCAGGTCAATTCATCGCAAAAAAAGAGGCGGTCTTCGGGATAGAGAATTTCTTTCTGTTTTCAATTATAATCTTCAATCACCTGAAGATGGCTTTTCGTTTGGAAGATTCATCAAAAACTACAAATATCGAGAAGATCTTTTGGGGAAAGATTATAAGATGTCCTTGTTTTGGGATAAATTCTCGACAAAATTGGGAAAAATTGCAAGAAAAATGCTTAAGATAATAGGATTATTTTCATATAGATTAGTCGTTGTGGGTGTCCTGTTGGCCCTAGTTTATCTATCCACCCCAGGGACATTGGGTGCCCCGCAATCGACTACGATTACAACGCAAACGGAGTGGGAATCTGGAGAGGTGAGTGGTATTTCAACTACCAGTGAAAACGATGCTTTGCAACTATCACCGGATGGAACTTGGACAGCAAGATCTTGGGCTCCGGCACCGGACACAATTTCTTTTGGCTCAACTTCAATCTTGGTTGGCAACTATCTCTATGTAGCTCGCGGATATAGCGATGATGACATGTATGTCTATAACATCGAACTCAATGAATGGGAAGAAGATCTTGAGTTGCCGTAGCCGGCACACTATGGCTCAGATATTGCCTATGACGGAAATGGAAATCTCTATTTCATCTTTGGTGGCTACTCAAAGAAATTCTACAAATACAACATTGAGAATGATGTTTGGACCGAGATGCCTGAACTTTTGGATTCGGTCTATTTGGGTGCTTCGATTGCTTTTGATGGAACCGATCTTTATATTACTCGTGGGCTGAGAACAACTGATTTTTGGAAGTTTGATATTTCTGAAAACAGTTGGTATAACATGGCACCAGGCTTGGAGACTTTCTACACTGGTGCCGATCTGGTCTATGGCGACAATGGAAAGATCTATTGCTCAAGGGGATACAACAGAACAAACTTTTATGAATATGACATTGTTTCAAACTCTTGGTCATCTCTGACTGCTTCTCCGGCAGCTTTCAATGGTGAGAAGGAGGGAACTTTCTACAATGGTCACATCTACTATCTGCGAAGTGGAAATCAGGATGATTTCTATCGTTATGATATAGCTTCAAACAATTGGGATACCTTGGAACTGACCCCGGCGAATGTGAACTATGCTTCGATTAACTACAACAGTGATGACGGACTGATGTATGTGATTCGAGCAAATGGACAGTACACGCTTTGGAAATTTGATCCGGATGTTGATGCGGATGGTGAGTGGATTGGTCCTCCAGATGTTCCTGGAACAGTGAGAACTGGAGGGGACTTGATCTGGAATGGTGTGACAGGTGCTGGAAACTATGTTTACGGAGTTAGAGGTGACAACAACAACGCTTTCTATCGCTATGATGTGACAGCTAACAGCTGGAGCAACATGGCATCACTCCCGGCGAATATGTATTATGACACCAAAGGGACATATCACAACGGGTATATATACATTCACAGAGGAGACAACACGACTACCAGTTTCTATCGATATGACGTTGCTGGAAATTCTTGGAGCTCGATGGCAGCAACACCAGCGACAACGCGCTATGGTTCAAATACGGCCTATGTTCAGGATAGCGGAACCGACTATGTCTTTATGACTCAAGGAAATGCTCAGGATGATTTCTATCGCTATGACATTGGTGGAGACAGTTGGTCAACCATGGCAGACATAATTGATGGAGATGGTACAAGCTATCGCTGTTACTATGGATGTCGAATGGAAGCAGATGGAACAGATCTCTATTTGATGCCTGGCGATGGTGAAACTGCTTTTTTACAATATGATGTTTCTGCAGATTCCTGGAGCCAACTTTCTCGAACCCCATTCTCTCAAAGACTTGGAACAGACATGACACACTACAATGGCAAGATCTATGCCTTGGCAGGGGACTATAAGGACGAAACTTGGGAATATGATATTTCTGGTGATTCTTGGCGCAAGCTTCCTTCCAACCAAAAATTCACCTATGGCCGAGGACCAAGCAATGGTGCTTCAATTGTTCATGCTGGTGGTGATTCTTTCTATGCAACTCCGGGAACAGACATCACTGATTTTTGGAGCTATACCTTGGGATCTGATAACTTTGTTTCTTCAGGCACATATATCAGTGAAGAGATTGATCTTGCATATGTTGACAGTTGGGTTTCACTCACAGGCACTGAAGACACACCATCCAACACTTCAATCACATATGAAACTCGAACTTCTGCAGATGCTGAAACTTGGTCTTCCTGGCAAGCTCTTTCAGGCTCTTCAATTCAATCTTCTGAGAATCGTTATATTCAAGTGCGAATCACATTGGCCACATCAGATGGAGTAAGCACACCAACAGTCTATGATTACACAATTTCATATAACAGCGAAGATATTGATCCAACAAACCCAATTTCTCTCACAGCTTCTTCACAGCAAATTGGCGGTGAGACTTTGACTACAGGGACAGCCTACAAACATGCTCATCCATATTTCTCTTGGAGTGGAGCAGCGGATCCTGACAGTGGAATTGAGGGCTACTATGTATATTTTGGAACCAACAATAGTGCAGACCCAGAAACAGATGGGGCCTTTCAATCCGGATCAGCATACACGGTGAGCTTGGCAATGAATTCCGGTAATTATTATTTGCGCATCAAAACGAAAGACGAAGATGGCAATGTTTCAGATTCAGCTTGGGCTCCTTTCACTTATAACTATGACGGAGTTTCGCCATATCAATCAGTTGCAAGATCATCTCAGGCTGAATTTGAGCTCGGTACGGTTGATAATGTTTCCACTTCAAATGATGCGGATGAATTGCAATTGGAAACGATAGATGGGGAGTGGGATGAAATCAGGTTGTCCAACGCTCCTGCGGGATTGCGCTATGGTTCTGAGATTGCCCAGGTTGATGGTGACCTCTATGTTTTGCGCGGAAACAACCAAACAGCATTCTATTTCTATGATGTCAGTGATGACACCTGGTCATCTTTGGCGACCACTCCACTTTCTGTTTATTATGGTGGTTCAATTGCCGAAGGACCAAGTGGATATATCTATGCCTCACGAGGTTATAACACTGCGGTTTTCTGGCGCTATGACATTGCTCAGGATTTGTGGGAGACAATGGCCAGTGCACCAAAAAACTTCAACTACGGAAGCTCGCTTTCCTATGACGGATCACGCTATGTCTATGCCTTGCCTGGATATGACGATGCGTTCTATCGCTATGACACTCAGACAAACCAATGGACAACCCTTCCAAATGCGGAGTTTGGCAATCCAAATGAAGCGGATGGTCAAAGAACATATCGTGGAAGCGACAGCGCCTATGATGGTGTCAATGCTGTCTATGTGATGCAGGGATACAACTACAACTATTTTTCAAAATACACGATTGATGACAATGTTGATCGAGGAGAGAATGCGGACGAGTGGGTGATTCTTGAGCCGCTTCCTGTTGGAGCATATACTGGTGGAAATTTGACCTATGATTCAGACACTAATACGGTATATGCTTTGACTGGAAACTATCGACAGAATTTCTTTAAATATGATGTGACAACGGATGAGTGGACACAAATGCCAGACATTCCAGCATCACCTGAATATGGATCATCGATGTCAGTACTTGATGGATATATCTACACAACACGAGGATATAATTCAAGCTTGTTCTATCGTTTCAATATCGAAGAGGAGTCTTGGGACAATCCAACCCAAGGACTTTTTGGTCCCAACACCACGACTAGCGGAAGTTATTTTGAATTTTACTATGGAGCAGAACTTACAGAAGATGGATTGGGAAATATCTATATGACTCGTGGTTATTACAGTGATGATTTTGGGGTGTATGATACGAACACGGGTGAATTCACTCGCTTGGCACGTACTCCGGTTGGAATCTACAACGGTTCAGCGATGGTGCACAATGAGGATGAAGGAGTTCTCTATTTGACTAGTGGTGATTTGCGAACAAGGAAGTCGGCAACGGTTAACAACTATTTCATGAAGTATACTATTGCCACCAACACCTGGGAATTTATAGATTCTGATCCGGTGCCATATCAAACACAATATGGATCTTCAATGACCTATGATGGCTCCCGTTATTTATATTTGACTCGTGGTGCAAACACCAACTGGTGGTGGCGCTATGACACGCAAGGAACAGCTGGTTCACGTTGGTCGTCCACGTTGCCAACGATCAGCGGATGGGTGCAGGGTTATGGAGCGCAGTTAGTATTCAAAGAAGTTGGTGCTAATAATTACATCTATTCAATTCGAGCAAACAATACAAATACGTTTTGGAGGTATGACATTGATGCTGGAACCTGGTTGCAACTCACGAACGTGCCAGGGACAGTTCGTTATGGAGGAACCTTGGCTGATGGGGAAGATGGCTATCTCTATGCAACTCGAGGAAACAACACGGATGATTATTATCGCTATGACATTTCTGGAAATACATGGGAGGCACTCGATGATGTTCCAGGACAGATTTATGTTGGTGGTCATGGTGTGATTTCAAACAACAGGCTTTGGGTGGTTCCAGGCCAAGGAACCAACACCTATCAGGACGGACTATACAACTATATTATTGCCTCAGAGGCAAATGATGTGGGATATGAAAAAACCGGAACATACACGTCTGATGCAATTGATCTGACAGATGTCTATCGCTGGGCAAATCTCACAGTGACAATGGCTGAGCCGAACAACACTGGTTTGACAATTTCAACTCGAACATCTTCAGATGGTTTGGATTGGTCAAGTTGGAGCGAAGTTTCAGAAGAAAAAGAATTTAGTTCAAATGTTCACAGGTTCAACATTCAATCTGCTGCCAATCGATACATTCAAATTCAGATGGAGTTTTCTTCTTCAGACAAAATTTACTCACCAAAAGTTGAGGATTTCACGATCAACTATTATCAAGATCTCAACGCTCCAACTAACCCAACAAGTGTGACTGCCTATGACACCAGTGTAATGGGGACTGAGATTACGACAGGAAATTGGTTCAATCATACAGCTCCATATTTTGTCTGGCCCGCAGCTGAAATAGCTGGTGGTGCGACTGACGGATCTGGAGGATCAGGAGTCGTTGGATATTATATCTATTTCGGAACCAATGCCAGTGCTGATCCATATGTTGATGGAGCGCTTCAAACGGAGACTACATTTGAAGCTGGATCTCTGGCTACTGGACAGGATTATTATTTGCTCATTAAGGCTGTCGACGATGCGGACATGATTCCTGCTGGCTCATACAATGCTTTTACATATCGCTTTGATACAACTCCACCAACCAACCCGAGTGACATCATGGTTGATCCTGCTGGATATACTGCTGCTGACAACTATGAATTCACTTGGAATTCTGATGCTGCAGACACAGCCTCTGGTTTGGAAATGTTCCAATATCGAACAGGTGGTGACGCTGAAGATGCTTGGATTGATATTGTTGATACTGGAACCATCACACTCACTCTTCCAAACGTTGATCATATTGTTGGTGCATATCAATCAGGGAAAAACTGGTTCTACATAAGGACAGTTGACGTTGCTGGAAACTATTCAGCTGCATTAACCCAGGAATACTATTTCAGCGAAGACGCTCCTTCGCCTCCACGCAATTTGATTGTGCTTCCTGAAACATCGGAAACTAACAACTTTGTCTTTGGTTGGGACCAACCAGAGGCATTCATGGGAAATGCTTCTGAATTGACCTATCACTACAGTGTGAACGCTTTGCCTAATGCATACAATACAACAACCACAGCTTTGACTTCTGCTGGTCCTGGACCGTTCGCAACACAAAGAGGTTCAAACAGGTTTTATGTTTGCGGGATGGATGAGGCAGAAAATATCGACTATGATCTATATGCATATGTAGATTTCTTTGCAGATACTTCAGCTCCTGGATCTCCGGTGAATGTGCAAATTTTTGACACATCCGACAGGGAGAGTCAGGAATATTCAATCGCTATTAAGTGGTCACCACCAACGTCGATGAACGAGGACAACTTTGACGGTTATGTCATCTATCGATCAGACGATGATGTGACTTACACCGAGGTGGCAAGTACTTCTGGAAGTGCCTATGTTGACACGGAGCTCGAGAGCAGAATATACTATTATTATGTGAAATCAAAAGACTCAACCAACAATATTTCTGTTGAGTCGTCAACTGTGGACATCATTCCGACGGGACGTTACACAACACCACCAACGCTTGTGACAGAGCCTTCATATACAGTGAAAGCTTTTGCTGCAACAATTGATTGGGCGACAAATCGTGTTGCTAGCTCATTTATTGAATATGGAAAGTCCATGAGTTTGGGTAAAACGAATGGTCAAGTGGATTCTGTGACTGCTCATTCAGTTGAGCTCAATGGACTTGATGCGGGAACAAAATATTATTATCGAGCCAAATATATTGACACTGATGGAAACATTGGAACAAGTGACATTGATACGTTTGAAACTTTGCCACCTCCAACAATTTCTGATCTTGTGGTCAATGACATTGGTCTCACAACCGCAACGGTTTCTTGGAAAACAAATGCTGACGCAACTTGCACGATTAACTATGGACCTGGCAGTTATTCGAATACGATAGAAGAGACTTCTTCTGGAATAGGTCATGTGATACAACTGGCAGATTTGGTCAGTTCAACAGATTACAAGATTCAAATCGAGGCAATTGATGATGACTTGAACGAATTCAGTTCTGATGAGTATACATTTACCACGCTTGAGCAACCAGTTACCAGTGACTTTGTTGTAGAAAATAAAGAAAATGTGGATTTGCCAACGATTGTTGTTAAATACAACACATCAATTACAACAACCACGTTGGTTAAATTTAAGACTGTGTCAGAGGGATCGTATCGTAACTATTTAGACAATGAATATGTTACGGAACACAATGTTGAGATTGAGGGCTTGGAGCCCTCGGTGGAATATGAGATAATTGCAACAGGAATTGATGCGAATGGAACTGAAGCAACAAGGCAAGAAGGGAAGATCACGACACGTGCTGATAGCCGTCCTCCAGGGATTTTGACCAACCGCGCTGTTGGAAGGGTTATTGGTAGAGGAAAAACAGCTCACGCCAATATGTATATCAAGATTGAAACAGACGAAATCACAACTGCAAAGGTTTTCTATAATCAAGGAATTGTCTTGAACAATTTCGAACAAAGTTCAAGTGAAGATCCTCTCAATACCTACCACTTGATTACAATTCCAGTTGAAGCTGGTCAGGTGTATAGCTATATCGTCAAAACTTTTGATGAATCAGGAAACAAAACCAGTACCAAGCCTGTGACAGTCGTTGTTGAAGATTCAAAGGAAAGTGCGTCAGAAATTGTGGTTAACACATTTTCTTCTAAATTTAGCTGGATAACAAAATTGTGGGAACAATAGATCTCAAAACAAAAAAAGAATCTGGAAAAGTCCAAAAGGCAGATCCGCAACAATTTCTTGATGAAAAGGATGAATCTGTCCAGGGTGAAAAAGAGATTTCTAGCCAAGGGGAGCAACAGGTGAAAATCAGAACAAAGGTTGCTCTGAAGCCAGTTTTGGAACCAAAAAAAGTTCTAGAGCAACATCAAGAAGATAAAAAAGAAAAAAGAAGAGAGCTGAAAAAGAAAAAAATTGACAATTTTATTCAACAAGATGGTGACAATCTTGGCAAAAAGATGAAGTCGTCAATCAAAGATGCCAATGATGGGGTAGTTGTTGTTCGAGGATTGATAAAGAAGTTTATAGTTGGAGAAAGTGAGATTCAGGTTTTGAACGGAATTGATCTCGAAGTAGATCAGGGAGATTTTGCGATGTTGGTTGGACCTTCTGGTTGTGGGAAATCAACTCTTCTCCACATCATTTATGGATTGGAAGAGCCGACAAAAGGGGAAATTTTCATTAAAGGAACTGACATTTGGAGTCACACAAAAAACTGGCGTGCTGACTTTCGCAATTCGTCTGTGGGTTTTATCCCTCAGCAAGCTTTCTGGCTGAAGGCTTTGTCGGTTCTGGAAAATGTTGCTGTTCCTTCAATCATTGGAGGACTTTCCTATCACAAGGGTCTCAAACGAGCGGCACAGATGCTTGAGCTGGTGGAGATGAGTGATTGGGCCAAACACAGGCCATATGACCTTTCTGGAGGTCAACAGCAGAGAATTGCCTTGGCACGAGCACTCTTGCTCAATCCCTGGTTCATTATTGCTGATGAACCAACGGGAAACTTGGATCAACGATCGGGTTTTCAACTTATGGATCTTATGAAGGACTTTAATGAACGCTTCAATATTACTGTATTGATGGTGACACACAACCCAAAGCAATATAAGTATGCAACCAAAGTTTTTGAGATGTTGGATGGAAAGATAGCAGGTTTCATTCAACAATAATTTTTTGTGCTCACTGTCTCAAAAAAGATCAATGAAACTTCTTTTCTGGAAAAAAGAAAAATATTCAAAAATAAAACTGGGAAGAATCGTCTTTCTTGGTTGGAGGAACTTGCGAGCAAACAGAACAAGGTCTGTTTTGACTGTGGGTGGTGTTGCTCTTGGAATCGGAATCATTTCTTTTTTGTTGTGTATTGGTTTTGGTATTCAGGGGTTGATTATTGATGAAGTGACAAAAAACCATCCGCGTGATATTTTGGACATCAACAACGGAAATTTGGACAACTTTGTCGCTCTTGATAATACAAACATGGAAAAGATCAGATCAATTGAGGGTGTGGCAAAAATTGAGCGTGAGGTGAATACGGGAGGGAAGGTTTCCTATGAAAGCTCACAAGTCGATGCAGTTGTGTATGGATCAAACCAGGACTATCTGGATTTGGCTATTATGCCCTATAAAAAAGGGGAAAAAGAATATGATAACCAAAGACCAAATGTTATCATTTCAACCCAACTTGCTCGTTTGATTGGATTTAAAAATCCGAATGATGCAATGGGAAAAATAATCAAACTTGATGTGGTTGCTTCAAGAGAAATTCATTCAAAAATTTCAGAGGAAACAACGTTTGAGGTAAATGAAGTTGAGGTTGTTGGATTGATGAATAGTGACAACTCTTTTGTCCGGATTCCATTTGAATTCATGAAGAATAATCTTGGAATCGACCTGGCTCAATCTGGGAAAATTCTTGCTACTGATTTGGATAAGATAAAAAACATTGAGCAAGAGGTTCAACATATTGGCTTTCTTACTGAAAGCATCAATGAGATTATCGAAGACATCAACAGTTTCTTCGTTGTGATTCGAGTTGTGCTCATTGTTCTGGGAACGATTATTATGTCTATTTCAGCAATGGGAATGCTTAACACTTTAAGTGTTTCGCTTTTGCAGCGAACGAAAGAGGTTGGAATTCTCAAAGCTCTCGGAGCAAAAAGAGTTGATATTTTCAAGATGTTCATTTTTGAAGCGATTATCATCAGTATTGTAGGAGGGGTAACGGGATTGTTTGGAGGCTATGGGTTTGCAGTTCTCATCAACAAGGTTCTTATTCATTTTGCCGCAAAACAAGACGTCTATCTGAGCAGTTTTGTTTCCATTCCGTATTTTTTCGTCATAGCATTGGTAACATTCATCTTGTTCTTAGGTCTAGCAACTGGTGTGATGCCAGCATATCGTGCTGCGAAGATTCACGCCTTGGATGCCCTGAGATATGAATAGGATCTTTGAAACATGAAATCAATTTCTTTGTATATAAAGGATGCTCATATAGAGATCCTTTTATTTGTTTAATGAAATTGTTTGTTTGTTCGATTATTATCGTTTCACAACATTTTTCAAACACGTTTTTTGCTAATCTCTACGCTCTAAAAATCTATTGCTCATCGACAGTAATCAAACGCAAAAATATGAATAAAAATATTTTATCATTGGTTTTTTTGTCGGCAACTATTTTTTCAATAGGAGGTTTTTTTGCACATAAATATTTGGGTGAAGAATATGGTGAAAAATTGGTTTTGCACAACACACACGAATTTTCAGCAAAAAGTGATCATCTGGGTCGTGAAATGATCAGTGGGAGCGAGGATGTGTCCAAGGAAAATACTGATCCGCATCATGACTCCATTCCAGCAATGATCGAAAAAAAGTTTGAAGGGAGTGATTTGAAAATGGGAAGAGTTTTGGAGACGAATGGAGTTTATACTCGTTATTACATCACTTATTTGTCAGAAGGGCTGAAAATATCGGGAATTATGAATTTGCCAAAAGGGGAAGGTCCATTTCCAGTGATTGTGGCTAATCATGGGTATATTGATCCCGAAATATACACAAATGGTAGGGGATTGAAGCGCGAGCAGGATCATTTAGCGAGATCTGGATATGTGGTAATCCACAGTGACTATCGCAATTATGCGGAGTCAGATTTTGATCCAAGAAATGAAGTGCGTCCGCGCAGTGGCTATGTAGAGGATATCATGAATTTGCTATCTGCAATCCAGAAAAGTGAGTTTGAATTTTTAGACAAAGAAAACATTGGAATGCTTGGACACTCCATGGGCGGTGGAATCACGATCAACGTCATGACAATTGCACCATCTCATGTCAAGGCCTATGTCCTGCTTGCACCAATCAACGCTAACTATGAGGAAAACTTTGATCGCTGGGTGGCAACCGAATGGCCAGAGCTGGCTCAAGAAATTTTCGACACCTATGGAACATTTGAAGAAAAGCCGGATTTTTGGGAAAGTGTTTCGGCGATAAATTATTTGGACAATGTGAAACATCCTGTGCAACTTCATCAAGGGACTGCTGACAAGGACGTGCCGACTCAGTGGTCACGAGATTTTGCGAAGGCTTTGGAGAAGGAAAACAAAGAAATTGAATATTTTGAATATCCTGGTATTGGACATTCTTTTGTGAACAATTTCCGTGTCGTTATGAAACACACAATAGACTTTTTTGACGGACAGTTGAAATAGTGACGAAAACAACATCGAATTCAATAAAAAACGTCTTTCTGGTGTTTTTTTTGAATAACCTAGCAGAATTCCACGGGCTTGCCCGTGGATATCTACAAGTGAAGAAGTGATCTCGAACGTGGACTTTGGTCTATATGAGGATTTTTCTGTGCAAGCTGCCATTTTCTTGAATAAGAACAAATGAAGACCAGAGGTTGTCTGGACAGCAATAAACTGCTATACTTCTTTTTAAGAGCAACGTCTCTTTTTCGAAGGTAATTGGAGGGACCAAGTCACGAGACTTGGTTGTTTTTATGGTAGTTATTTGAAAATATTTTCTAGGAGAAAGGAGAAAAGAGCTGGCAAAGTTTTGATGACTTATCGATCAACAAGAAACAGAAAAGGAGAAATATCATGGAGCGAATAGGATTTCGAAAGATGTTGGAGAAACGACAAGATGACATAGGTTCACTTGTTTGCGTGGGACTTGATCCTTTAGCGGAGAAAGTACCGGTGTGCATAAAGCGAGAGATGTGGCTGGAGCCCCAGTGGAAATGGATTGCCAGGTGGATGTGCGACATTGTTGATGCCACTGCTCCTCATGCATCCATGTTTAAACCTCAAAAAGCA
This sequence comes from Patescibacteria group bacterium, assembly GCA_034660175.1. Taxonomy (GTDB): domain Bacteria; phylum Patescibacteriota; class Minisyncoccia; order Moranbacterales; family DUUL01; genus JAYEIQ01. The sequence continues at coordinate 4,644 of JAYEIQ010000014.1, read as the reverse complement.
CACTATGAAGCTTTTGAAGGTGGGAGACTTGCTTTGCAGGCAATAGTCAGCTATATTCACGCATTTCATCCTGACATTCCCGTGTTTCTCGATTGCAAGCGCGGTGATATTGGAAGAACACAACAGCAATATCGTTTTGCTCATTTCGAGATCGACGGTGTTGATGGGGTGAATTTTAATCCCTACATGGGCAAGGACTGCATGGAACACTTCGTTGACACAAGTGCTCGCTGGAGATCTATTGTAGGGCTTTGTTATACTAGCAATTCTGCTGCGCGAGAAGTGCAAGACATCGTTATCGAAGACGGACGTTATTTGTGGGAACGCATCGCTGAACTGATGCTTGGATGGGCGAAAGATCTTGAAGTGGATGAGAATGCAGGACTGGTTATGGCCGCAGCCTATGAAAAAGAAAAGGGCTCTGGTGAAGTTTTCTCTTGGCATCTTTCACGGTGCAGAGAGATTGTCAGTGATAGAATGTGGTTTCTCATTCCTGGTATTGGTGCTCAAGAAGGATTTGCAAGACAAACCGTATTGAATTCGGGTGTCGATGGTAAAAAAGCTGGGCCTGGAGAGGTCGCGATTAATTCGTCTTCGAAGATTGACTTTGCGAGCGATGGCGAAGACTATGCCGAGGCTGCAGGTGTTGAAGTAGAGACTCTAATGAATCAAATCAGGAGAGCTGCTTAAAGTTAATTGCAGTGAATTACCAGAAGAAAGCGAGGCTATATGGACATTTTATTGATGAACAGAGAAGATCTTTTGGCGTTGAGGCCTGATGATGTGATCTGGAAGTTGACAGCTCAAGAGGTGGTGCACATTGCTACCACGCTCGATGCTTTCTGGTCATATAACTATGAAGCCGGAAAACATGATAAGCCTGGTCTTCATGCTCTGCTCAAATCTCTGCGACACAGCGATGGGTTTTTTGTCTCAAAGATCATGTTAGCGCATGAGAATATTCGCAAGATCATGGCCGTACAAATGAAAATGCGACTCGACAAATGCATTGACCCTCCAGATTGGTTAGGTGGCATCCCTGATGGTGCAACTGAGCTGGGAGAAGATCTGGCTGAGCTCTATGGATGCAATGTCGCAAAAATGGAAAAAGTGGATGGGAAAATTCACCTGATCAGTGAGATTGGGGACAACGAAACCCTACTGCTCGCAGAAGATTTTTGCACACATGGGACGGGTTTCACGGAAGCTATAATCGATGTTCATTCCAAGAATACAAGAGTTTGGTTTATTTTCTATGAGCCGGTGATCATCAATCGGGGAGGTCTGGAATACATTGAAGTTGAAGGTGTGGGAGTCTTCAAGATTCTTCCAATAGCTGAATATCGAATCAACGATTGGTCGGAAGATCAGTGTTTACTATGTCATGAATTTGGATCGAAACCGATCAAGCCCAAGAAGACTGATGAAAACTGGGAAATGATAACAACTGCACAGCTATAAACCGGTTGTCGCAGAAAAAACAAAGAAAGATCCTTGTTGTTTCAACGGAAAAACAGCAAGGGTCTTTTTGCTTGCTCAAAAAGCTTAAATGTGCAAACAATATATGAATAAGGACGTATTAAACATGTACGGGAAAAACATAGTAGGTTTGTTGTGAAATAGACCGCGTAGCGAAATTTTCAGATTTTAAGGAAAATTTATTCTAACAGTTTTTGAGGTATTAGCCAAGGCTAAACTAAGAAAAATTTTGAAAAATTTTGCCAGAATATGAAAATTGCAGTAGCTGATTATTTTACAATAAACCTACCATTCTGCATGAATCAGGGAATGTTCAAGAGTTCAGATTCCGAGCTAGTGGAGCTCGCGAAAACAAATCCGGACAACTTTGAGGCGCTTGTATTGAAATATCAGCAGCCGATTTTTTATTACATCAGAAGAATTTCATATTTTTCTTCTGAGGACATCGAGGATATTGTTCAAGAAGTCTTTATTAAGGCGTATAAAGGTTTGAATGGCTTTGATCAGAATTTGAAATTTTCCTCTTGGATCTATCGAATTGCCCGCAACACAACAATTGATGCTATTCGAAAGAAGCATGCTCGTCCTTTGACCACGCAACTTGAGGATGATGAGCTGTTGAAAATCTTTGTCTCCAGCACTGACCTTGAAAATGAAACTGCAATGAAAGACGGACTTGAAAAGGTGAGAAAAATTGTCGATGAATTGCCCTATAAATACAAGGAAGTGATGATTTTGAAGTTTGTGGAACAGAAAAACTATGAAGAGATCATGGATATTTTGAAAAAACCCAAAGGAACTGTGGCAGCACTGATCAGTCGAGGTCGAAAAATGGTCATCAAGGAAGCAAAAAAATCGTATCTACTCTTAGATCAATAATAATGGAAAAAGACGTATCAAAAAAAGTAATAGACAAGATCAAGAAAGAGCACATTGAACCGGACCCAGCCTGGAAGACAAACCTTTCCTCGTATGTTTTTTGGTTATGGTTGTCGCTGCTTGTGTTTCTGAGTGTTATGTTCTTGTCATTGGTGATCCACAACTTTGCTGTTTTGGACGGAGACATTCTTCGACAGCTTCATCTGGGAAGATTTGTCGGTTTTGTTTTTATGTCAGCTCCATATTTTTGGTTGGTGTTGTTTGCTTTGTGCTTTGTTTTTGGATATCTTGTTTTTCGAAGGACAAAAAGTGGTTATAGATACAGTCTTGTACTTGTTCTTGCAATGTTTTTGTTTGTTATATTTTCTCTTGGTGCACTTGCTCATTATGCAAAAATGGGAGCTAGATTAGAGAGAGAAGTGTCTAATAAAGTTCCTCATCTGCACAAAGTTGCCCCTTTGGCAAAAAAGCGACTCTCAAACCCCGAAAAAGGTGTTTTAGGAGGAGAAATCAGGATTTTGAATAGCTCAGAGATCCAACTCAAAAGCTTTGTTGGTGAAAATTGGACAGTGCATTATAGCGAAAAAACTGTTCTCAGAGGAACTCATGAGCTTCAAAAGGGTATAGAAGTTATCATTTTTGGGAAAAACGTTGAAAAGAGGGTTTTTGATGCCGATGTCATAAAGGCAACAAAAGCTAATGAGAAATTGCGACCGAGGATGGAGGGCAGAAAACCAAACTCAAGGCAATTCAGAATGAAAAGAAGAATTGAGCCAGAAGGGAAAAATTGATTGCGTGGATGGTTTTAGCTTTTTGCAAACAAAAAAAACAAGGTCCGTATCATCTAGTGTGGTTCATCAAGAAATAATCTCAAAATTGATTCACAAATATTCAAATCTTTTTGGCGAAAAATACATGCATGTTCAAAAAGCATAAATAAAAAAGAATCTTGAGAAAATTGTTATGATGATATCGTAATAAATAAAAAAGCTAAAAAAACAACAATGAAAGTTAGCAAAAAAGTTCTTGTTCCATCTCTTGCGTTTGTAGCAATTGTGGTTGCAGGTACCGTTGGGGCTTCGAAGGCAGGTGCATTTGGTTTTAGTGGTAATCGTGGTGAAAATAGGGAGTCATTAATCCAAAGATTTATTGAAAAGTTCGATCTTAACAAAGATGATATTGAAGGTGTTTTTGAGAATCATAGAAACCAAATGCAGGAGAAAAGGAATCAAAGGCATGAAGAGCATTTGAGCGAGTTGGTGAGCGATGGGAAACTTACTGAGGATCAAAAAATTGTTCTGATTGCTAAAAGGGAGCAGGATTGTGAGGAGTTTCAAAATATGACGCGCGAGGAGCGACAAGCTGAGAGGCAGGCTCATAGAGAAGAAATGGATCAATGGTTTGAGGAGCAAGGAATCGATCATGATGTTTTGGTAAGACAGGGGAAAGGAATAAGAGGAAAACACGGAGGACGTTGATTCGGAAACAGATAACCTGGACAAACTGAAGTTATCAAGAGCAGTGCTCTGCTGTCAGATAACGAATAGACACTTCCAATTTGGAAGTGTCTTGTTTTTGGGTGTACAAGTCTGCTTGGAGTATACTCCAAGCAGAGAAAAGGATCGTCATATTAATGCGAAGGGTGCATTATAGGTGTGAATAGACGTAAGACTTATAAAAAAATAAAATGAATGGAATTGAAATCAATGTGGGATTTGTTGAGAAGTTGAAATTTTTTTTCTGGAGTGGTTGTGATCAATGATTCTGCTGAAAATATCTCTTGCATTCTGAGTGCGGGTGGGATGAATAAATGTGATCGGATCATCTCTAGTCTTCCCTGGACAGTATTTGAGGGAGGTTTGCAAGATCGGTTGATTGAAAAGTTTCTTGATGTTTTGGAAGATGGTGGAATTTTCACAGCATTTTCGTACTATCTTTTCAATAATCTTCCAAGCGACAAAATTTTCAAAGATAAGCTCATGAGGAATTTTTCAAAAGTTGAGATCTTAAAAGTTTTCAGTAATATTCCATCAGCGTTTGTGTACATTTGCAAAAAATAGGTCACAGAACAAACAAAAAAATACTCATTCAGCAAGATTCCAGATGGGATTTTATTTTTCTTAAGGTAGCTTATTATATAAAAAATTGTTGCTTATTATCCTTTTAATATTCAAAAGATCAGAACAGACCAAGGCAAGGAATTCATTGCCAATGATGTTAAGAGGTTTTTAAAAGTAAACAGGATCAAATACAGAAACAACACTCCCTATTGTCCTGAAGAGAACG
>JAYEIQ010000013.1:0-11664 GCA_034660175.1 Patescibacteria group bacterium | reverse complement strand
TGCGAGTTGTGATATTATTAATTTGTCACAAGTCGCATCTTTTTAACAAGTCACGTTAACATATTTTTAATAATTTGTCAATATCATTCCCGGCAATCACTTTTTTCGCAACAGATAATTCAAATTACCACTAAACAAGACACAACTTGAAAACAGCTTCCTACTCAAAAAATCCACTTCGCAAAAAAGCACCCAAAGGGTGCGTAATCAAAAAAGGAAACAGCAGAGTGGCACTCACAACCAGCCTCTAAGCTCCAATCATGATAATTCGCTTTGAAATCAATCAATATTTGTTCATAACCTTCACTTTTCACAATTCTCCAGGCTTCCCCATAGCTTTCTCTTTTTCCGCTTCTCTCAATCTCCTTTTGAAGTATTTTTTTATCAAAAAATCGAAGGTAAAGCTTATTTAATAGAGCATAACAAACAATGTGAGTCTGTGTTATTTTGCCCTGCTTGGAATACTTTTCCCTTATTCGTCTCCAAGACTTTCTGGTTTTCTCCCGACTCCCCTCCTGTATAAAAATCCGATGAGTCAACTCGTGCATCAAAGTCTCCAACACTGCTTCCGGCTCTCTCTGGTTTATCCCAATGGTCATGGGATCCGAGAGTGCCCTTGCATTGCTAACGATATAGCAAGAAATCTCTTTTTCCTGCCAATTTAGTTCGATGTTTTTTCAATTTCTTCAAAAACCTCTTTCTCAATTAATCTCCAAATATTTTCAACTTTATCGATCAAGCCCAAAATAGGCTCTTTTTCAAGAATTTTTTGTTCGTTGCCAATTGATCGTTCTTTCAACCAATTGCGCCAATGAGAATCATACAGTCGAGAATACCTAAAAATAATTTTTGGCATTTCAAATGCTATACTACAAATTTATCTATTTATAATCTTCATGATAACAATAATGAAGTAAACATTCTACCTTGTAATTTTTAGCACACCTATAAAATGAGTATGATCACAATTATACCCATCATGCGCCTTTTCTTTACGTGATAAAAACTCCAATTTCCCATTGTACAGCCCTTCTATTTCTTTCATTTCTTTTTGTTTCGGAAAAAAAACATCTTTCCTGTTTTTTTCTCTGAAACTGACAGCAACAGGATCATCAAACATTAGCATTCTCACCAGCATCTCTCCTCCTCTATTCAAACTTTCATAGTATTTTTTAATCAAACCTAATGCGTCTTTTTTCGACATGAACATCAAAACATGATTAAACAAAATACCGTCAAATCTCTTATTTAATTTCACTTTTCTAATATCTCTCTTGAGCAGCGTGATGAATTTTTTTTCTTCTGATTTATCAACACTTGCTTTCGCTCGTTCAAAAACATCAGGATCTTTCTCAACCCCGATCACATCAAATCCTTGTTTTGCAAAATCGATGCAACACCTGGCTTCTCCACAGCCAACATCAAGCAATAATTTTCTTTTTTTCATATATTTAAATTAAAAATAGGTTCGGCACGTTTTCTGCATTGCAATAAAACATAACGTATTTAATCAACTAAGTTTTCCAACACTGGGGATTCTTTTTCCTCCAATCTCCATAGTTTCCAAAAGAAACTGCTGGGCAACCACGACAGTATAGCTTCAAGTCGCAATCGCCGCACTCCACTTCATCTATGTTGCGGTATTTCTCCATTTTTTGTGAAAAGAAAATATCTATCATACTACTTCTGAGCAGATTACCAACGGGACTTTCAAATCTTCTGCAAACATAGACATCCCCATCAGAAAAAATCGATAAATGTCCAAATCCACAATGACACCCACCAACAATTCATTTGGTTCCGCACACTGTTATGTGGCGCCTTCGAACACAAAGCAGAAACCAAGGATATCACAACCATACATGATCCTATTGTAAAATAGTGATACATATTTATCAATCATTGTTTTTATAATTTTGTCATAGCTTTCAACAAAAAGAAAAGGAACAATCCAGCTTCTTATACTTTTCAACTTCTTTCATAATTTATTTTCCGAGATAGCACACATTGTCATCCTATCCAATTTGCACAATTGCGACTTCAAACTGGCATAAGAGCTTGAAAATCAGACATAATCCGCATATCTCCATACACATAACCTGATAATCAAACGTCATTCGGGACAAAACGAACACTAGATACTCTCATCCTATTGCCCGGAATTTCCAGTTGTTGTATAATATAGACAACATTAACAACGTTCAAAAATAAATCTTAAAAACAAAAACAAAATGCATCGACTCAAGAAAACATTTGTTGCGCTTTTTGTGTTCTGCGCCTTTGTTGCAGTCCCTGTCGTGACAAATGCAAAACTCGACGGTATCAATGTCAACAGAGTCAAGGTCAAAGTCTACACTAAACAAGGTGGTGACTGGTTTCGTGCACTCACACAAAGAACAGATGATGATGGTGTCTTGAAGTTCAAAAATGCACCTCCGGGATGGTATAAAATGGAGATCGACGATGATGATGTGACTTCAGGACAATACCTCGCTGTGCAGATCAGAATGACAGACGTGAAAGGTCGCAAATTGAAAGAAAAAACTGACATAGACCTGTACTACAAGAACTCCTCAGACGTGGAAGTGTTCATTCAAACTGTCGACACTGACAAGAAGGGTTGGTTTAAAATGGAAAACCTATCCCCTGATATAGAATACAAGCTGGATATCAGTGAACGAGATAATTCACACGTGAGCAAAAGAGACAACTGCGTCAGAATCAAAACCAAAACAAAGATCGATGACAGTGACTGGTTTTATTCAAAATATGACAGGACTGACGAAAACAAGGTCTATGAAGCTGAGAATGTTCTCCCGGGAAAATATAAATTCAAGTACAAGACTGGAGATCAATCGGAAGCTGAGCCTTTCACATTGAAGATTCGCCTCCGAAATGAAAAAGGAGAAAAGATCAAGGAAGTTGCAAGTGTTGACCTTTATGCATATGTCAACAAGCAAAGAGTTCTGATTGGAACAATGCCAACTGACACAAAAGGTTGGGTCACAATCCCAGGAGTTATGACAAACATGAAATACAAGATAGACGTAGACGAATAGTGACAACTTTCAGTTAAACAAAAAACCGCTGGTTCACGCTGGCGGTTTTTTGTTATATATAGTGAAAAGAATTTTTCTATTCAACGGTCACGCTCTTTGCCAAATTCCTTGGCTTATCCACATCAAGACCCTTTTCAACACCAACATAATAAGCAAATAATTGAAGTGGGATAACGCTTATCAAAGGAGTTAACATTTCGAGAGTCTTGGGAATGAAAATCACATCATCTGCTATTTTTCCAATTTTTTTGTCTCCGTTTGTTGCAACAGCAACAATTTTTCCCCCTCGTGCCTTGAGTTCCTGCATGTTGGAAATATTTTTCTCATAAACACTGTCTTGTGGAGCTACAAAAACAGAAGGAAAGCTTTCATCGATCATTGCAATTGGGCCATGTTTCATTTCTCCACTGGCATACCCTTCTGCGTGAACATATGAAATCTCCTTAAGCTTGAGCGCTCCCTCATTTGCTATTGGATAGTTATATTTCCTCCCCAAATAAAGCCAGTTTTCATATTTGACATATTTTTTCGCAATTTTTCTGATCAAATTCTTTTTTTTGAGAACATTTTCAATCAGATTTGGAATTTTTTTGATTTCCGTGGCAATACGCCTCCCCATAACATGTGACATGGAACGCTGTCTCCCCAATGCAATTGTCATCAATGCCAAAACAGACAACTGAGAAGTGAAAGCCTTTGTTGAAGCCACACCAATTTCAGGACCGGCATGGTTGTATATTCCGGCGTCTGTCTCTCTGGCAATAGTTGAACCAACAGTGTTCACAATTCCCAAGGTCAAAGCACCTTTGTATTTTGCTTCCCGAATCGCCTCAAGAGTGTCAGCTGTCTCGCCAGACTGAGAAATGGCCAACACAGCGCATCTGTCGTCAATGATGGGTTTGCGATATCTAAATTCGCTTGCAAAATCAACCTCTGTTGGAATTCCTGCATACTCCTCCATCATATATTCACCAACCAACCCGGCATAATAAGATGTTCCACAACTCAGAATTATCAAACGATCTATTTTTCTCAATCGATCTTCGACGCTCACCAATCCACCTGGCATTGGCTTCCTACTGCCATCTTCCACAAATCTGTCAATTCTCCCTCTTATGGCATTCTGAATCGTCTGTGGCTGTTCCATGATCTCTTTGAGCATGAAATGATCAAATCCCTCTTTTTGTGCCTCTTCAAAAGACCAATCAAGTTTTGAAATTTCTTTTTTCACTTCTTTTCGACCAATCACTCGAACTCTATGACCAGCACTTGTCAACTCAACCATTTCTCCATCCTCCAAATAAATAACGTCTTTTGTATAATTTACAATTGCACTAGCATCAGAAGCTACTATATATTCCCCTTTCCCAACACCAACGATCAAAGGGCTGCCCTTTCTGGCAGCAATAATTTTGTCAGGTTCGGCTTTTGAGATCACTGCGACTCCAAAAGTCCCCTCCACAGTCTTCAGTGCTTCGGCAACTGCCTCAGAGAAATCCAAGCTCTTGCTAAACTCCTCGATCAAGTGAGGGATGACCTCTGTATCTGTGTCTGACTTGAAAACATGATTCTTCCCTTCCAACATCTTTTTGAGAACTTGATAATTTTCAATGATGCCATTATGGACAACTGAAACATCACCAAAACAATCAGTATGGGGATGCGCATTTTTTACAGACGGCTTTCCGTGTGTTGCCCAGCGTGTGTGCGCAATTCCCATTTTTGCATCTGTTTTCACCTTGCTGCACTTTTCATCAAGTTGCTGAACTTTTCCAACAGCCCTAACAGTTCTGATCTTTTCATTATCAACAAATGACAAACCCGCGCTATCATAACCTCTATATTCCAGCTTGTGCAACCCATCCAAAAGAACATCTACTGATCTTTTTTTTCCAACATACGCAACTATTCCACACATATAATATAATTTAATTATTTTTTATTCCGCCAAAACTCCTTGGAAAAGTTTGAATACTTTTTAATTGCTTCTGCCCTCTCCTCGACTATCTCCTGAGAATATTCCTTTCTTGGATAAAGATAGATCGTTTTTGATCCACGAATAAAACAACTTTTTCCACGATAGTCTTCACGCCAAGTGGGATTCAGATGCCAATCTGAAGCAAGACAAAAATTTTCACTGATTTTGTGAGTATTTCTGCACATTGTCCTATATTCATCCTTTGAATCTCTTTTCAGTTTTCGAATCGCTTCGACAATTGTTCTTTTGTTCCCTCGAAGAACATCTTCATCAATATCAACATAGCACAAATTAATAGGATCCAAATAATTAAAACCGTTGATAGCTACATACAAACCACCAAAAATAAGTACTAGTGCAAAAAAACTTTTTGCACTGTCTTTCAAATTGATCTTTTTAATTAAGTTCTTTATCCGCATTTGAGTAAAATTGAGATAAATTTTCTGACTTAGTTCGATTCAAGGAAAGATCGAGCATTAAGTGAGTCGTATTACCAATACGATAAATAAGAAACGCATAATCTTGACAAAGAAGTATGCTAAGCCAGGAAATTTATAGTTGCATTAGTTGTTTAATAGTCCTGTCATCTACTTCATAACATTCATCCTCATCAAGCGCTCTATGTTCTCTGTATTGAATTGCATGACAAGTCTCATGCATAATGATCGCTGCTGTCCATGCCAGATCTCTCTGTGAGGTGCTAATATCAATTGTACTCTTCCTCCCCTTTGCCGGATGAAAACATCCGCCCCCAAAGCCACCACAAGAAGGATTGGGATCAATAACCTCAACTGTCGAACAAAAAGTTCGATAGTCTTCTGGCGCACCATGCTTCAGCACTTTGATTGCACGTTTAATGTTGGCGTTTGAAAGCTCTGTCACCGAAGGATTGATCCTCACAAAGCATGCATACTGCAGATCAATATAGAAAAAATACCGGTATATGAATCCCGCAACCAACAAAAGAAATATTAAAATTTTTATTTTTCCTTTCATTTCTTTTTCTTTCAGTTCTAGCTTATGAAATGTCCATGAGCTCTATGTGTTCTTTTTGAAAAAAAGTCAGGGTGAACTTTCGTGGCGAGTTCCACATTACTTGTGCAAATCTCGCTCGTCTCAATAATCACTTCAAAACATGGAGCGACCAGTTCCTGTTCTTTTTGAAAAAAGTGCATATAGAGATCATCCAAAAAATCGATCGTCTGTACACTCAAATTATACCAAAAAACAAACAAAAACCCCACCGACTCTCGGTGTGGTTTTTATGTGCAAGTTAATGCTAGGCCATCTTTTTCGCCAAATATTCCTTCAATTCGTCTATCTTGATCCGCTCCTGCTCCATCGTATCTCTGTCTCTCACGGTCACTGCTTTGTCTTCCAACGTGTCAAAATCAACTGTCACACAAAACGGCGTTCCGATCTCATCCTGACGGCGATAGCGCTTACCAATTGACTGAGTTTCATCATATTCAGTGACAAGATCCTCTTTGATCGAATCAAAAACATCTTTGGCAAGTTCTGACAACTCCTCTTTCTTCGACAAAGGCAACACTGCAACTTTGACTGGTGCAACCTTCTTGTCAAATTTCAAGACCACCCTTCTCTCACCTTCAACTTCCTCTTCTGTGTATGCATCAAGAAGAACCATCAAAAAGATCCTGTTCACACCAACCGCAGGCTCGATCACATGAGGCACGATCTTTTTCCCGGTTTCAGGGTCGGTATACTCAAGATTTTCACCAGAATGTTCGATGTGCTGTTTCAGGTCATAGTCCGTTCGATAGGCAATTCCCCACAATTCCTTCCAGCCAAATGGATATTTATAATCCAGGTCATAAGTCTCTTTGCTGTAGTGCGATCGCTCCTTGTCTGTGTGCCTTCTCCAACGAATGTTCTCCTCTTTGACTCCCAAAACCTTGGTGACAAACTCCCACATATCATCTTGCCAAGTTTTGAATAATTTCTTCCAATCTTGTTTCTCGGGATCAAAGAAATATTCAATTTCCGCCTGTTCAAACTCAAAAGTTCTGAACACAAATTGCCCGGTTGTGATCTCATTGCGAAAACTTTTACCAATCTGACCAACACCAAAAGGTAGTCTTTTCCTCTGTGAGTCTAAAATTTGATTGAAATCAGAGAAAATTCCTTGTGCGGTTTCACCACGAAGATAGACTTTTGATTTGCTCCCTTCAACAGAACCAATTGAAGATTCAAATAACAAATTAAATTCTTTCGGAGCGCTCACTTCATTTCCATCAGGACTTTTCACTTCATGATCAACCAAAAACTGCGCCATTTGTGCAATGTCCAGGTCTTCAACCACAAAATCTTTGAATTCATCTTTGTTTTCAACAAAATCTTCGATCAAGTGATCTGCTCGATATCGCTTGTGAGTCACTTTGTCCTCAACCATTGGATCGGCAAATGAACCGACGTGTCCCGAGGCAACCCAAGTTTGAGGATGCAAAATGATCTGTGAGTCGAGACCAACCATATCAGCTCTGTTACGAATGAACTGCTTCCACCAAAGTGTTCTGATGTTTCTTAAAAGCTCCGCTCCCAAAGGACCATAATCGTAAGAGCTAACCAAACCACCATAGATCTCACTTGTTGGATAGACAAAACCTCTCCTTTTGGAAAGTGAAACAATTTTCTCCAACATGTTTTCGCTTTTTTCTGACATAAAGTTATTTTAGAAACTTAAAAAATACCAAATTATACATTCGCTTAAACAGGGCCAAGCCCAAAAATATCTTGTTGCGTGTAATAATTTCTCATTTTAGTTAAATTATTATTTTGCAGATATTTTGTTGCTGAATAACAATGTTTTAGGGCGAAGCGATCAGCATAGTGGTTCCTGAAACATTTTATGAAGCAATTAAATATCTTCAAAGAATGAAAAAAGAAAAAACTCGTCCCGATGATTCAAAAAATCTTTGAAATCATCAGGACGAGCTTTAAACCCGCGGTTCCACCTGAATATCATTCTGGGAATATTAGATCTAAATCTATATTTCCAAATTGACCCTCTTAAATTTTCGCCGGCTCTGGGGCGCCAAACCCCCTTCAACACCAGCAAGTACCACAAAGCAATAATAACACAAGACGTGATTGTGTCAATCACAAAAACCTACTCTTTCTTTTTCTGAAACACAATTCCCACGAATTGATCTGCCACAAGATCCTTTGAAAATTTAATCTCTTTTTCACTTATCTCAACAGCCTCAGGATACTTCCAAACTGCCTCCATTTTCGGCTCAAATTCGATAATGGAAACAAACTCAGAACCCTCAGATCCAGACTGTTTTTGTGCCAAAAGTGAATATGTGTCAATTCCCTCACTATTTTTTCGCAAGTCAATTTTGAATGGCAACAAATATTGATATTCGACTTCCACCGTCTCTTTTGGTGAAACATAAACCCAATTTGCAAACACTGTCTTGTTCTCTTCGTTATAAATCCTCGTTCCAGTCTCCTCATGAATGCTCATTGACTCCTCTTGAGCCAAAACATCACTGTGCACTTCAAATTTGAGCTTCTCATAGTCCAAAGGCGGTTCAATTACTTCCCTCGTGTGACCTTTGGCACTGATGAGCTCACTCCCCAACGGCACATACACACGCATATAGTCCGAATTGACACTATTCCACCACTCGAAATCTGTATCTCCCCCATTGTGTGTCCTTTTCACTTTCACCGTGTCTATTATCGAACCGTCATGTGTGATTTGTGTTCGGTGAGTAATAGTCTCATCTATCACACCATCTGTTTTGAATCCATTAATATTTGAATTCACTACCATCAAATAATCTCTTTCAGTGTTCAATATTTCACCAGACCAACCTTGGTCAGAAACTGTTGCTTGAACTCTCTCATCAAATGAATAGATCAAAATGTGTCTTTCTTCCAGGGCATCTCCCATCACCTCAAAAACCTGAGCAACGCTTTGTGGGTCTCTCACGGAAAACAGTTCATTGAGAATTTTCGGAGCCAGATCTGCGATGAATTTCTTTGGCCTGTTCTCTTCTTTATCATAGTCGATCTCGACTTCAAATTGTATCTTTTCAACAAAATTCTCTGCATTAACCGAGGTGTCATAGTCTGACATTTCAATTTCACCAGTCACTTCAAGCATCTTTTTCATAACTGTTGGAGTCAAAGTGATGATTCCATCAACCGTTGGTCCTCCTGTTTTTTCATAGAACCATGCGATTTTGTGTGCAGATGTTGGAAAGTGTGGATACCAATTTGCATCATGCGTTGACCATCCAGCTGATATTTTTTGAATTGGTCTTGGAGGAACAATATTCTCATAAAGCTGGCCATCTGGATTAAAAATACCATCAATTAATAAACTCTCTATTTCTCCATTTTTAATGTTGAGCAATCCATAACTCCCAATAAATCCACCTGTTGCACGCATTTCGTGATTGTTTTGAAATAAGAACAAATACTTTCTTGGTCCATTGTGTCCAAGCAACTCAAGATAGATCTCTGAGTTTTGTTCGAACTTGTCGATCATTGTCACCATGAGTGGCAATCCGTTTTTGATCTTCACAAATTTGTCTTGATACTCTGTCGGCAAATCCTCAACCTTCACTTTTTCAATGTTTTCATTTGCACTTTCAAGATAAACCCTCGCTTTTGAAATGTGGTCATTCGTTTTCAAGAACAAATCGACCATTGATTGAGCCTTTTCGTCATTTTTCTCAAATGGATTTTCCAAGTTTGAAAAGAGCGCTGCTATTTCTGAAACCTCACCTGCAGCAAGCACAAGTTCATCTCCTGCACTGACCAGATTTTTTCCACTGCTCACCTTTGAAAGAAGTGGCAAAGAAGAGAAAATATCCAAAATTCCACCGCCCAATTCATCCAACTGTTTTTCCGCTTGTTGAAACTGCTCTCCTGCACTTGTGAAGCTTGCTTTGGCACTGACAAAGTCTTGCCTTTTCAATGCCTCTTGAGCTTGAGCCAGAAAATTCAGTGCCTGCTGCCCTTTCACTTGGACGTCGTCTTTAACTTGAAAACCATATGAAACAAACATCACTCCAACCAACAAAACCACAGACATCACTCCGGCCAAAGCGAAGCTAAACGCCGGTCTTGTCACAGCACCACACAACCCTCCGACTTCTTTGGCCATTTCTCGATAGTTCGAAAATATTGAAAATACATTCTTTTTTTGTCTTTGTTGGGTCTTTTTTCTCTGTTTCGTTACAATTATCTTTTTTTCCTTCTTTTTTTGTGAAAAGAAACTTTTTGCAGCTTTTTCTTGTTTCTTTTTTGACACATTTTCTTTCTTGATAGATGCCACAGTCCCTTCTTGCGGTGCTGCTTCTCTCACTTCACACTTGGCCATTTTGATCACAGCCCTTTCTTTTTCTTTTTCCTGAGCTTTTTGTGTTTCAGTCAATTCCTGTTTTCCACCAAAGAACATTTCGAACTTCTTAGCTGCTTCAGGATCAACTTTATGTTCAAGGTGTGTTTCTTTTGGTGTTTTGGAAACCGAGATATTGATAGTCTCTGTTCTGAAATTGCTTGGAGTTTTTTTGTTTGGCCTTTCTTCTTGTTTGAGAACACTTTCAAGACTGTGCTCAAACTTAATTCGACTTGTTCTTCTTTTGGCAACCTGACAGCGTCGCTCCGGCAGCTCCCCTCTGCGAACAACATCGGCATATGGCACTATTGACTCATTTGGAACATATTCAGACTTGATCAAGTGAGGAATTTCCTGATGTTTTTTTGTCCAAGTTCTGTTGAATTGAATTGCTCGAACCTTGAAGTCACTCTCTCGCAAAGGCCTTTGCTTTTGTCTTGGAGCCTTTCTTGTCACTGGATTGACAACTCCCATCTCCAAAGCCTTCTCATCAAGAAAAACCCTTCTCTCTTCAACCAACCTTTCAGTTGACATTTTCAATTCCACACCCGCTGTCTTTTCTTTTCTTTTTTCTTCTCTGAGAAAAAGAGTTTTTTCAATTGATTGAATTTTTTCCATGTCAACATCACCAGCATGGTCTACTGGTTTCACATCGAACATCTGTGGCAAAATGTTGTCTTTTTGGCTCATGAAATTGAGCTATTTGAGAATTTTTTCGTAAATTACTTTTGTTTGGTTAGCCATCTCTTCCCAACTGAATTTCGACAGCTGCAAAGCAACCTTTTCCTTGTCGAGTTTCTTCTTCCCCTCTTTCAACCCCTTTCGAATTGCTCCTCTGATCGAATCCAAATCCTCCGGGTCAAAATATGTCACAATATCCCCCAAAACTTCAGGCATTGAAGTCCTCGAAGATGAAACTACGGGAGTGCTTTTTGCAAGAGCTTCTAATGGTGGCAAACCAAATCCCTCATAGAGCGAAGGAAAAACATAAAGCTTTGCATGACGATAAAGAACGTCCAACTCTTCATCCGGAATATATCCGGGAAAAACAACCCCTTTCACTGATTTTTCTTTGGTGAATTTTTTCAACCTGTCATAGAAAAAATCTTGACCACCAACAAGGACCAGACTCAAATCTGGATTCTCTTTTTTGATTTTCTTGTAAGCAACAACCAACCTCTCAAGA
This sequence comes from Patescibacteria group bacterium, assembly GCA_034660175.1. Classification (GTDB taxonomy): domain Bacteria; phylum Patescibacteriota; class Minisyncoccia; order Moranbacterales; family DUUL01; genus JAYEIQ01. The sequence goes on along the minus strand of JAYEIQ010000013.1, from coordinate 64 downwards.
TTCTTGTGAGGATAGGCGTTCCCTACGTATATCAGGTATGGCTTTATTATACCATACTTCTTCA
>JAYEIQ010000012.1:0-37043 GCA_034660175.1 Patescibacteria group bacterium | reverse complement strand
TTGATGCGATATTTTCGTGCTCGAACATCCCGTGTCAATGCCATTTCAATTTCTTCTTTTTCCATTTCTTTCATTCGCTCTTCGTCCAACAACCCTTGTTCAATCCCTTCCTTCTTGGAAATTTTTTCTGTCACTGGCTCGGTCAGTTTTTGTGCTTGACTTTGTTTGAGCTTCATCTTGATGATGAGATAGCTGATACGCTCCGTGTTTGACCACTCACGACTGGTTTCGCGTGTCATCACCACATCACCAGCTTTCAATGATGATTTAAAATCTTCCTCAGGATCTTTTTGGTTCTGATCTTTCAACATTACTGCCACATCATAGACCGCAACCGGGTCATCGCCACCAGTTTTGTCCCTCCCCAAGAAAAACCACCAAATACCTCCGGCAAGTGCCAAAAGCAAAACCAGCCCACCAAACAAAGAACTGAATTTTTTCCAGTCAATTTGCCAGCGAGTCTTTTTGTGATCGTTATCCTCTTGTGGTTGCTGTTGATTTTCAACCTTCTGCTGTTCAACATCTATGTGCATAGTTTTGAATAAAATTTTTTAAATTTTGAAATTTTTATTGAATGTTTTAATTTTTTAAATAAGCAAATGAAAATAATCATAGAATTAAATATAGATTTAATTCTATGATTTATTAGATTGTCCAGCGTTGTTTGCACTTTTCAAATTCCATACGATTAAAGACAGTTAATAGGTCGCTCTATTGACATCATGTTTTTAATTCATTTATGAATACAACTTGACATTGTTACAATAATCCACAGATTTGATTTTAGTTTTTTCACTATCACCCAAATGAGCCCATTTTGACTGGACTCTGTTCATCTAATAATAGCACAATTTTTTCCTTTCAACAAAAGCAAAATCCACAACATATCAACATGACTTCGAAGATTTTTTCCACCCAAGAAACTACTCACCCACAAACAACACATAAAGACATTTCCAAAGGTAAGACCTTTGGAAATGTCTTTATTCAAGAAATTTTTTCAAAAATTCTTTCTTTTCCTTTAGAAATTCTGCGTTTTCCAAACAAAACTTCTTATAAAAATCCTTCTGTTCTTTTTTGTTTTTTCCGAACTGGTCCAAAATAATGGATTTTTCACAAAAATTTTCATTACTTTCTCCAAGATATTCCAAGTGACTTTGAAACTGCCAGCCAAAACCTTCCTCATAGCCATGGATTAAATGATTACAACTAACATAAACGGAAAGAAAAAGAAGCTGGTCATCATCAATAAGTGCGTTTTTGAATTTCCCTTGAAATAAACTACCGCTTCTGTTATGTCTCTTGTTAAAATACATCGTATACGCCGTCCCAAGTTTTTGCATAAAAAGAGCAATTCCCTTCTCACTTATCTGTTTTAGAATTAAATGAAAATGATTAGGATTGAGACAATAAGAAATAATCTTCACTAAAGGCTGACATGCCCCTAAATTTAAAGCCCTGAATTCCAAAGGTCTAACTTCGGAAACTCCTTGTTTTACTTGTTTTCTGTTAAAATCTCTCCATCTGACCATTCGATAAACATCTTGATCATTCAATAAAACCAAACAAGCCAAGAACCTTTCATAGTCAACCACATCAATAAAAACCCTCCTCTTGTCCACACCTCTATTATAGACATGGTGTATTTCTTCATTGTAAAACTTCCTATCCATATTTCATAAATAAATAAAACCTTTTCCAAAGGTCTTACCTTTGGAAATATATTAAAAATAATTTACTCAGCAACAATAAAGTTTATCTGGCGTCTCTTTGTCCGAAATCTCTCCAAATGGATTGCCATGTTTGTCTGTTTTCTCCAGCATCAATTTGTTTTGTTCGCTTTGTAGCCCTTTTTCATTCTGCCTGGCACGAATTTCACGAACATACCAAGGAAGCGAGATCTTCATGGGACAATTCTGCCAACAAACATCACAAAGTGTGCATTTGAAACTTCCTGCTTCTTTCGCCCTTTTCAGCCCCTCAATCTCCATTTCTTCCTCTTTCATATTCTCAACCACTTCTTTCTCATCTTTCATCACATTAGCCACTTCTTCCCCCTTTTTCACCCTTTCCACATCTTCCAATCCCAATTTCGCCACCATCACAACTCCCTTCGAACCAGCAAATTTCCCGCCATAGCGCTTTCCCATCTGTTGATAGACCGGACAAAAATTAACACAAGCACCGCAACTGATGCAACGCAACATCTCCTCAAATCCATTTTCCAACATTTTTCGCCTGCCATTGTCCACCAAAATCACGTGAACTTCTCTTGCTCCTTGAGCTCCTTCAACCAATTGATTTTCAATGTCAGCAGTTTTAGATGGTCCGGAGATGATCGATACATATTGAGCACTGTCTTGACCTGTGCCAAAAATTGCAGCCGCTCGACAAAGCTGAGTTGAATCCTCGATCGAATCCGTTAATTTGTCAATTCCACAAACTACAATATGTTTTTTTGGCAATCTTGAAACCAACGAAATATTTCCTTCATTCTCAAGCAGTACAATTTGACCAGTTTTAGTGAAAAAATTCGCACCAGTGATCCCAACATTAGCTACCAATATTTTTTCTCTGATCTTTCCGCAAAGATAGTGAGTCAATTTAATTGGATCAGCAGGGACTTCATCACCAAAAACACCCTTGATCTTTTTTGCAATTTCTTCGCTTTTCACATGAAGCGCAGGCAACACATAATGCTGGTCTTCACCACCCAAAAGTCCCATCACAAAGTCTCCCAAATCGGTCTCAAAATCTTTCTGTCCCATTTCTTCAAGAATTTTTTTAATTCCAATCTCTTTTCCCAAATTGGATTTTGACTTCACAATGTTTTGGGCACCCTTTAAGGCACCTTTTACGATATCCAGCGCCTGCTGTGCATTTTTTGCTTCGTGAACAACAAACCCGTGCTTTTTCAAGTTTTCAATTGCTATTTTCAGATTGTCTTCGAAATTTTCAAAAACTTTTTGTCTGATCTCGGTCATCTTGTCGCGATATTCATCGCGCGTCACACCCAAATCAGCCAGGGCCTGCTCGCGCTTTTTCCCATAGCTTTCAACAACTTTTTTTATCGATTGTTTTGAATTTTCGTCTAGAAACTGACCCATAACTCCTAGATAATTACCAATTATCACTGCTCAATTATCGATCAATAATCACTTGGGAAATAATCATTGAAAATTCATTGGTTATTGATAACTGACTATTTATTATTTTGCGCTAAAAGCGCAAGAATTTATCCCAATATTCATACAAATCTCTCGTGGAATGCAAGTCACGTGCATTATACCTCGCAATGTCATCAAATTTTCCCTCCCCAAAAAGTCTGGTCACATCATCTCCCGCAACTCCATCCTCCTTAGGACTTTTGATCCCAAAAGCTCTGCAACACAAATGCAAATTTGTCCGCCCCCAAACAGCTCCATAAAAATTCAACTGATCCATGAGATCAACGTGTTTTGCATCGCGTGGCTGTAAGTTCATATATCTATTTGCCAACAAATTTTTTGATGGCTTGATTTTGTGAATAGCCGATCGGATCATCAAAAATGGAACATCAAAACCACGACCATTGAAACTGACAAACTCCTCTGCATGCTCACAAACTTTCCAAAAACTTTCCAACATCTCTTTTTCACTCATCGATTTGAACTGAACTCCACCTTCCTCAAACGGTTGCACTGTCTGCGCAGGACTTTCTTCTCCCTCCATCTTCTTGGCACTGTCAAAATATACTGCACCTTTTTTTGTATCAGCATCCAACACTCCAATCGCAACAATTTTGGCTGTCAGTGGAGAAAAAACCAATTCTTCGGCAATTTTTGCAACCTGTTTTTTAATTTCATTCTCATCAACCAACTCTTTTTTGATTTTCTTGGTCAAAACCTCTCGCGTGACATCATCCATTTTTTCAAAATCTTCCCCCGCCGTTTCAATGTCAAAAACAATTTTAGCCATAGTTGTTGATTAAGTGTTATGTTAAAAAGAATAGCTGAATGTGTTGTTTTCGCAACCTGCACCCACCGAAACGAATTTGAAGAAAATAGTACATTCAGCCACGATTCACCCAAAAAAAGCATTCCAAATTCGCACGCAAGCGATTAGATTAAAGAATAAAATAACAATTTGCCGACAAACATCATGGTTAAGCTCTTAGTAGTATATTACAAAAACATTTTTTCACATTCTCGCCAAACCTACATAATTCTCAATTGCTTGGCAATTTCTCTGTAATTGGGGATGGTTTCACCGACCAATTCCCAGTACTTCTTGGAATGATTCATTTGTCCCAGATGACACAATTCATGAACGATCAAATAATTCACTTGCTCATCATTCAAGAGCACAATCCGCCAATTGAAATTGAGATTCTTCTTTTCTGAGCAACTGCCCCACCTTGTCCGTTGATTGCGAATGGCGATTCTTCCAATTTTGAATTTATAGTATTTGTTGAATTTTTCAAGTTTCATTGTTACCAACTTACGTGCTTTCTCTTTGCTACGCTTATAATCCTCGATCGTACCTTTCTCCAAGATGCTTTTTTTGGTGATTTTCCTTGCTTCTGCCAATTTCTTTTTGATCCAAACCTTGTGTTTGTTGGCAAATTTTTTCCCCGCCTTATAGCTGACCCACTTTGGAATAGTCACCAAAACTCTGTTTCCGTCTTTCACAGACAAAGTAATCTTTTTCGTCCTGGCATGTTTGCGAATTGTGCAAATAATGCCTGTTGCTATTTTTGACTTCTTTTCCATTTGAATATTTTGATTGTGCATTAATGGTTTTTTGAGAAAAATTGCGTTTTGACTCCCCTCATTTTAACAAAAGAAACTATCTGTCTTGTTAGAGAAACAATCAAACACTCACACACTTGTCATAGTCCACAATGAACCACTGTTTTGGTCTGAAATTTCCACAATCCCTGCACTTTGTTTCTCTTCCCATACAATTGGAACACTTTTCTTACCCCGAATTTGGTTAGCTAAAATAACAATCACAGCAAACACTGTCGCTAACATTTTTTGACTTCTTGTGGCCACATTCCATAGCGCACCTCCTTTTGCTATATTGAAATTTGTCTTTCGGTACTTGAAATTATTTGTCTAAAATGATCTCGCTCAACTCCTTGATCTCAATGTCATCTCCACTGTTTTCTTTCAAGTGAGCCCAACACATTGGACATGGAGTGACAACAGTTCTCGCTTTGGTTTTTTTCACTTGCTCAATTCGATCCTTGGCAACTCTATTTGAGAGTTCACCATCGTTGGTCTTCACTCCACCTCCACCGCCACAACAAAAACTCTTGAAGTTGTTCAACTCCATTTCATCAATTTCATATCCAGCATTGCGAATCATTTTTCTCGGCTCATCATAAATTCCCAAAGCTCTTCCCAAATGACACGGGTCATGATATGTCACAACTTCATTGCTTTTTGACTTTTGCGTGCTCTTCAAAGGCTCGAGCTCGGTGAAATGGAGTGCTTCAATGTCCCATTTTTCTCCCAAAGCTTCTTTGTAGTCTTTTTTAAAAACCAATGCGCAAGCTGGACAATTGGTGATAATGCGACCAATGCCATGTTCCTTGAAAATTTCAAGGTTATTTTCGACAAGTTTTTTGAATTGTTCTTGCGCTCCTGCATTTTTCACTGGTGAACCACAACAAACCTCCTTATCGCCCAACATAACAAAATCAATTCCTTCGCGCTGAAGAATTTTTTTATATTTTTCTAAAATCTCTTTTGCGGCAAATTTGGTCAAGCAACCAGGATAATAGAGCGTATTTCCCTTGAATATTTTTTTTCCAAAAAGTTTCATCCTGGTAATAGAATTTTCATTTTTGATTATTATAATGATACTCCTTCAATCTGCACTTCAATAATTGTCTACCCCGGCTTGTCTTTAAATATTTCTCTCGTCTTTTGGCATCCTCTGAATCCAAACAAGCCTCATAGTAAATAACTTTCCATGGCAAACCTGGTTTTGTGAAAAAAACCTGCCCGTTATTGTGCTCTTTTACTCTTTTTAAGAGGTTTCTTGTAAATCCAGTATACAGATGTTCACCTCTTACACTTTTCAAAACACATACATAGTAAAACATAATGAAAATTTCACTACTGGGCACGCCCCAAGTATAATACCTCCACAAAATTTCACAAGTTCTTGCAAAAATAGTAGACTATGAATGTGCTCAGATTTTGCTGAGTTAGTTTTTGTTTTGATATTTAGATCATACCCACAATGAAAAAAACACTCTCCATAGAAAAGATCAAAGAATTTTTATTTCTTGCACTTTTGATCTTGTTTCCTTTCAATCTTCGTCACATCTTCAATTTTGACAAAATCAAAGATGTAGAAGGTTTTCGTGAACATATCTCTTGGTCAGTCTCTGTTTTTGAGATTGTTTTTTTGCTTTTATTGTCAGTAGTCTTGTTTGAACTGTTACGTAGCATGTTACGTAACAAAGTGAGCTGTAATCGACTTATATGCTGGATTAAATACACTTTTCACTTAAATAACTTTTCCAAATTATCTGCATTATTTTTTGTTGTTGTTTTGGTCTTCAATTTTTTTGTTTCACAAGACAAAACCATCTGTCTTCATAGTGAGGTAAAAATTATAGGAGCTTTTTTGTTGTTTTTTATTGCAAAAGAACTTTTTCGTTCCAACCAAACCAAGAAATATTCTGTCATTTTCATCTTCCTTGGTGGAGTATTGCAATCACTCATAACACTAATGCAGTTTGTTGCACAAAAATCTCTTGGGCTCAAATTACTTGGGGAAAGCGTCATCGCACCAGACATTCTTGGAGTCGCAAAATTTGAATTCGCCGCTGAAAAATTTATACGTGGATATGGAACATTCCCTCACCCAAACATTCTTGGCACATTTTTGCTCTTTGCTCTCGCCGCAGGAATGTGGTTGTTCTTGAAAAAAAAGAACGGGCAAAACAGCATCGGAAATGTTGGGTTGATTACTGGAAACACTTTGATTTTTGCTGGAATTTTTTTGAGTTATTCAAGAAGTGTTCTCTTTGCTCTTGTTATCTTCGCTACTACGCTTCTCTTCGCTCACAAAAAATATATCATTGAGATCTATCAAAAATATTGTCAGAAATTGCGAGTGCACTTTTTTCTGCACGGAGCGATCGGTCTCATCATTGTCTTTTCTGTGTTATTTGCACTCTACAACCTGTTTATTCCAAGGCTTTGTCTTACCGATTGTCCAAATGACAAGTCAATCGTTCTGCGACTGCTCTATAACAAAGCAGCTTTTGCGACAATCAGCGAAAGACCCATCACTGGAGTTGGCTCTGGCTGTTTTGTTTATTATTTGAGCGAAAACTCTTCATTTGGTCTTCAGCCATGGGAACGACAACCTGTTCACAATTTGTATCTTCTGATCACTTCCGAACTTGGTCTTTTGGGTTTAATATCCTTTCTATTGTTCTTGGCAACGCAAATCAATTCCAAACATGTCTTAAAAAGAAAACTTCTCTCCAATCCTCTTGTCATCATCTTTTTCATGTTTTTGATTCTCGGTCTTTTTGATCACTTTTTCTGGACAATTCCTCAAGCACAAACAATATTTTGGCTTTCTCTTGCGTTTTTTGCCTCCTCGGGTAGAATTAGAAAGAACATGATCTAGAATTCTTGCCACACTGATTTTCACATCATCTGCGTATGAGTTTGTGTATTAATTTTTTGATTCGAAAAGTCACTAAAATGAAAAAGGAACTTCCAAAAGTCTACGAACCAAAAATATACGAGGACCAGATCTATGACAAGTGGGATAAGTCTGGAGTTTTTCAACCAGACAACATTTCAGATGAAAATGAAAAATATTTGAACATCATCCCTCCTCCAAACGCAAATGGCGAACTTCACATTGGGCACGCAAGCGGATATGTCGTGATGGATTTGCTTGGCAGATACAACAGAATGTTAGGTAAAAAGGTTTTACTTTTACCAGGTAAGGATCATGCAGGAATTCAGACTCAAGTTGTCTATGAAAAAAAGATAAAAGAAGAGCGTGATCTGACCAAATATGACCTTGGCAGAGAAAAATTCTACAAAGAGGTTTATGACTTTTGCATCGACAGATCTCAATATATGAGGAATCAAGAGAAAAAACTAGGTCTTGGCGCAGATTGGTCAAGAGAAAAATTCACACTCGACCCAAAAGTTATCTCAACTGCCATCGAGACCTTTATCCAGATGTATAACGAGATTGACGATGATGGCAACCGCATGGTATATCGAGGCGAGAGAATCATCAATTGGTGCCCACGCTGTGAAAGCGCACTTTCTGATTTTGAAGTCGAACACAAAAAAGAAAATGGAAAACTGTATTGGATTAAATATGGACCGTTTGTTCTGGCAACTACTCGACCCGAAACAAAATTAGGTGACACCGCAGTTGCAGTCCATCCTGACGATGAAAGATATAAGGACATGGTAGGCAAGAACTATACCATCAAAGGCGTGCTGGGAAATTTTGAGATCAAAGTGGTTGCCGACAAGGAGGTTGACATGGAGTTTGGTTCTGGTGCGATCAAAGTGACACCTGCTCACAGCTTTGTGGATAATGAAATTGCTACCCGCCATAATCTTCCTTCCAAAAAGATTATTGATGAGAGCGGACGCATGATGAAAAACTGTGGGAAATATGCAGGAATGACCACAGCAAAGGCCCGTGAGGCAATTGTTGTTGACATGGAAAAAATGGGACTGCTTGACCACATAGACGATGACTACGATCACAGCATTGCAGTTTGTGAAAGATGTGGCTACACAATAGAACCAATTCCATCTGAACAATGGTTTGTCAATGTTGACCATAAAAACTTTTCTCTCAAAAAAGAGGCCCGAAAAGTTGTGGAAAGTGAGAAAATCAAGATCTATCCCGCTCGCTTCAAAAAGGTGATGTTGCAATGGATAGACAATGTTCACGACTGGTGCATCTCACGTCAAATTTGGTGGGGACCAAGAATCCCGGCATGGTATAAAGACGGTTTGACGAAAGTTCAGATTGATTCACCTGGTGACAGCTGGAAACAAGACGAGGACACTTTTGACACTTGGTTTTCCTCCGGACAATGGGCATACACAACTTTGGACTATCCGGACGGAAAAGATTTCAAAGATTTTTTTCCATCAGATAACATGATCATGGGACGTGACATTCTTCCGCTTTGGTCCTTTCGCATGATCATATTGAGTCTCTACAGAACGAGATCCATTCCTTTCAAAAATCTATATTTCACAGGACTGGTCAGAGATGAACATGGTAAAAAAATGTCCAAATCAAAAGGAAATGGTATTGAGCCGTTAGAAATGATTGAAAAATATGGAACGGATGCGGTTCGAATGTCACTTTTGGTTGGGTCCTCTCCTGGAAACGACATGAATTTGGGTGAAGCAAAAATTGAAGGTTATCGAAATTTTGTGAACAAACTTTGGAACATTTCCAAGTTTGTTGTAACGAACACAAAACAAGACAATCTCGTTGAAATAAAGCGCAAAGATTGCACACTTGCTGACTTATGGATCTTGCAAAAAACGAAAGAACTGATTGACGAAACAACCAAAAACATCAATGGATATCGCTTCTCGCAGGCTGGAGAGTCATTGCGATCTTTTATGTGGGAAGATTTCGCAGATTGGTATGTTGAAGTGAGCAAGTTTGAAGACAATAAAGAAATCAAGAATACCATTCTCACTATGGTTATGAAAGACCTGCTCAGACTTTGGCATCCTTTTATTCCATTTGTGACTGAGGCAATTTGGAAAAACTTTGATGACTCGCTCTTGGCGTCTTCTTCGTGGCCTAAAAGTGAGAGATATATGAAAATTGTTGGTGGCGACAGAGAAACAAACAAGCTTGATTTCGAAACAATAAAATCGATTATCATTGCGATTCGTAATGCCAGAGCAGAGTATCGAGTTGCTCCTGGAAAAAAGATTGATGCAACAATTTATGGATCAAAAAATTCAGACACTATTACATCTCAGGCAAATATAATCAAGAATCTCAGAACTGGAATTGAAAAACTTGATGTACAAGAAAAAGGACAGAAAATAACCAAGGCAATCTATTTGTCCGTCGATGGAGTTGATGTTTATATTCCCCTTGAAGGCATCGTTGATTTTGAAAAAGAAAAAAAGCGATTGCAGAAAGAACTTGAAAAAAGCGAATCTTTTGCAAAGACAATTGCTACAAAACTCCAAAATGAGAAATTCACATCGTCCGCACCTAAAGAAATTGTTGATAAAGAAAAGGAAAAGGCAAAACAACAAGAAGAAAAAATAGAAAAAATACAAAAATTCATAAAATCGCTTGGGTAGAATACTCATCATCAGACCTTTACTCTTCATTGCTGGCGGAGCAGCAACTGGTTTTTTGTCTCTTGTCTTTTCTTCTGTTATAAGTCTTGTTTTTCCATCTGAAAGTGGATATTTTCCTCTTTTTGTGCTCGTTCTGGTCGAAGAGATAGCAAAATTTTTCGGTCTGACACTGCTTCTGATAAAAGAAGGACCAAAAATTTCATCAGGAATTGCACTGATTCTTTTTGGAGCATTACCTTTTGGACTTGGATTTGGACTTTTCGAAATGGGTCTGATTCTATTGAGTTCGAGAACAATTCCGTCTGGTGCACTGGCAATTGTTGTAATTCATCTGATAACTGCTGTTATCCTTTCTCTTGCTGTGTATTCGTTCAAATTTAAAAAGAGAGAGTCTGTTGGCTATGTTCTCATCCTCTTGGCAGTCTTGATTCACATGTGGTATAATACATTTGTAATATCAGTTGTACATTGATGCAATTGTTTGCATGGTAATATTTAAGATTCTAAGTATTTCACTCAAATGGCAAAACAAAAGAAATCTTTCTTCGAAAAACTTACCGGGATTAAGAAAATCGAAACTGAAGAGGAAGAGGTTCAGGTTGAGCACGAGACTCCACAACAGGAAAACACTTTCATGTCACAATATCAGCAACAGGAAGAAAGTTATGAATTTCCTGAGCAAAATCAAGTGAATCAAGGTGAGTTCGCTCAACAAAAACAAGAAACAACAGAATATGAAGAACCAGCTCCTCAACCTCAACCAGCCACAGAGGAACAGCAAGAACAATCAATAGAGTCTGAGGGACAGCTCACAATAGATGTCTACCAAACCGATGATGATATCGTAATTAAATCAACAATTGCTGGCGTGAAGCCGGAAGACCTTGACGTGAACATCAACAATGATATGGTGACAATCAGGGGTGAAAGAAAGCAAGACGAAGATATTGATCCCGAAAACTATTATTATCAAGAGTGTTATTGGGGTCCATTTTCAAGAAGCGTCATCCTTCCTGTCGAGATTATTGCTGACAAAGCTGAAGCAACGATGAAGAACGGGATTCTTACGCTCAGATTGCCCAAGGCAGACACAACCAAATCAAGAAAGATCCAGGTCAGAGGATATTAGAAACTTTCAACAGATTCCTACTACATTTCAATAGAAAGCTGTCCTGGTCAGACAGCTTTTTTGTAGCTTAGGTTTTGAAAATATTACATTGCTCTTTTGTGTATAAAAAGATATGCTAGTATTGTATTTTATTTGACCCACTTTATGCATAATTTCAAATTTCTAGCCACATTCACAGCGATTTTGACTGGGATACTTTTCCCTTGTTTTTTGCTTTTCGCGCAAGAAAATAAGATTGTAGTTTCCAATGGCGCACTTCAATCACTTTTGTCTTTTCCAATCAAGGTTTCAGTTGATACAAAAAAATATTCCATCGACTCCAAACAGTTTATTTCATGGAAGACAACGTTCTATAACAAAGATGGATACAATTCAGAGCTGGAAAATGTACTGCATTGCAAAGAATCAATAGACGGGCTTAAATTGTGTAATTTGACAGAACCAACAGCTTCTCTTTCACACCTTAAGAAAGGTGCAATTCTGAGCATCATGCACGAAGAAATTACTTCTTTTCTGGAAAGCATTGAGAGTCAAGTTCACAAAGACCCAAAAAATGGAAAGTTTGAAATGACCGAAGACAGTGGCTTGATTGTGATCGAGGCAAGCAGAAAAGGACAATCACTAGACATCGATAAATCAGCTCAACTAATCAGTAAATTTCTTGAGTCTGGAGAATATGAAAATACCACTGATCTTGAAATAGCAACAATCGAACCTGAAATTTCTTCACAAAACATTCGTGGCTTGGGAATCTCATCCCAAATTGGTCACGGAGAATCAAATTTTCGTGGCTCACCGAGAAACAGAATTCACAACATCAAAGTTGCCACAAACAGATTTGATGGACACATCTTGAAACCAGGAGAAGAATTTTCATTCACAGAAATTTTGGGACCAGTGAATAGAAGCACGAGATACAAAGAAGAACTTGTCATCAAAGAAAATAAAACGATTCCAGAATTTGGCGGAGGTGTTTGCCAAGTCTCAACAACCATGTTTCGTGTTGCCCTCAATGCTGGGATGAGAATCACAGAACGACACAATCATGCCTATCCAGTTCAATACTATTCACCACAAGGAACTGATGCAACAATATATCTGCCAAAACCAGACTTCAAATTTCTCAACAACACACCTGGACACATCTTAATTCAAGCATCCTTTGAAGGATCAAAGCTGTCTTTTGATTTTTTTGGCACTTCAGATAACCGCGAAGTTGAGATCAGTGGTCCAAAAGTGACACAGAGAACACCAGATGGTAAAATGAGAACAATCCTCTATCAAACTGTTAAAGATTCGTCTGGGGCAATAGTTCTAGAAGACACTTTCAAAAGCTTCTATGATAACCCAGACAAATATCACGAGCCTGAGTTCAAAACAAAACCAGATGACTGGTCAAAACGACAATGGGAAAAATATGCAGCGCAACATGGAATCTAAACTGCCTATCGTTATTGATTGAGAAATTTTATATTGTTTTCATGCGACAATAGAGTTTTCTTCAGATAAAAAGCAGCGAAACCTCAGCAAAAAAACAATATTAAATTCCGAAAATATACATTTTTCAAACCTAAAGTTACACAAATTTTTTGGTTTTGACTATTAATTTTTGATCTTTTTTATATGTATTTACTTTTTGACATTGGTGGAACAAAAACAAGAATTGCAGTTTCAAAAGATGAAAAAAATCTTGATGGAGACTCAATAACAATAGTTCCCACTTCAGATTCCTATGAGAATGATCTGAAAAATATTCTGGGCATCACTCAGAAGATATCTGAAAATATGCAAATCACCAAGGCAGCTGGTAGTCTTGGTTCACCTTTAGACAGAGCAAAGACAGGAGTGTCAAGTTCATATTCGCATATAAACAAAACTTTAGCGGCCTGGGCTGGGAAAAACTTGAAAAATGATCTTTCTGAAAAGTTGCATTGTCCAGTTTTTTTGGAAAATGACATGACAATGATCGGTCTGTCTGAAGCTTCCCTAGTAGAGGATTATAAAAATAAAATAGTAGTTTATATAACCCTTAGTTCGGGAGTAAATGGAACGAGGATCACCAATGGACGTGTGGACAAAAGCGCATTCGGCTTTGAAATTGGAAATCAAATAATAGATCCGACACAAAATTTATGCAAAAACTGTGAAAAACCAGGAAGATTTGAGGACCTGGTTGGAGGAAATTATATCGAAAAAAGAACAGGCAAAAAGCCACAAGAGATTGTCGATGAGTCTTTCTGGGAAGAAATCACCAACTTCTTGGTGATTGCACTGAATAACACCATCGCTCATTGGTCACCACACACAATTATAATTGGTGGATCAATAATGGAAAAGCTGGATATTGAAAAAATTAAAAAAGCCACAAAAAAAACAGTGACAATCTACCACGAGATTCCTGAAATTATTGAAGCAAAACTTGGTGATCACGCTGGTCTTTGGGGTGCCATTCAATATCTGAACATAAATAAATAAACCTCCATTTCCACAAGATTAAATAAAAAAATCCCGATTGCTCGGGATTTTTCATTCTTACTTTATAAACCCTTCTATTTCTCCTCCCATCCACACTTTCTCTCTGCCTGACATGTTGTGTCTACACCACCCCTCAACCCCTCACATTTCCATTCCCATCCAGAGGCAGTTACCGCAGGTGTTCCTGGCGCTGCAATTGTGCTTGGAGGTGTACAGAAGCCACTAGTTGGGATGTTGCAGTGAGTGTGATTGCATGATTCTCCACATTGACCGGGAATAGGCAAAGGATTTGTGAAATTGGCTGTAACATCCAAGATATCTTGGTCCATGAGCACAAAACAATTCAAATTGGTTCCAGCACTTGCACATTCTCCTCCCCAACCAAGAAAGGTGGTTGGACCACTTGGTGTGGCTGTCAAAATCACAAAAGCTTGGTCGTCATATAAATCAGTACAATCTCCTCCAGGACAATTAATCGACCCAACATCGCTGGTTACACTCCCCTCTCCAGTAACCGCAACTCTCAATTTATATTGCTTATACTCAGTCGTATAAACCCCGATCATCGCCAATGAACCAGATTCTCCTAACACGCGTTTGGGTGGTGTCGGGCCTAGTCCATCCTCAGGAAAATTGCTACCTGTATATTGAAAGGCAATCCAGGAATCAGGATCACTTGGTGTCCCATCAATTGTGATTGAATCTATCAGACCTTCATCTAGAAATCCTCCTTGATATTGTGATTTGACATTCACCCAGTTGTTTGCTTTGTATTTTGAGGAAAGCACGTCAATCTCCGCTCCTTCACGACCAAAGTCAGGAAACCAGGTAAAGCGATTGTTGATATCAAACGGAACTGGTGCTTTGCTCCGCTGTGGAACAATCATTTCAGCATTGCCATCATGTCTCAATATTTTGTCTATGTCCGGGAAGGAACCCTTACCAGAAAGAGAATACAAATAATTTGGGCGATAAAGCTTACCATACGTTCCTACAAAATGAAGATCCTTTGTTTCGCCATCTTCCAAAATGAAAATCGGATCAATCGTCGCATCTTTGCTTCCATCAACCGGAAAAGTAACAACCGGAGTTATTGAAAAATATGCAAACAGATTTGTAAATCTGAGGACCAAATTGCCCTTTGGCTTTGACACGTCTTTAAAAGGCACAATCAATGCAAGTCCATTTGTGAAGTAGTCATCAAACACACCACCAATTTTTTCAAACTTCAAATGCAATGTGGTGTCACCACCATTATTAATAACTGAACTTGGTAAATTCACGCTAGTCATTTCATACTCATCTTCACCATCAAGAATTGCAGTGGCTTCATCTCCCATAAAACTGCCTGTTGTTACACTCGTTTTGACATTGGTGACTTTAATTGTTGCTGGGTCATCCAGCTCCTTGAACCAAATCGCCCAAACATCATCTTTCATCCAATCAACTTCAGGTACAACTGCTCCAGTGTCATCTGTGATCTGAATTTCAATTTCAAGTTCTTCTGCTCGCGTGTCTATTTCATCTCCATCTGGTTCAACACCAGCGCCATTGTCAGGATCGAAGGTAGTCCCTTTGCCTGCTCCAGCTGCCACAAAACCCATCTTTTCCTTACCTACACTAGGGATGACTACAGTGTCACCTCCCCAATAAACATATCCAAGATGATCAGCTGGCACTACTTCATACGAAGCTTCTCCCGGAGGCCTCCACTTGAATTGAACATTGTAATCTGGACCAAATATACCAGCTCTAACTTTCACAAAAATTTCAACATAAGACCATCCAGCATCAAGACCAACATCTAAGAAAGTTCTGTCCGTTCCAAAACTGCCATAGTAATTTCCGTTTAAAGAAAAATAACTCACAGTCAGACCGTTTGTATCAGTTCCAACTCCAATATCAAACTGAAAATCATAGTCGCCTGCAACATCGGCATAGATATATCCCCGCCAATTTGCATAAGCCTCAGTGTTATTACCTAAAACATTTTGCAAATTGCCATCATAGTTAGGAAAATCGATATTCTCAATGCGTATCTCCTCAGCCTCGCTATCCAGACAAGGAGACGCACAAAGAAAATTACTGTAAGATCCCCACAATCCTCCAGTTGCAATCTCTGCCCTAGCTTCATGTGGCATTACAAAGAACATTATAAGCAAAATAGGAATAATGGAAATTATTTTCTTGATTTTCATGTTATTCAATTATTTTATAATATATGGCATTGACTTTTGTCGCTGTCAAAATGTCTTCTTTATCAATGTCCAATCTTTTGGCAAATTTAATATGAGCATCAACCCCAACCTTTAATTCGTCAAATTCTATGTCAAAGATTTTTTCAGTGACCTGTTCAGATGATTCCAGACCTTCTTCATTTGGCTTGACGATTCTACTGTCAATATATGTCATTTTTAATTCTGTACCTTCATCGACGTAAATTGTATAGCGCTTGTGATTGCCAAAAACATCCAAATCCACCACGAAGTTTTTCCTGTCCAGATCGATTGATTCGATCTTCCCACCAATAGTCTTGTCCAGACCTTTTTTGATATCCTCAATTTCTCTTTTTTCAGCTTGTTTTTTCTGTCTTTCCTTGTTCTCCTCTTTTTGTTGCTGAGCAATAATTGCTGTTTGAACATCCCTCTCTTTGTTTTGCATTAAAAAACAGACAAAAACTCCCAAGTTAACTACAACCAAAGTCACTAAAACAACAATCAACACCTTTGATCTTCTTCTCATTGTAATAGTTTTTTTAATTCTTAATTATGGAAACTAACTTTTTCCTTTTCTGACAATTTGCTCTCACACTTACTACAAACCCTTCTATTTCTCCTCCCATCCACACTTTCTCTCTGCCTGACATGTTGTGTCTACACCACCCCTCAACCCCTCACATTTCCATTCCCATCCAGAGGCAGTTACCGCAGGTGTTCCTGGCGCTGCAATTGTGCTTGGAGGTGTACAGAAGCCACTAGTTGGGATGTTGCAGTGAGTGTGATTGCATGATTCTCCACATTGACCGGGAATAGGCAAAGGATTTGTGAAATTGGCTGTAACATCCAAGATATCTTGGTCCATGAGCACAAAACAATTCAAATTGGTTCCAGCACTTGCACATTCTCCTCCCCAACCAAGAAAGGTGGTTGGACCACTTGGTGTGGCTGTCAAAATTCGTTCTCAAATTATCACTGTTTCTTTTGTACAAGAATAAATAGGTAAAGACAGCAACGTTGACTGTGACTAGAATCGTCACAACAATAATCAACACTTTTAATTTTATGATCTTATTTAAAAATTATCCTTGATAATCTCAATTCGCTACGGAGTTCTTTCGTTGATGCCACAATTCTTTGTTGCACTGCATGTTGCTGAGAGATCTCCGCTATTGCTACATCTCCAGCTCCAAGTTTTAGTCGCAGAATCATAACTCTCTAAAGTGGAAGAACCAACCAGACATTTATTTCTTGGTTCACTACAGAAGTTTTGGCCAACTCCTCCTCCGCACACTCCAGGCATCGTGAATTGTGCACTGGCTGTCTTTTCGCTATTCATGTCCAATATGCAAACAGAGCTCGAACTAAAACCAACACAATCATCAGTCCAGCCAATGAAGCTGGATGTACCGTTTGGTGTTGCAGTCAACGTCACTTTGTCTCCTTCTTCATATTTCTCATAACAATCATTAGGACAATTAATTCCAATGACAGGCTTTTTGACTGAGTTTCCAGTCACCTTTCCGTTGCCAGAAGAAATCACATTCAGATCAAATTCGTCTGGACCATCAAGATCAACTGATGAAAACAATCCTCCTCCTGAAATAGATCCCGACTCGCCAGACCCGGTCACACCATCACTGCTATAATTACTTCCATAGTATTGAAAAGCAACCCATGTGTGATCATCCGGAATAGAAAACGTATCAACTTCTCCCTCAGAAGAGTTTTTGTATTGCCCACTAGTTTTTCCCCACTTGTTAGGCACATAGTTAGAAGACAGCACGTCAAATTGAGTTCCCTCACGTCCATAGCAAGGATACCATGTGTCTGAATTGGAAAGACTGAAATTTTTGCTGACTTCTGGAACAAACATTTTCGCGCCAGGCATGTTCTTCAACGTTGCATCAACCCCCGGCTCAGAACCCTTGCCGGAAAGCATCACCATATAGTTTGGACGATATTTTGTCGGAGCTTCCGTTTTTGTTTCTCCGTTGCTCAAAAAGAAAACCGGCTTTATCTCATCATTGACATCTTTTTTCACAGGAAAAACCATTGTTGGTGCTGCACCATGATATCCAGTTCCACCAACCATTCGAAGCGAGAGTTTGCCTTCAGGTTTTGTGTCATCTTTGTAAGAAACAACAATTCCGATTCCGTCATAGAAATCGGTCCCATCTGTTTTTTTGAATGAGAGCTTCAATTCACCAGAACCATCAAGACCAACGACTCCACTTGGAAGATATGCATAGAGCTCATCATAATAGAGAATGTCACCGGCGTCCGTTGTCAGTGCTGTTCCAGTCACTGAAATTTCCGTTCCCGTATGTTCATTCTTGATCTTGATTCCCTTGGATTCGTCTTTTTTCTTATACCAGACAATTAGAACATCCTCCTTTAGCAAATCGCTATCATTCACATCACTTGGCATCTGAATTTCAATTTTCGGATTTGATTCATCTCTCGCACCCACACCAGCTGCGACATAGTCCATCTTTTCTTTTCCATCCTTTGGCACAGTGACAACAGTGTTGGACCAAAAATTATAACTCAGCTTGTCCGCAGGAACAATCTGTTCTTTTTGACCAGGCTGAGTCCAATAAAACTTCATTTTCGAATCAGAGACACTACTGCTAACAACGTTTGAAATGACAACACCGTGCCATCCCTTCGAAAGATACTGGGTGCTGTTTGGATTCTGATTGCCACGTCTATTGATAATCGTTGAGCCGTCAATGGCCATTCTGACCCTGGAATGATAGAGATTCATGAGATCAAAACGAAAGTTGTAGTTACCAGCATTCTCCGCATAGATCGCTCCGCGCCAAATGACTTGGGCGTCATTGTGCTGTCCAAGATGACTCTGCAGGACTCCATCGAAATTGTCAAAATTGAGATTCTCCACGGAGACCTCTTCAAAAGAATAATACCAACTTGTTATCCTTTCCGAATATTGCCCCCACAACCCACCTGTTGGCACGGCAGCATTGGCGTCAGAAGCAAATCCTGCAAAAAAGAAGAAAGCAAGTGCCCAAAATGTCAAAAAAAGTTTTTTAAATTTCATATGTTTTTATATTATGTTTGTTACTTTCTTATCTATTAGTTTGGCAATATGACAATCTCCTTCGCCACTAGATCTGTCGAATTTTCCATGTCTATTCTCTGTGCAAAATATATCTCAACCATCTTTCCTGTCTCAACAAAGTCAAGGTCTGTCTCTGACTTCTCTGTCATTTCATCCTCCCCTATTGAAAACTGCTCTTCACCCTCCTGCTGCTGTGCTTCCTGCCCATCGCCGTCTTCAGTTTCATAGATTATTGATATTTTTGTATTCTTTGTTGTTGAAACTTTCGTTTCTTTATGAGCACCAAACGGATCTTCATCGATCACAATGCTTCTTTGATTTTTGTCCACCGAGACGACTTTTCCAGCAATAGTTTTGACCTTCCCTTCACTGATCTCCCTTTTTTCAGCTTCACTCACATGAGAAACAACCTTGTCCTTCTCCGAAATAAAACTTTGGTTCGGACCCAAAAAGCGCAAAGCATTTCGCTCAGTGACAACAAGCGCGATCGTCACAACAGCAAGAATTACAAAGAACATGACAATCAACAAAACAATTTTTCCTTCCTTGCTTGTATTGTTAACTTGAGACATTTTTTATTTTTTATTTTTTATTTTTAACTCCATCAAACCATGACTCAGCCACACCGACTTTGTTAGACTTGATGGGCAAATTTTTGTTTTATAATAAAGATTTTTAGTTATTGACATTATAGCACATATACACATCCTTACAAGAAAATTTATTCACTTTCAAAAAACAAAAAATACCCATTTAAATGGATATTTCACTTGCTCGCTTCTGCCAGTTCGATTCCCACCGTTAAACAAAAAAATCCTCGGAAAAAGAACTTTATTGCTTGTTGGGGCGACTAGAGGGAATCGAACCCTCGTAGCTGGTACCACAAACCAGTGTTCTACCATTGAACTATAGTCGCCATGTACTTTGCTTGAAACCAAAAACCACTCTCAAAAGTATATCACTAAATTTCGATTCTTTCAAGAGTTAATCGCTTTTATTTTTGTCTTTATTTGCTTTTATTTTAGTAAACAGTCTCAGTCTGAAGAGGATGTTCAACAAAAAAACAACAAAAAGATAGACAAATAGATTTAAATAATGAATTCTTCTTCCACTCTTCTATCAACATGCTTTTCGTCCTCGTTGTTTTTGATCGCAAAAACAACCAACACAGTAATCGCTAAATTAAAAAAAAGTAAATAAGACAAAAAAGGACACAATGTCAATAGTGATAAGTAGTAATAAAAAGCACTTGCAAAAAACAGGCGTTCAAGTGACCTTGAATCACCAAATTTCCTGCGCATGGTGCGCTTGGCAGGACTCGAACCTGCAACCCCTTGGTCCGAAGCCAAGTGCTCTATCCAATTGAGCTACAAGCGCAGCATATGTGAGACAAACTGTAATGAAATACAAGTGGGTCATGCAGGATTCGAACCTGCGACCGTTTGCTTAAGAGGCAACTGCTCTACCAACTGAGCTAATGACCCAGATTATTATGCATATAAAGTAGCACAAATTGCATAATACAGCCATATCAGAGTTCAGTCAATACTCCAAATGAACCTTATTCGGATTCACTAATACTTTTTATGACATTAGCCAACTTGTTGCCATCATGTCTGATCAAAGAGCGCATGTTGCTTATTTTGTCCACTTTACTATATTCAACCTCATTTCCCAAAAAGTCATCAGAAATCATTTCGAAATCATTTCTTTCCAAGTTTGAACAAGCTGAAACCAGGTCTTCTCCCTTCCTTCTATACTTCGAGATTAGCTCCTTTCCTGGTTTTCGCTTGTTGAAAATCACATAGTCAATCCTGTGCTCTCCAATAAAGTCATTTATGGAATCAACATAGTCACAAACAGTGAAGTTGTTTGTATGCCCTTTTTTGTTTACCAGATTGACAACATATACAACTTTTGCCTTTGACTGTTTCAGAGCTTTTGCCAATCCATTTACCAATAAATTCGGAACAATACTGCAATAATGATTACCTGGACCAATCACAATAACATCTGCCTGTTCAATTGCTCTTCTCGCCACTCTATTGATTCCTGCTTTCGGCTGAAGGGAAATCTTATTCAAACCTTTCTCCTGAACAAAAAAATTATGGTTGATCTCAGACTCTCCTTTCAACATCCTCCCATCACCAAGTTTCATTTTCAAGTTGACATTGTCATCTGTAACTGGAATCACCCTGCCCTTGATTCTCAAAACCTTCATTGCCACACCAAGACCCTCTGAAAAACTTCCACTTTTCTTTTCCAATGCAGAAATTATTATGTTCCCGACCGCATGACCTTTCAGTTGCCCATCCTCAAAACGATAGTTGAACAGGTCTCGAATCACCTTTGATTCTTCACTCAGAGCAACGAGACATTGCCGAACATCACCTGGTGGCAACACACCCAGTTCATCTCTTAATCTTCCAGTTGAACCACCATCATCCACCATCGAAACAATTGCGCATAAATCCAAATTTTCGAATTTTTTCAGACCGGAAAGAATCGTGAAACTCCCTGTTCCTCCGCCAATCGTAACTATTTTCTTTTCCATCTCTATTGAATTTTCTTTCTTATTTCCTCCATTGCTCGATCGAACTGAGGATCACGATCATTCTCATAGTCATCATTAGTGATCTCAACCTCAATGTCCGGATCAAGACCCACTTCGTGAATTGATTGACCAGATGGAGTAAGCCATTTTGCAATGGTGATTCGCATGCTTGATCCGTCATGTAAATCTTCAAGCTGCTGAACAGAGCCTTTTCCAAAAGTTTTCTTTCCAATCAATTCAGCTTTTTTTATATCCCTCAAAGCTCCAGCAAGAATTTCTGAAGCACTGGCACTTCCCTCATTAACCAAAGCAACAATTGGCAATGAGACCAAACTGTCACCACCTTTTGCCTTATATGGAACTTTTTTGTCATCTCTTCCTTGCTCCCAAACAACAACTTTTCCTTTCGAAACAAACTTCGAGATCATTTCAACAGCAACATCCAAAAATCCACCCGGGTTATTGCGAACATCCAAAACGATTCCTCGAGTGTTGTCGGCGATTACTTGTGTCACTATTTTGTTGAACTCTTTGTCTGTGTCTTGAGAAAATTTTATTATTTTGATATACGCAATCCCATCTTCCTTGATTTCATATTCAACACTTTTCACTTCGATTGTGTCACGAACAATTGTGATGTCACGAGTCATATCTTCCCCGTTTCGAAAAATGGACAAAACCACTTCTGTTCCCTTTGATCCACGAATTTTTTTAACCGCCTCGTCAATGGTGATATCAGCTGCAACCTTTCCATCAATCTTGATGATCCTGTCTCCTGATCGCAATCCAGCTGCTTCAGCAGGCATTCCTTCAATTGGGGCAATGATCGTCAAAATATTGTCCTTCACTCCAAGTTCAGCGCCAATTCCTTCAAATTTTCCTTCCATATCAGTATTGAAATCTCTTGTTTGCTCTGGATCCATAAATCCTGAATACGGATCATCGAGTGCCTTGACCATTCCATTAATTGCGCCATAAACTCTTTTCTGAGAATCCAGCTTATCTTCATCAATGTATTTTTGGTCAAGCTCTTTCCACGCCTCCCAAAAAATATCAAAATCAACTTTATCCGGCTTGTTTTTTTCTGGATTATCGAAAAGATCTTTTGGATCAGAAAGATTTTTCAAAAAGCTTGCCACTTCACCCGAAGGTTCTTGAAAATCAACTTTTTGGCGACCTCCCCATGCTGTACCAATATAAAAAACAAGCACCAACATCACCACGAACCAAAAATAGTTCTTGCTTGAGCTGCTTTTCCATTTCAGTTGTGTCAAATCCGTTTGCAGTTTTTGGTTTGACTCTTCTTTTTTATTTTCTTTGACTTCTTCTTCTCGTTGGTCCATCTGAAATGTATTTAGCTAATTTTTATTTTCCGCAAGAACTTTTTCGCCGATTCTTGGGTTGTTTTGTCTGAAATGTTTTGTGAAATATTTAATCGCACTAGAAATGTGAATTCTTGAATATTTATTCAATAGCATTGAACTTAATACATTTTCACTGGCACTTTGTTTCCCGTGATAGTGAAAAACTTTTGCCAAAGGATTATAAACAACTTTGTACCCATTACTCCAAAATCTCCAACACCAGTCAACATCCTCAAAATACATAAAAAATCTCTTGTCCATCACACCAACTTTCTCCACCGCTTGCCTTGATGTCATCATCGCACTGCCCATGATCCAGTCAGCTTCAATTGGCCCTCCTTTCTCCTGCTGCTTTTTCATCAAAAAGCAATCCAGGTGTTTCCGAGCAAAACCTAAACGACCCAAAAATGTTCTGCGATAAACAACCGTCAAAGGAGAATAGAATCTGAAACAAGAATTTTGAACTGAATTATCAAAATTGACCAATTTTGGACCAACAATTCCAACGTCTGGATTCTTTTTCAAATATTCCAGAAGAATGTTGGTTGCTTCGTCCTTAATGATGATATCAACATTGATAACAAAAAAATACTTGCCTTTTGCTGCAGCCAGCCCCTGTCTGACTAGTTCACCAAAGCCCAAATTTACTTTGTTGGAAAGAAAGATGATGTCAGAATATTTCTCGCGCATCAGATCTCGTGTTTCTTCTCCTGTCTGACCATCAGCAACAATCAACTCATAGTCAATATCAACAACATTCTTTCTTATTGAATCAATACACAGACCCAACATATGCGGGTTCTTAAATGAACAAATGATAATCGAAAGCTCTGGCATCATAACTCCAAAATCTCACTTTTTTTCACCTTTTAAAAAACCAACTCGATTTGTCCCTCCCCGATCCTATTTTTCAACAACAACAATCAGAAGCACCGTCTTTTGTTTGTTTTTTGGCTCAACTATCTTCACTCCTTCCGGCAATTCAAGGTCATTGGCTCTTATTTTTATTTCATCAGCTTTTTTCACCTTGTCCAAATCATCAAGATCTATTTTGACACTTTTTATTTCTTTCAGAATAGATTTTGGTCCCTTGATCTCAATTTCTTCAATCTCGATCTCTTCTGATTCGATTTCAAGATTACTATCAATTGAAAGATCTCCCTTCACTTTCACATTTATTTCCTTTTCATCAATTTCCTCCTCTTTTTCTTCGTCGCTCACGATTTTTTCGTCACTCGAACCACTGCTGGTTGGTGCCGGAGCATACCTTTGAACAAGCGGTTTTATATCAGACTGAGGATCTATGGAAAATATCTCTCTGCAAACATATTGGATTTGTGTGTAGTTATCCCATCCAGCTCGAGGAATGAGAACATAGCCCACTTCAGGAGCAACATCACTCGGAACCATAAGCAATCCTTCCTCCGAATTCTCGAAAACTCGTTGATACATTTCTGAATTGTACATAGAGGCATATTCCCCATAGAATTTTTTCATCTCGGATGAAGACATGTCCGTTCTCGCATTGTTTCCGATTGTGTTCAAAATTCCATTGAGTTTCCCAAAATCCGTCAATGTTCCAATTGAAACCAGCTGATCCTTGAAAGACTGCAAAACCACCTGCTGTCTTTTCGCCCTGTCAAAATCAGACGTGTTCTCTCGAGAACGAACATAGCACAGAGCGGTCTCCCCATCAAGATGATTTGTTCCTTTTGGAAGATAAAATTGACCACCACATTCATTTCCTTTGACAAATTGATTGGATTCATAGAAAGATGCATCGAGCTCTATGTCGATTCCACCAACCGTATCTATCATTTGCTTGAAACCAATAAAGTTTATCACCGCACCATAGTGGATATCCAAACCAGTTACCTCATTAACAATTTTTTTCATCTGCGAAATACCCTCCCGCTTTCCATTCTCTTCTCCAAATACATAGACAGCATTGATTTTTGACCTTGTCTCTGTTCCAGGAACTTTGACATACAAATCACGAGGGATTGAGATCAGCGCAACCTTGTTTTCACTTGGCTTAATTGAGACAACCATAATCGTGTCTGTCAACAAACCACCTCCTGGGACATTCTGCCCTCTCATTCCCAAAAGCAGAATGTTGATCTTGCCATCATCCTCTTTTTCTATTTCCTTTCCCATTCCAGGCAAAACACCAAAAAGACTTCCGATGACAGTATTGTCTACATCAGAAATTTTATTCAAGACATAACCAGCTTTATACAAAAATCCTCCAAAGACCAAAATTAAAATGACAATCACACCCGAAGACACCAAGAACCCTTTTTTCTGGTAGAATCTTTTCTTCGTCTTTTGTCCGTAATAATTAGTGCCACCACTACATAGATTATTCTTCGTTTTCCTGTAAAAAAGTCCCTTAAAAAATGACATTAATAAGTTTTACGTTTTATTCACCAAAACACTTTTCCTCCATCTAAGAGGCTTCGTTTTTTGATATATCCACACATAAATAATACATCCAACAGTGAAAATGCACAATATCATAAATACAAACCGAAAACAGACTTATTTCAAAGATTTATAAACTGCCAGCGTCTCCTTCGCACTCCTCTGCCAGGAAAATTTCCTCGACTGAATCATTCCTTTGCTAGACAGCTCTTGACGCAATTGGTCGTCTGTTACTGCAACATATAACTTCTCAGCCAAATCATTCGAATCACCTTGCTCATACATCAAGGCTGCATCCCCAGCGATTTCCTTGAAGCAAGAGCCTTCGTTACAAACAACTGGAACTCCACTTGCCATTGCTTCGACCACTGGCAAACCAAATCCTTCATAAAAAGACGAGAAACAAAAAACTGTTGCCAAACGATACACTGCCGAAAAGATATTTGGATCAACAAATCCCACAAAAACAATTTTTTCTCGCACTGAAATCGGAAGAGCTTTGACTGATTTGTCTATTTGCTGATCATAGTTGTGTCCATATCTTCTTCCTCCAATCACCAGTTTCAGTTCTTGAATCTTTGGAACATTTTTGTATTTTTCGTTGAGAACTGCAAATGCCTCAATCAATGAAGAAATATTTTTTCGCGGCTGCAATGTTCCCACGTAGAGAATAAAAGGCTCAGAAACCCCAATTTTTTCTCTTGCAAGATCCAGATCTTCTTGCGAAATATCTGCAGAAAATTCCTTGTCTGCGTTTCCATTTTGAATAGCTGAAATTTTCTCCTCATCAATTCGATAAATTTCTGAAACTTCTTTTTTTGTAAAATTGGAAACTGTGATTATTTTGTCTGCATGTTGCAAAGACGGTGGAATCAGAATTTTCAAAAATAGCAAATCCTTTTTGTCAATGAATTCTGGATAGCGAATAAAAGAAACATCATGAATAGTGGTTACAATTTTTGTCCCTATGGCAATTTTGACAGGAGTGATATATTGAACATGCAAAACATCCAACTTATCAAGTCTTGCTTGTCTTGGAAGTGACCAAAAAGTCCACAAAAGTTTCGCCGAAGGAGTGACGCCAACCAGTGAAAAATTTTTATTGGTCAAGTTCAACGTTTTTTCTATTTTGGCCAACTCACCAGCATCATCCGTGTCGGTGTAAAGAAAATACGTATTTTCTTGATCAATATGTGCAAGACTCCTAACGAGTTGCAAGGTGTATGTCTCATCGCCCGTGCGCTGACGTCCAATAGCACGAACATCAATTCCAATTCTCATTTGTTTGTCGATATATTGTTGTATTGTTTTTCTGATTTGTAATCGCGTCTGGCTGTTTCTAAAATTTGTACCGGGAGTGAGATTTGCCCGTCTCGCCTTCGGCTTGCCAAGGCTGAAACTCACAACCTTGAGCTTGCCTGCCCCGTTAAATTTTGGGTAGCGGCGAGAGGAGTTGAACCTCTGACCTTGGGCTTATGAGTCCCACGCTCTAACCAACTGAGCTACGCCGCCATAATATTTAACAGGGTGAAAGTCCCACGCTCCCCGCCCGAACATACCGTTCGGTACGGGCAGGTAACCAACTGCCTGCCTCGTAGTCAAGACAGTGTTTTGTACTACTGGGAAGCTATCCCGGAATCCCAAAAAAAGGTGAAATGGAAAAGTTAAAAGCGTTCTATTGCCTTTTTAGCCTTTTACTTTTTACCTTTCACCTCTTTCTTAAATTTGTTGCGGGGGCGGGATTTGAACCCGCGACCTGCTGGTTATGAGCCAGCCGAGCTGCCAGACTGCTCCACCCCGCGATATGTGAACGTTTTAGAGAAAACATTCAAAACTATTAGTTGTGATTTATCGCTCGGCTGTCCGAGTTGCTTCGCTTGCAACCAACAAGCTCAGTGCTCCACCCCGCGATATGTGAAAATTCTATTCTTCCAGTTTTTCCTTGGTGATGATCACAAGACTTCTTGCAAGTCTTTTTTCAACATCTTCAGAAGCTTCTTCTTCAAAATTGCTTCCACTCAAGATTTCAGACCATTCATCCTTCTTTTCACTTACAAGTCCTTTTGCCAATGTCTCAAATTCTCCAACCTTCGCACCCAACTGCTCGCCCTCAGCTTTCTGTCGTTGGAGCTCGTCTTTGAACAGTTCCACCGCATCACTGAAAATTCTTTCTTGCCAAGAGGACAATGCTTCTACAGAAGTTTCTGGTTCAGGAAAAGTGTCAATACCCATATTTTTGTATTAGGTATTATTGCAATTTTGAACTTTTTTCCTACCTCAAACGATATTTGAAACAAACATACCCCAACAATCATGTTGCAAACACGTAGTGATATTGTTGCACACAAAAAGGGGTTTGTCAAAGCAAAATATCGACCAAGAAAAATCCTAGACCACTTTTGTGCCACCTTTTTTCAGAGCGTTCTTGATCTTCGACCGAGCATGAGCAGTTTTGATGAAAATCAGCCAATCTCTATTTGGAAGTTTTTTTTCTTTTGAAGTTGAAACCTCGATCAAGTCACCATTGTGGATTGTATAGTCCAATGAGACCATTTTTCCATTAACCTTAGCTCCAATTGTTCTGTCTCCAACCTCAGTATGAATCCGATAGGCGAAATCAATCGGAGTTGCTCCCTCTGGCAAGTCAATAACATCTCCCTCAGGAGTAAACGCAAAAATATGATTGCGAAAAAAATCGATTTTGACAGACCTCCAGAACTCATCCGTCTGTCCCCCAGTCTCGCCATGCCATTGCTTGAGCTGATCAACCCACAACAAATCTTCCTGAGGCACTTTAGGGCTATGTCGACGAAACACAAAATCTTTCCATGTTTGTCCATGTGAATAGATCCAATGCGCAGCAATTCCAAATTCTGCCTCATCATGCATACGCTCCGTTCTGATTTGAATTTCAAGAATTTTTCCACTAGGGCCAAAAACTGTCGTGTGGATAGATTTGTAACCGTTTGGCTTGGGCAAAGAAATATAATCCTTGATACGTCCAATCAAAGGACGATATTTTTTATGCACAATTCCGAGAGTTTCGTAGCATGATGCAACAGATGAAACTATGATCCTGATTGCAACCAAATCATAGATTTTATCAATGTCCATTTCATATCGAAGCAGTTTTCTGTAGAGACGATGATAGTGTTTTGCTCTTCCGTGAATATCCAACACTTTAATCCCTTCCTTTCCCAGCTCTACTCTCAATTCCTTGATTGCGTTTTTGACATACTTCGCTCTCTCTTTGAACACTTCTGTTTCAAGTTTCACAACTTCTTTATACTTCTTCGGATCCAAATATTTGAAAGCCAGGTCTTCCAACTCACCCTGGATCTCTCCAATTCCAAACCTGTTCGCAATCGGAACATAAATCTCCATTGTCTCCTTTGCAATCCTCAACTGTTTGTCTTTTGGCAATGCACTGAGTGTTCTCATGTTGTGAAGCCTGTCAGCAAGCTTGATTATAATCACCCTGATATCAGACGCCATTGCCAAGAACATTTTTCTCAAATTGTCAAGATAATATTCCTCATCAGATCCTTTGAGCCTCACTTTTCCCAATTTGGTCACACCCTCAACAATAAAAACAATTTCCGAACCAAATTTTTTCTTGATATCTTCAAGTGATACATCCGTATCTTCGTATGTATCATGCAAAAGAGCTGCAGAAACAGTTATTGAACCAAGTCCCATCTTGACCAAAATCCCAGCCGTCTCAGCACAATGAACAAAATAGTCTTCACCAGATTTTCTTTTTTGACCTTCGTGGGCTTTTTTTGCAAAATCAAAAGCTTCCGTGATTCGCACGATTTGCTTTGCGTCATATGGAACCTTTCTGATTGACAAAATTTCCTTAAGAGTCATGATTCGTCTTTTTTAATAACTCATGGACAATAAAATAGTAATTTTAATGCAACGAATAATTATAACACACTTTCACCAAATAATCAATGCCTTGAGCCTTGAATCTTTTTTCCAGGCACTTCATCAACACCTCCTTTTGCCCAAGGATGGCATCGAGCAATTCTGAAAATTCCCAGCCAACACCCCCTGATCGCTCCATGAATTTCAATCGCCTCAATCATATATTGTGAACAAGTGGGGTGAAATCTGCAAGTTCTCTCTCCATAAACAAAAGACAACCAACCCGTATCCCGTGACAGCGTTTTTTGATATAATCTTATGAGCTTTATAAGATATCCTTCAACAAACATCTTGATAATTACTGATGTCTAATATTTACTCCTATGCTATACTGAATATAGCAGAAAAAAATAAAAATAAAAGAAGCTCTCATGATGAACAAAACAACTCACAAGAGCCTGACTTGGATTGACATCGAAAAACCAACCACAGATGACATTCTTTTTCTGAAAGAACATTTTGATTTGCATCCTTTGGTCCTTGAAGAATTCACATCCCCATCTCAAAGACCGCGTGCAGAAGAATTTGAAAACTGTCTCTATGTCATTCTGCACGTTCCGCTCTTCGATCGTGGAAAAAGAGTCACAAGACCAGGAGAGCTTGACATTGTCATCACAAAAGACCACATAATCACTGCTCACACAGAAGAGAACATTCCACTCAAAGCGATTCTCAAGCAGTTCAAGGAGAATGAGATAACAAAAACTAAAGCCATGTCCAAGACAAGTGGTTTTCTCTTATACTCAATTCTTGAAATGCTTCTTTCTTCTTG
Source organism: Patescibacteria group bacterium (assembly GCA_034660175.1). GTDB lineage: Bacteria > Patescibacteriota > Minisyncoccia > Moranbacterales > DUUL01 > JAYEIQ01. The sequence continues at coordinate 6,754 of JAYEIQ010000012.1, read as the reverse complement.
TTTCCCAAAAATAGATCACATAAGCGAACGTCTTGATGAAATTGAGAAAGAGATCTTTGACGACAATGAAAAAGAGATGGTCAAAGAAACCTCCATCGTCAAAAGAGATATCCTTGCTTTCAGAAGAACACTCAAACCTCAACGCACCATCTTGGAATCACTTGCTCAAAAACACTACGCGCTCCTTGAAAAAGAATTGGACAAATATTTCCAAGATCTGATCGGAACCAACATTCGTGTTTGGAATGCCTTGGAAAACACCAAAGAAGTGATTGAGTCGCTGGAAGAAACAAACAACTCACTTGTCTCTCACAAGATCAACCAGACAATGCGATTGTTCACAGGCATTTCCTTCATCACTTTCACATTGTCTGTGTTCGTGGGAATTTTTGCCATCATTCCTTTCGATCAGTTCCCTGCTGCCCACAGAAAAGAAACATTTTGGATGGTGGTTCTTGTAATGTGCTTTATCACTTTCGGCATGCTTTTGTTTTTTCGCAGAAAAAAATGGTTTTAAAAAAATGAAACTACTCAAAAAAGGACAACTTCCAATTTTTCTTACAAATACGCTGGTGATGCTTGCTTTTATTGTGACTTTTTTTGTTAATAGAAATTTCGAATTTCTGCTCTATGTGGGAATTCTCTTTGTTTTCATGACATTGATTCTTTCGACCAACAAAAAGGTCAACTATTCCAACGGCCTGCTCTGGGCTTTGTCTGTTTGGGCCTTTGCTCACATGGCAGGTGGTGGTGTTTATATAAATGGAGTCAAACTCTATGAAACAATGTTGATTCCACTTATTGGTGAACCATACAACGTATTGAAATATGACCAGTTGGTACATGCCTATGGCTTTGGTGTAACAACATTCTTGGTCTGGCATCTTTTGAAGTCTTCATTGAAAATGGACGAGAAAAAACGCTGGGTTTCACTTTCAATCGTTTGTGTGATGGCAGCAACTGGCTTTGGAGCATTGAATGAAGTGATCGAGTTCTCTGCTACTGTGATTGATCCTGGCAATGGAGTTGGTGGATATATAAACAATGCAATTGATTTGGTTTCAAATTTGATCGGAGCGATCATCGCAATGGTGATTATTGTGAAAATGGAGAAAAGAAAGTCTATCACAAACAAATAACCGCACTTTCATATCTGCATATATGAAAGTGCTTGTTAGATAAACAAAAAAGTCGGAGCGACGTTTTACCTCACAACTTTTTTTGTTTTTGGAGCTTTGATCACCACCTTTTGTCTCAGAAACTGAAACAGTTATTTTTCATTATCGAAGAAATTTTCCACAACATATTCTCTGCAAACACTTTTACACCGACAACAGCAACAATCATCATCGAAACGATGAAACTGAATCGAAAAAACACCTTCTTATCTTTCCCGACACTCTCTTTCATGACTTTTATGATTGGAAATTAACTCAACACTTAACACCTCCTTTCTTCATCGTTGACAACACGATCATGACACCAACTATTATGGCACCGCCAATTGGAAAAATTAATAAAAAAAGAACAGCGTGAACGATTCCTGAAAAAAAGCGGCCGTCAGACTCTGCACTATTTTTTAATCTCTTAAGCATTACAACTTCCCCCTTTGTACAAAGTTAAAAAAACATTCTCAGACACTATTTGACAAACAACATTTTTAAACTACAATGTACCGTAGAACTTTGTTGTCAGCAACAGCACTAGCAAGGAAGCGTGCGCCTTGTTACTCCGAACACTCGGATATGCTGCAGGAAGATAAAATCTCGCGTTTAGCGTAGACAATTCCTGCCGGGTCGGCCCGTAATAGCTCTCTTTAAGAAATTGATCAGCCAAGAAACCAAAAGCTCGTCAACCAAAACAAAGGTGGAACCGCGAAACCTCTCGCCCTTTGACGATAGACCTCACTATAGACCTAACTATAGGATTCTCTATCCGATTAGAACGAGAGGTTTTTGTTTTCATAACAACTAAGTTCGATTATTGTTGATGAACAACAAATTTTTTAGTAAGAGCTATAACAAAAATCACCCTTGCCTGACCAATAAATAATAGTTGGATCATTATACACAAGAAAACAAACAACGACTGGCTCATGAAAATTTTTGTAAAACGATAACGATTGAACCAAATCTACTAATTAAATCACTATACAGTAAACAAAATGACAAGTGACATCACAAAACTGATCGGAAACACCCCACTTTACAAGTTGATTTCTTGCTGTGATAAAACTTGCTCAATTTTCGCAAAACTTGAAGGACAGAACATCGGAGGCTCAATCAAAGATCGGGTTGCAATGGCACTCATCAAGGATTTGGAAAAGAAAAATATGATAGATGAAAACACTACTATCTTTGAACCTTCCTCTGGAAACACAGGAATAGGACTTGCAATGATCGGGGCAGCCAAGGGATACAAAGTCAGGATCATGCTTCCTGAAAATGCAACACCGGAACGAATTGCTCTTTTGAAATTTTTCGGAGCAGATATTGAATTTTGTAACAAAGAAGACTGGAAGGGCAAAACAACGATTGAAAAGTGCAAGAAACAGGCTGCTCAGAATAAAAACTATGTGATGCCCAATCAATACGAGAACCCTGCTTGTGTTGCTGTTCACCACGACACAACTGCGAAAGAAATTCTCGAACAATGCCCTGATTTGACCCACTTTGTTGCAACAGTTGGAACCGGCGGAACAATAATGGGAGTCGCCAAGCGACTCAAAAAGCACAATCCTAACATTCAAGTGATTGGAGCTGAAATTGGCGCAGATTCTTCCATTCCCGGCCCTCGCAGCATTCAAGAATGGGTTCCCCCAATAATTGACTTTGATTTCATCGACAAGCGGGTTATGATAGAAGATGAAGAAGCAGTGCACAAACTGCACCGCAATCTGGCAAAAAAAGAAGGTCTTTTTTGTGGAATCTCATCTGCAGCAGCTTTGCATGTTGCGCAGAAAATTGCACAAGAAGAAGCCACAAAGAAAAAGAAGATTGTCTGCATATTTCCAGACAGAGGAGAAAAATATCTCAGCTCAATTACGTAATCATTATTTTCACATCTATGTTGAAACTTCATAACACACTCACAAACAAAAAAGAAGAGTTCTGGTCAATCGAGACTGGAAAAGTGAAGATGTATACTTGCGGGCCAACTGTCTATGACTATGCACATATCGGAAATTTCACGGCATACATATTCGCTGACACGCTCAGAAGATACCTAGAATACTCCGGATTCGAAGTTCGACACATCACCAACATAACTGATGTTGGTCATTTGACTGCGGACGATGTAAATCAGGCTGACAGCGGTGAAGACAAAATGCTAAAAGCAGCTCTGCGAGAGAAAAAAACGCCAGAAGAAATAGCAAATTTCTATACTGAAAGCTATTTTGACGACATCAAAAAACTTAACATCAAAAAATCGCAATATTATCCACGAGCCACCTTTCACATTCCACAGATGATCAAGATCACAGAAACACTGATTCAAAAAGGGCTTGCCTATGAAAAAAATGGAAACGTGTTTTTCAACGTTGACAAATTCCCCAACTATGGAAAACTCTCCAACAAAAAAGTGGAAGAGCTGAAAGATGGCGCACGACTTGAGGAGCATCCAGACAAGCGTCATCCATATGATTTTGCTCTCTGGCTCAAAGCTCCCAAAGAGCACATTTTGAAATGGGAAAGTCCTTGGGGTATTGGATATCCAGGTTGGCATATTGAATGTTCGGCGATGAGTATGGAATATCTTGGTGAGACTCTGGACATTCACACAGGCGGAGAAGATCACTTCTTTCCCCACCACGAAAATGAAATTGCCCAATCCGAGGGAGCAACAGGAAAACCTTTTTCCCATTTCTGGTTCCATAACAGATTCCTGTTGGTTGATGGAAAAAAAATGTCGAAATCAAAAGAAAATTTCTACATCCTGAAAGATGTCACTGACAGAGGATATGATCCAATGGTTTTCCGCCTGCTCATCATATCATCTCACTATCGTTCTAACGTCAATTTCACATGGGAAACAATGGATCAAGCTCAGACCAACCTTGAAAAGATCACTCGCTTCGTAAAAAAGCTTCAAGAAATGGTCGACGATAGTAACAAAAAAGAGATCAGACCGGTTATACGTACATATGTAAGTACGTACGAAAAAGAATTCAAGTCAGCCATGGACGATGACCTGAACACTCCAATTGCCTTGAGCGTGCTGTTCAAGCTCATATCAAAAGTGAACAAAGATGTTGCTGATGGCAAGTTCAACAAAGAAAAAGCTACTGAGGTTTTGAATTTCTGGAAAGAGATCAACAAGATCCTTGGGCTGAGAATCAAATCCAATAAAAAAATGTTGCCAGAGAATGTTGAAGAAATGTTGGCGTCAAGAGAAGCAGCAAGAAAAGAGAATGATTTTGAAAAAGCCGACCGACTGAGAGACAAGATAGATGAACTGGGATTTACAGTTGAGGACACGTCAGAAGGACAAAAAGCAAGGAGAAAGTAAATTATTCCAAAATTTATACAAATAAAAACAGTGTATCCATTTTTTGTATGAGTTTCATCCTTGGACAACCGTATTTTATTTTTACGTTGAAAAAGTTGAGTTATAGCTACATTCTGAATTGGACATGGATTTTATTGGTCTCAAAATCTTGGATGAATTGTTCCACCCTTTTAATCTGCACATCGAAATGAACAATTTTCCTGAGATAACCAAGTGCAGCTTCAGCATGTTTTTTGGCTTCCTCGTTGCTGCCAGAATTCACAACATCACCAAGAAGCTTCACCAATTTTTGGCCCATTTGCCAGGCTCTTTGCAGTAGTATTCAGCAAGTTCCATTGCTCTATTCATGAAAATCCCTCCCTCACTATATATGTATGATTTGATTGACCAAAAAAAACAAATAATACTTTCGCCAATGGCAGGAATAACCGATCTGCCTTTTCGAGTTATATGCAAAGAACACAGCGCGGATGCACTGTATTCAGAAATGGTAAGTGCAACCGGTCTTTGTCATAACAATAAAGCAAAAACTCTGAGTTTTATAAACTCTTGCAAACAAGATTTTCCTTTATTTGTGCAACTTTTTGGCTCAAAACCAGAAGATTTTGCCAAAGCAACAAAACTCATAGATTCACTGCCAAGGACAAACAACAGCGGAAAAACAAGAAAACCAGAAGCAATTGACATCAACTTTGGTTGCCCTGTCAGAAAAGTCATCAAACAAGGTGCAGGGTGTGAACTGATGAAAGATCCACCTCTGGCACGCAAAATTATTCAGGCAGTCCTGGCCAACACCAACCTGCCCGTTTCAATCAAAATTCGTGCTAGCGTTGGAAAATATGATGCAATGAACCTGCTCAATCATATACATGATTTGGATTGGAAAATTGTCATTGTCCACGGACGAACATTCAAAGAAGGCTTTACTGGGCCAATTGACTTCAAACTTATCAAAAAAATAAAAAAGAGCTTCCCTTCCAAATCTGTCATCGCCAACGGAGGAATTTTTTCACCAGAAAATGCCAAAAAGGTCTTGGAAAAAACTGGAGCCGATGGAGTTGCAATCGCCAGAGGAGCACTGGGCAACCCATGGATCTTCTCACAAACAAAAGATCTTTTGAAAACCGGAAAATATTCAGTCCCCACAAAAGATGAAACAAAAAAAGTGACCTTGCGCCATGCGAACCTCATGAAGAAATTCAAAGGAGATAAAAGCATTACCGAGTTCAGAAAGCACCTGGGATGGTATTTCAAATCGATCCCTGGAGCGAAGAAATTGAGACAAAAATTGTTTGAGATCAATGGTTATGACGAGCTAGAAGAAGAGCTGAAATTGATCTAATTGTCTCAAACAAGCTCAAAACTAAAAGCGAAAAACTAAAAACCACAATCAAATAATGTTCTCTTGTTTGCAAACAAGAGAACATTATTTTTAGACTTTTCTGTCTCTTGCTCGTATCTTGTCTACCAAATTAGAAATAAAAAAGTGAGCAGGATATTTTTTCTTTATCATTTCCCAGTCATTTGTCGGAATGGAGTTTTTATACTCCTTCATATTTTTTGCATTTTTCAGTTCAGAATAATAACCCCCAAATCCAGAAAATAGCCAGCGATTAACAGAGTTAATAGTATTAACGCCAACCTTTAGCTTTTCTGAAATATCTCTATAGTTCCAACCAGCTAAAAGAAGTTTTGCAATTTCAATCCTTCTGACCAACATCAATGATTCGCTGGGAGTCAAAAGATCCTTGAAAAAACTTGCAGCTGTTTGCTTGGTTTTGATTTGCGCCACCATTTGAAAAAACTCATCCAGCATCCGATAGCGCTCACGCTTGTCAACTTCATAAATCTTTCTCCGTGCCATTGTTTTGTTTTTTATTTATTATTTCTTAGAATAACACAACGTTCTCATGTTTGCAAACATGAGAACGGAAGCAACTTTATAAATTTGATTATTTTGTTCTTGCGAAGACTGATAATTCAAAAAACAAAAAGGCTCGCCTCAGCTCAGCGAGTGCTTGAATAAACTTAATTTCATTTCACATAAAATATTTATTTTACGCGCACATTTCCTTTGAACTGTGTTTCTCCTCTAAATTTATATTTTATGTGGATCATTTCATCCGCGCCGATATCCCAATCTCCAGAACGGGTGTCTCCGTCTATGTCGTCGGAGAAACCTTCTAAGGTTAGATCAGTTCCCGCATCTTTCAATTCTGTATCGGTTGATTGAAGGTGAAAATCT